>NZ_JAGPXK010000018.1:0-113452 GCF_018070675.1 Nocardiopsis sp. B62 | reverse complement strand
GCAGGGAGTCCACGACGCGGTGGACCCAGTCCAGGAAGGCTTCGGCTTCGGTGGTGGAGCCCAGGGTGACCAGGGCCTGGACGGTGAGTGCGCCGTCGCGGAGCCAGCAGTAGCGGTAGTCCCAGTTACGGACGCCGCCGATCTCCTCGGGCAGGGAGGTGGTCGCGGCGGCCATGACACCCCCGGTGGGGGTGCACAGACCCCGCAGAGTCAGCGCCGAACGGGCCACCAGATCCCGCTGGGTGAGGGGCAGCTCCACCCCGGACAGCCAACCGGTCCAGGCGCCCTCGCCGTCCTCGCGGCGTCGGGTCTCGGGCACGGGGTGCGCGGTCAGGGAGTCGGTGCCGCAGCGCAGCTCCAGCACCACCGGTTCACTCTGGACCGGTTCGAGGGTGGCCCGGGCGGTGTCCCCTCCGTCCTCGGACTCGATGTGCCACCGCACGCCCGGCGAACGCAGGACCAGGGGGAAGTCCGCCCCGTGGACGCGTAGTCCGTCGTCCTCGGCGACGATCCGGACCGGGGCGCGGCCGAAGTCGGGACGCGGGGCGAACTCGACGGTCACGGGCGTCGAACCCTCGACGACGCGGACCAGGTCCGTACGTCCGGGCTCGGTGTCGTGGGCGAGGTAGTCGGTGACCTCCAGGCGGGACCAGCGGGTGCGCACGGTCATCGTGCCCGGCAGGTAGCGCTGGCCCAGCGGCATCCGCCCGTGGGCGGGCGAGATCGCGAAGACCCCGGCCTGACGGCCACCCAGGACCTCGGCGAACAGGGCGTTGGAGTCCGGCTCGGGGTGGCAGAACCAGAGCAGGCGCGCGTCCGGGCCCAGCAGCGCCACGGAGGCCTGGTTGGAGAGCATCGACATGCGCTCGATCGGGACCGGGCGCTCGCGGGGTTCGGCGCAACAGGCCCGATGTGCCGGGGCCGCCCCCGTCGCCTCGTGTGTGCCCGCAGCTCCCTGTGTGAGAGTCACCCCGCCGCCTTTCTCCGCGCCTTCGGGTTCGGGGACCTCGTCGTCCCCGAACACACCGGTTCACTGACCGGCGAGAAGAACCTAGAACAGGGGTGAACGGGCACACAGCGGGTTTCACCGGACCTTAGGTGTCAGCTAAGGGACTCTTAAGGTCCGGGCCCGCTCCTTCCAGGGAAAACCGATTGCCGGGGCTTGAACTCGCGTGGAACGCTGACCTTCCGCGCCGCCGGAGCGTGCGCGCCATCATGGGCAACAGGAAGAGCGGTCGTGGGCTACGTCGACGTCAACCAGGTGACACACACCCTCCCCGACGGGAGGGTGCTGCTGGACGGGGTGTCGTTCCGGGTCGGCGAGGGTTCCAAGACCGCGCTCGTGGGCGCCAACGGCGCGGGGAAGAGCACCCTGCTGCGTCTGGTGCGCGGTGAGTTCACGCCCCAGTCGGGCGCGGTCACCGTCGACGGCGAACTGGGGGTGATGCCGCAGTTCGTGGGACACGTGCGCGACGCCACCACCGTGCACGAACTCCTGGTGTCGGTCGCCCCCGCACCGGTGCGCCGGGCCCACGCGGACCTGGAGGCGGCCGAGGGGGCCATGATGCTCTCCGAGGACGAGGCCACGCAGATGCGCTACGCGGAGGCGATCACCCGGTATGGCGACGCCGGAGGCTACGAGGCCGAGGTGGTGTGGGACCAGTGCTGCGTGGCCGCCCTGGGCGTGGCCTACGAACGCTGCCGGTGGCGGGAGGTGCGCACGCTCTCCGGCGGTGAACAGAAACGGCTGGTCGTCGAGGCGCTGCTGCGCGGACCGGCGCCGGTCCTGTTGTTGGACGAGCCGGACAACTACCTCGACGTGCCCGGGAAGCGCTGGCTGGAGGAGGCGCTGCGCGCCACCCCCAAGTCGGTCCTGTTCGTCTCGCATGACCGCGAGCTGCTCAGCCGGGTCCCCGACCGGATCGTCACGGTGGAGCTGGGCGCGGCGGGCAACGACACGTGGGTGCACGGCGGGGCCTTCGACACCTACCACGAGGCCCGGCGCGAGCGGTTCGCCCGCCTGGACGAGCTGCGCAAACGCTGGGACGAGGAGCACGCCAAACTCAGGGCGCTGGTGTCCATGTACAAGCAGAAGGCCTCCTACAACTCGGACATGGCCACGCGGTACCAGTCGGCGCGGACCCGGTTGAGCCGGTTCGAGGAGGCGGGGCCGCCCCAGCAGCAGCCCCGGGACCAGAACCTGCGGATGCGACTGCGCGGCGGGCGCACCGGCAAGCGCGCCCTGGTGTGCGAGAAGCTGGAGTTGACCGGGCTGATGCGCCCCTTCGACCTGGAGGTCTGGTACGACGAGCGGGTCGCGGTGCTGGGCTCCAACGGTTCGGGCAAGTCGCACTTCCTGCGGTTGCTCGCCGGTGGTGGCGACGACCCCGAGTCCTCGCTGGTCCCGGAGGAGGAGCGGGCCGGGATCGCACCGGTTCCGCACACCGGGCGGGCCCGGTTGGGCGCCCGGGTGCTGCCGGGTTGGTTCGCGCAGACCCACGAGCACCCGGAGTTCCTGGGGCGCACGCTGCTGGACATCCTGCACAGCGGTCAGGGCCACCGCCGGGGCCTGCCCCGGGACGAGGCGGGCCGGGCCCTGGACCGCTACGAGTTGGCCCTCAGCGCCGAGCAGCCGTTCGACACCCTCTCCGGAGGCCAGCAGGCCCGGTTCCAGGTGCTGTTGCTGGAGCTGTCGGGCACCACGATGCTGCTGCTCGACGAACCCACGGACAACCTCGACGTGGTCTCGGCGGAGGCGTTGGAGGCGGCCCTGGACGCCTACCAGGGGACGGTTCTGGCGGTCACGCACGACCGCTGGTTCGCGCGGGGCTTCGACCGTTTCGTGGTGTTCGGCGCCGATGGTCGGGTGTACGAGGCGGACGAGCCGGTGTGGGACGAGACCCGGGTCCGTAGAGCCAGGTAGAAGGCGGGCTGCACCTCGGCGGCAGGCGCGACATATTCTGGTACAAAACAACAGAAAATGAGAAGAAGGCACCCCATGCCGTATCCCCCAGGCCGCTGGAGCCCCCTGCCGCTGCTGTTCTCCCTCGTCGCGCTCGTGGTCGCGGCCTCCGCCGCACCGGCCCACGCCCACCCCAGCGAGGAGTCACCGGGGTTCTACGCCGACATGCGAGTACGAACGGATGCCGTCGGACCGTGACCCGGGTGGTCGCGCACTCTCCCTCGTGGTCGTGCTGCTCGCCGCGCTCCCGCTGGTGGGCCTCGCCGTGTGGGGTCTGCGTCGGCGCGCGCACCGACCGGTCCGGGTCGTCCCGCTCTCCGAGGCGGTGGTCGACTCGGTGGACTCCGCCGCCCACGAGGAACTGCGCCTGGATCTGACTCGGGTCCTGCCCTCCTACGGCCGCAGGGTGGCCAGGTTCAAGGGCTCACGCGAACGCGCGTCGGACGCCCTGGCCGCCTACGAAGCGGCGGCGCGTGTGCTGGACACCGCCGGGGACGTGTCCGACCTGGTCGGGGTGCGCGTGCTCCTGGACCACTGTGAGGCGGCGCTGAACGGCCGCCCCGCTCCCAGGCACTGCTTCTTCGACCCCCGGCACCGGGGTGAGACGGCCCGGACCAGCCTGCGGGTACCGGCCAGTCCTCGTGCGACGTCGGTCCAGGCCTGCGCCGACTGCCGACGCGACCTGCGTGCCCACGTGCCTCCGAGGGCCGTCCTGGACTCCTCCCATGGCCAGCCGACGCCCTACTACGCGGTGCCCGCCCAGCACAGCGTGTGGGCGGCGACCGGGTACGGCACCCTCGCTCCCGACCTGGTCCAGCGGGTCCTGGGCGGTGGTGCCCGGGGGTGAGTCCGGGGCACCCGTCGCGCGGGGCTGCGACGGGTACCGGAGGGCGTTCTTCGTCACGTCGGGGCCCGGTCGTGGGTGTGTCCACGGCCGGGCCCCGAGGCGTGTCCTGGGACCCCACCGCTCTCGGGAAGCCCGTGGGGAAGGGAGGTACGGGGCTCGGCGCGGGCTCGGGATGACAGCCCCACCATCGGCCCACACCACACACGGTGACGAGGTCGACTCCGTGCGCTTTTGTGTGTTTCTCCAGCCATACCCCCCGAATTTGCATGTCAATTCAGATCATCCGATGATTTGGAACGCGACCGATCCACACCGGAAGGCCCCACCACGATGAAGTTCCCCAAGGGCGGCTCGGACACCGTGTCCGACGACCGGGCCCCCGACGCCGCAGCGCGGCCCGAGGACGAGCGTCCGCCGCTGCGGTTCCTGGTCACCTACGGCGTCCAGCACATCCTCGCGCTGTACGCCGGAGTCGTGACTCCGCCGCTCATCATGGCCGCCGCAGTGGGGTTGGACCCGTTGGAGACGGGTCTGATCATCAGCGCGGCCCTGCTGGTCGCCGGTCTGATGACTCTCGTCCAGACCCTGGGGGTGTGGCGCTTCGGTATGCGCATGCCGCTGGTGATCGGCGCGTCGTTCATCCCGATCACCGCGATGACCGCCATCGGTGAGTCCAGCGGCCTGCCCGCTGTCTTCGGCGCCTCGATCGTCGCCGGTCTGTTCGGCATCCTCATCGCACCGGTGATGGCCAGCCTGATCCGCTTCTTCCCCCCGGTGGTCACCGGCAGCGTGATCACCGTCGTCGGCCTCTCCCTGATCCCCGTCGCGATCGGCTGGATCACCGACAACAGCGAGACCGGCGCCCCCTCCGACACGAACCTGCTGCTGGGCGGGTCGACCCTGCTCATCATCCTGGTGCTGTCCAGGGTGCTGCGCGGGGTGTGGGGCCGCGCCTCCATCCTCCTGGGCATGGTGTTGGGCACACTGCTGGCCGCCGCCATCGGGGCGGTCGACTTCGGCTCGGTCGGCACGGGCCCGGTCTTCTCGCTGCCCACGCCCTTCTACTTCGGCCCGCCGGAGTTCCAGATCGCCGCGATCATCACCATGTGCGTCATGATGATCGTGATCCTGTCCGAGGGCATGGCCGACATCCTCGCGGTGAGCGCGGTCGTGGGCAGCAAGGTGGACGGCCGCCGACTGGCCGACGGCCTGCGCGCCGACGCCGCGACGGCGGTCGTCGGGCCGCTGTTCAACTCCTTCCCGGGCAGCACGTTCAGCCAGAACATCGGCCTGATCGCGCTGAACAAGGTGCGGAGTCGCTACGTGGTGGCCGCTGGCGCCGTCCTGCTGCTCGTCATGGGCCTCTTCCCGATCCTGGGCCGGGTCGTCGCGATGATCCCCTCCCCCGTCCTGGGCGGCGCCGGGCTGGTGCTGTTCGGTTCGGTGGCGGCCGCCGGGATCCAGACGCTCGGCAGGGTGGACTACGAGGACAACCAGAACATGGTGATCGTGGCCGTCTCGCTCGGCTTCGGCGTCCTGTCGATCGTCTCGCCCGACTTCTTCGCGACCTTCCCGGACTGGGCCACGATGATCCTGCACTCGGGCATCGTCACCGCGACCGCCTCCGCGCTGGTCCTCAACGTGGTCTTCAACGTCCTGGGGTCCGGGCGGAGGGGTTCGCGGTCTCCAGGCGGCGAGGCGCCCGCTGAGTCCTCCGGGCTCCCGGACGGCTCGGAGGACGGGCCCCGCGAGGGCACGGACAGCGCCCCCGCGAAGGCCTGACCCCACTCACTCCCCAGCGGGCCCACGGGCACGCGACCGGGGCCGCCGACACCGTCGGCGGCCCCGGTCCCCGTTTCACGGGCGTGGTACTTCAGGGCTTGCGGGCGACCCCGCAATTGTCCGCTTTAATGCACTTCTGGGCATGTCCTTGGATCCCCGCTGCCGACCATGACCCGGCGCGGGGCGGCCCCGCCCGCCGACCGGGGCCGCTCCGTCGCTGGCGGAACGGCCCCGGGGACCTCGAACGCTCCTTGCCCGACCTACGGACGCAGCAGGACCGGCAGTTCCTTCAAGCTGTTGACGACGATGGAGGGGTGGTTCTCCAGTTCCCCGTCCGCGACGGCGAGCCTGAGGTCGGGGAAGCGCTCGAACAGCAGGGGCAGGGCGATCTGTCCCTCCATCCGGGCCAGGTGGGAGCCCGGGCACACGTGCGGCCCGTACCCGAAGGAGATGTGGCGCCCCTTCTCCCTGGTCAGGTCGAAGGAGTCCGGGTGCGGCTCCTCGCCGTGCTCGTCGCGGTCGCGACTGATCGCGCCGTAGGAGGTCATCAGGGCCTCACCCTTGCGGATGGTCTGCCCACCCAGCTCCACGTCCTCCGTGGCGAACCGGAAGATCATGTTGGAGGTGGGCGGGTCGAAGCGCAGGGTCTCCTCCACCACCGTGTCCCAGCCGACCCTGCCCTCCTTGACCAGGTCGAACTGCTCGGGGTGGGCCAGCAGCGCGCGCACGGCGTTGCACAGCAGGTTGACGGTGGTCTCGTGCCCGGCCGCCACGACCACCTGGAGGGTTCCGCGCACCTCCAGGTCGGTGAGGGCGTCACCGTTCTCACCGGTGTTGAGGAGTTCGGTGGTCAGGTCCTCGCCCGGGTTGGCGCGCTTGTCCGCGATCATGCCCTCGTAGTAGCGCTCCAGGGTCGCGTAGGTCTCCAGGAACTCCTCGGGTCCGGTGACCGCGCTGAAGAACTTCACGTACATGTCGCGCAGGTAGCCGTGTTCGGCCGCGTCCACGCCGTAGAGCTCACCGATCACGCTCATGGGGAGCTTGAAGGCGAACTCGTTCTTGAGATCCAGTGGCTCGTGGGCCCCGGCTTCCAGACCGTCCAGCAGCTCGACGGTCAGGTCGTGGATCCTCGGGCGCAGGCGCTCCACGCTGCGGGCCGAGAAGGCCTTGGCGGTGAGCAGGCGCAGGCGCTTGTGCTCCGCGCCGTCGGTACCCAGGAGGTTGGTGGGGGTGGGCGGGATGGTGCTCATCAGCGGCCACGCCTCGGGGACGCGGCCCTTCTGGAAGTCCTCCCAGTGGGCGATGTCCTTCACCAGCCGGGGGTCGGTCAGCGCCGCGCGGGCGGCCTCGTGCCGGGTGACGGCCCAGGCGGTCACCCCGTCGGGCAGCTCCACGCGGGTGACCGGTCCGGCGGCGTGGAGGTACTCGCGCTCGGCTCGCAGGTTCTTGACGTAGGGGTCCAGCGTGACGATTCCGCCGGATCCATGCTCAACGGGGCAGGACAACGGTGCACTCCTCGGGTCGGTACGGGGGGGAAGGTGGGGGTACGCGGGGATCGGGGGCACGCGGGGGCCGTTGCGGTCAGAGGCCCCCGTACGGTTCGGTCGGGGTGAAGGTCACGGGCAGGGAGGCGACCCCCCGCACCCACGGGGAGGGGCGCCAGCGCAGGTCCTCGGCGGGAACGGCGAGTTCGATGTCGGGGAGCCGGTCGACCAGCACCTCGACGCCGGTGACGGCGATGATCTCGGCGATCTCCCGGGCCGGGTAGGGGCACTGGTGGGGTCCGTGCGAGAACGACAGGTGGGCCTGGCTGCCCCGGTCACCGATCCGGCCCGCCGTGGAGCGCACGAGCGGGTCCCGGTTGGCGCCGGAGATCCCGAGGAGCACGAGGTCGCCCTGCCGGATGAGCTGGCCTCCCAGCTCGACGTCGTGCGCGGCGAAGCGCCCGGCGTGGATCTGGGTGGGGGTGTCCTCCCACAGGACCTCGTTGAGGGCCTCCTGCACGCTGTTGCGGGCGCCGGCGATGGACGCGCCGAAACGGTCGTCGGTGAACATCAGCCGCAGTGCGTTGCCCAGCCACTCGGCGGTCGGCTGGTTGCCGCCGCCCAGCAGGACGATGAGCTCCGGGACCGCCTCCTCGTCGCTGTACCCGGCGGGGTGGTCGAGCAGCCGGGAGACCACGTCCGGGCCGGGCCTGGCACGACGGTCCGCGACCAGCTCGCTCATGGCGGCCATCAGCGTCTGCTGGGCGACCATGGCGTCGGGGCCGCCGTCGATCATGGTGTTCATGTTGTCGGCGAGGTGGTCGCCGCGCACGTCGTCCAGCCCGTACATCCAGCTGAGCACGAGCGCGGGCAGCCGTGCCGTGTACGAGGTGCGCAGGTCCGTGCCCTCGGTGGCGCAGAAGGCGTCGATGAGCCGGTCGGCCATGCGCGCGGTGGTGGTGCGCAGCTCGTGCAGGTCGGTGCCGGACAGGGCGTCGGTGAGCGCACCGGTGCGGCGGCGGTGCTCGGTCCCCTCGGTGTAGAGCACCGACGGCAGCTGGATCACCATGGGCAGCATCGGCCAGTCGGCGGGGACCAGGTGCCACGCGTTCCAGCGGCTGGAACTGCGCGCGAACACGGTGGTGTCGTTCATCACCTGGTGCAGTTCCCGGTAGCCGACGACCAGCCACGCGGGGATGTCGCCCTCCATCCGCACGGGCACGACCGGCCCGTGTTCGGCCCGCATCCTCTCGTAGAGACCGCCCGGGTCGGACTGGAACTCGGGTCCGTACATCCGGACGGGGCAGCCGGTCATCGGGGACCTTCCGTGATCAGGGAACGCACGTGTTCCACCAGGGCGATGAGCACCTTCTTGGCCGAGCCTCGCTCTCGGGCGTCACAGCGCAGCAGGGGGATGCCCGGGTCCAGGTCCAGGGCGGTGCGGACGTCCTCGAGGGAGTGCTCGGACTCGCCGAAGTCGTTGTGCGCCACGACGAAGGGCGTGCCCTGGTCCTCCAGGCGGTCGATGGCGTAGAAGCAGTCCTCCAGACGCCGTGTGTCGACCAGGACGACCGCGCCCAGCGCACCGGTGAACAGCCGGTCCCACAGGAACCAGAAGCGTTCCTGTCCGGGAGCGCCGAACAGGTAGAGGACCGAGGTGGCGTCGAGGGTGATCCGGCCGAAGTCGAAGGCCACGGTGGTGGTGCGCTTGCCCTCGACCCCCTCCAGGTCGTCGATGCCCGCCCCGGCCCGGGTCATGGTCTCCTCAGTGGTCAGCGGGCGGATCTCGCTGACGGAGCTGACCATGGTGGTCTTGCCGACCCCGAAACCGCCGACCACGGCGATCTTCAGGGCCTGTTCGGTGCTGTCCGCCAGCGGGGTCACCTGCTGGTCGGTGTGAGCGGGTTCAGAGGTTGTGGAGTGCAACGAGCACCTTCTCCAACACGTCCGGGGAGGCCAGGGGGTGCGCCGGTGAGGGCGCCGGTGCCGGGTGGCGGGCGCTCACCCGGCCGGTGTCGAGGAGGTCGGTGAGCAGGATGCGGGTGACCGCCACGGGCAGGCGCAGGTGCGCGGCGACCTCCACCACCGCCATGGGGCTCACGCACAGGCGCAGGATGGCGGCGTGCTCGGACTGCATGCCGGGGACGGGGGCGCTCTCCGTGACGATGAGGGTGACGGCGTCCAGGGACTCGTCGCCGCCGCGGCTGCGGCCCGAGGTGATGATGTAGAGCCGGTCGGGGCTCTCCCGTCGGTACGGACTCACTCCGCTTCGGCCCCGGCTCGGGACGGCGTGGTCAGGTGCTCACCCATCTGCTCGACCAGTTCGTTCATGTTGTGGCCGACCAGCCCAGGTTCGGCCTCCCCGTTGGTGATGACCGCCAGGTGGGTGCCGTGCCCCGCCTCGACGATGAAGAGGAGACCTCCGTAGAACTCGGCCATCGCCTGTCGGACCCCGCCCCGGCCGTCGCCGAACTCCACCGAGGCGCTGTGCGCAAGGCTCTGCACCCCCGCGGCGATCGCGGCCAGGTGGTCTGCGCTGTCGTTGCCCAGTCCGGCGGTGTGGCACAGCTTGAGGCCGTCCCGGGAGAGCACCAGCGCGTGGCGGGTGCCGGGGGTGCGTTCCAGCAGGCCTTCGAGCAGCCAGGTCAGCGTCTTGAGGTCCATCATGTTTCCTTCGGTGAGTCGGTCGTCTCCTGGCCGCGCACGGCGGAGCGGAACGCGCCGAACCCCGTGGAGGGGGTGCGGGGACCGGCCTCCTTGGGAGCGGGCCGGTTGCGTTCCGCCGCCGCGAGGGACTGCCCCCGGCGACGCAAGGGCAGCCCGCTGTCCGCCCTGGGAGCGGGGGCCGTGTCTGCGGGAGGGGCCGCCGTCTCGCGGGAGGAGGGCTCGGGAACGGTGATCGGCTGTGCGGGGACGCTGGCGGTCAGCGGTTTGACGATGCGCTGCGGCAGGAGCAGGACCACGGCTGTGCCGCCCCTGGAGGAGGAGCGGAAGGAGACCTCGAGACCGTAGCGCTGGGCGATGCGGCCGACGACCGACAGTCCCAGGCGGGTCCCGGAGATGGTGGTGATGTCGAGGCCGTCGCGGACCGCCGCGCGGGCCCGGCGCAGCGCCTCCTCCCCCATGACGAGGCCTCCGTCCTCGACCATGACGGCGATCCCGGCCTGCACCTCCTCCACGTGGACGTGGACCTCGGCGGTGGGCGGGGAGAACTTGGCCGCGTTGTCGAGGATCTCGGCGAGGGCGTGGATGACGCCCTCGGCGGCGAACCCGGCGACCGCCAGGTTGGTGACGCTGTGGGTGCGTACTCGCTGGTAGGCGCCGATCCGGCCCATGGCGCCGCGCAGGACGCTCTCCATGGGGATGGCGCGACCCCAGCGACGCCCCGACCGCGCACCGGTGAGGATCGCGATGCTGTCGGCGACCCGGCCGGTCTGCGCGGTGGTGTGGTCCAGCTGCATGAGGTCACCGAGGACGTCGGCCCCGGCGTCGCCGTCACCGTGGCGTTCCTGCATGCGGCGCAGGTCGGCGAGCATGGTGGTGGACAGTGCCTGGACCCGTCCCGCGGCGGTCGCGCAGGCGGCCATGGCGGCGGAGCGGCGGCGCTCGGAGGCGGAGACCTCGCTGGCCACGCTCCGCAGGACGGCGGAGATCGCGGGGTCGGCGACGTCGGGCATCCGGTGCAGGACGGTGTCGGCGGAGTCGCCGGACCGCAGCTGCTCGACCATGCGGGGCAGCAGTTCCGTGGAGAGGGCGGCGGTCTCGGTGCGGGCCGTGTCCACTCGGGCCCGGAGCTCGGCGACCTGACGGTCCCTGCGCGCCAGGAGGAGAGCCAGGACGAGGATCAGCGCGAGCGCGACCCCTCCGGCGGCCAGGACCGGGATCCACCCGTCGGGTCGGGTGGCCCAGAGCGCCCACCCCCAGGCTGGCAGGGCCGGCACCAGGACGAGCAGCCAGCGCGGGGCGGTCGACCTCGCTGGCGGCACTCCGTCGGGACGGGGGGTTTGGTCAGTCATGGCGCTCCATGTCCGGACACGTCCTCACTATTTGCACACGCCGAAGAGCACGCCGAACGGGCATCCTCAGCCCACGTGCACTGTTGTGTTACATAGGCAGCCTTAAGGCCTTCAACCTGCCCTTTGTTCACACAGCGAGCAAAGATACCACTTGACCCAACCGGCTCCCATGTCAGAACAATGACGAATACCGGAGTTAGCCGACAAAGTTAGTGATACCGACTGAAGACCCGCACAACTCCGCACCGAGCCGGGAAGCGTCCATCCGGGGAATCGACACGGAACACCGGACGAAACCCAAGAACCTTTCCTGAACTGCACGAACGCGCGAATACGAAGCCGTCCGAAAATCCACCGTCGCCACCCCCGCGACCGCGAACAGCGGCGATCCGGGTACCGCGCGGCGGCACGACGGACTGGCGGCGTGGGACCGGGGATCGGGTGGGCCGGAGCGGGGTCGGCGACTTCGAGGGCCGGACATCCGGAGTGGTGCAGGTCACCACCACCGGACCGGCCCGGCGGGGCGGGCCCTCACGCATCGGGCGGGCTCCCGCGTCCGCCGAGGAGGTTCGACCTCAGGTCAGTGGGGAATCTTGACGTGGACCGACGCGTTACACCCCGCGAGACCGCACAAGCGCCTGGAGGCACCCACACGATGGCCGAGCGAGCACTTCGCGGCACACGGCTCGGGGCGACGAGCTACGAGAACGACCGCAACACCGACCTGGCTCCCCGGCAGGAAGTCACCTACGACTGTACCCGGGGTCACCGCTTCTCGGTCACCTTCGCGACCGAGGCCGAAATCCCCGCCGAATGGGAATGCCGTTTCTGCGGCGACCGCGCACTGCGCCGTGACGGCGGCGGCGAGGAACCCAAGAACACCAAGCCGGTCCGCACCCACTGGGACATGCTGTTGGAACGCCGCAGCATGGAGGACCTGGAAGAGGTTCTCGCCGAGCGGCTGGAACTGCTCCGTGCCCGCCGCCGTGAAGAGGCGGCGAAGGTCGAGGAGATCGCCAAGCAGCGGCAGAGCGCCTGACCCTGGGAGGGCCCGACGGCCTGCCCGACGACGGATACGGGGGCGGTGGACATGGTCCACCGCCCCCGTCGTCATGTTCCGGGAACGTGTTTCGGGAGGAGCCCGGTCAGGCCCCGGTGCCGAAGGGGTTCTGGGTGTGGCCCACGAGTTCCTTGACCGAGCCGATCACGCGGGTGGGCCGGTAGGGGAACTGGTCGGCGGTGTCGCGTCCGGAGATGCCCGAGAGCACCAGGACCGTCTGGAGACCGGCCTCCAGGCCGCTGAGCACGTCGGTGTCCATACGGTCGCCGACCATCAGGGTGTTCTCCGAGTGCGCGCCGATCCTGCGCAGCGCCGAGCGCATCATGAGGGGGTTCGGCTTGCCCACGAAGTAGGGGCGGCGGCCGGTGGCCTTCTCGATCAGCGCGGCGACCGCGCCGGTCGCGGGCAGCGGCCCCTCGGCGCTGGGCCCGGTCTCGTCGGGGTTGGTGGCGATGAACCGGGCGCCGTTGCGCACCAGGCGGATGGCGCGGGTGATGGCCTCGAAGCTGTAGGTGCGGGTCTCGCCCAACACCACGTAGTCCGGGTCGCGTTCGGTCATCACGTAGCCCACGTTGTGCAGGGCGGTGGTCAGACCCGACTCACCGACCACGTAGGCCGAGCCACCGGGGCGCTGGGTCTGGAGGAACTGGGCCGTGGCCAGCGCGGAGGTCCAGATGGACTCCTCGGGGATGTCCAGCCCGGTGTTGAGCAGTCGTGCCCGCAGGTCGCGCGGGGTGTAGATGGAGTTGTTCGTCAACACCATGAACGGGGTCCCCTGCTCGCGCAGCTCCGCGATGAGCGTGTCCGCTCCGGGGATCAGGTGCTCCTCGCGTACGAGCACGCCGTCCATGTCGAAAAGGTAGTTCCACTCGTTGCTCACGTGCCCATTGTGCAGGTACGGACCACTAAGGCGCTATTCCTACCGGCCGGTATCCGCGTGTTGGGCGCTTGAGACTGCTCACACCGGTCACACCGGAGGCCAGGGGACGGAGGGCCAGTCGGGGGCGGGGTAGGGGTGGATGCCGTGGTGGATGAGCAGGTCCACACGGGCCCGCACGGCGTAGACCTCGGGGCCGGTCAGGTGGTGGGCCAGCGCGGCCCCCAGGGGGTCGTCCGGGTCGCGGAGCCGGGTGCGCAGCGAGGCCAGGGCCACCAGCGCCTCGTCGGTCAGGGGCAGCCCCTGCCACTGCCACAGGACCGTGCGCAGCTTGTAGTCCTCGGCGAAGGACACCCCGTGGTCGCAGCCGTAGAGGTGCCCCTCGGGCGTGGGCAGCAGGTGGCCGATCTTGCGGTCGGAGTTGTTGATCACCGCGTCCAGGACGGCCATCCGGCGCAGCCCCGGGTGCTCGGTCTCCCGGGAGAGCGCGACGAGGTCGACGGTGGTGTCGCCGTGCACCCACAGCTGCACCATGCCCTCCCCGTAGGGGCCGTCCCGGTGGACGGTGGGCGGCACCACGGACCAGCCGAGTGCCTCGGAGACCGCGTGGGCCGACACCTCCCGACCCGCGAGCGTGCCGTCCGGGAAGTCCCACAGCGGCCGCTCCCCCGCCACCGGCTTGTACACGCATACAGCCGACCGGGTGCCGTCGGAGACCGTGCAGTAGAGGGTCGCGTTGGAGGCGGCGGTCAGACGGCCCTTGACGGTGATCTCGCCCCGGCGCAGCAGATCCAGCCCCTCGGCGGGGGTGAGCCCGCCGAAGGCCGCCGTGGTCACCGTGGGGGGCGGGTCCGCGGCGGTCGGACAGCCGGTGGTGTCGTCGTCCACGAGGTCCCTCAGACGAGACGGTCCGGGCGGTAGCCGTTCTGGCGCGCGCAGATGTGGCCGTTCGGGTCGAGGGGGCGTCCGCAGAGCGGGCAGTCGGGCCGACCGGCGGAGACGACCTTCAGCGCGCGGTCGGCGAAGGCACGCGCCTCGCCCGGGCTGAGGTAGACGCGCAGGACGTCGCGGTGGGCGGGGGCCTCCTCGGCGAAGACCTCCAGCTCCTCCTCGTCGTCGTCCTCGACCAGCTCCTCGGTGGCGGTCTCGTCGATCTCCTGCGCCTCGATGATGACGCGGGCCGCCTCGGCGTCCCAGGCCAGCGCGAGGGTGCCCACCCGGAAGTCCTGCTCGATGGGCTGTTCCAGCGGACCGTCGTCCTCGGGCGGGGCCGCTTCGTCCGGTGGCGCCCCGAAACGGCGGTGCACCTCTTCCAGCAGCTCCTCGATTCGGGTGGCCAGGGCCTCCACCTGGGCCTTCTCCAACACGACGCTGGTGATACGACCCTCGCCGACGGCCTGGAGGAAGAAGGTGCGTTCCCCAGGCTGACCCACGGTTCCGACGACGAACCGTTCCGGCGGATTGAACTGAAAGACGGGCATGAACAGCACCCTAAGGGATGACGGTGACACGGTGCGATACGGCCGCGTTCCGGGGTCGTGTCCCGGGCCGACGACGCTGACCGCGCCCCCGCGTTCCCCCGGTGCGGGGCCCGAGGGGCGCGCGCCGCTCACTCGTCTCCGGCCGACTGGCCCGCCCCGCCGCCGACCGCCGCGTCCCCCCGGGTCTCCGCCGCCGTGGGCAGGGCCCCGGCCAGGGGTTCGCCCGTGTCGTTGAGCTTGTTCAGGAAGGGCCGGGTCCGCGTGTAGGTGATGGAGGTGACCGAACACGGATCCACGCGCAGGCGCTGGAAGAGGTCGAGGTGCATACCCAGGGCGTCCGCGATGATCGCCTTGATCACGTCGCCATGGCCGCACACCACGTACACGGGCGGGGCGGAGCCGGGCGGGGCCTGTTCGAGCAGTCGGCCGTTCCAGTCGCGGACGGCCTCCACGGCCCGGGCGGAGGTCGTGGCCAGGGCCTCGCCGCCGGGGAAGCGGGCCGCGCTCGGGTGGTCCTGGACCACCCGCCACAGTGGTTCGGCGGACAGGTCGGTGAGGGTCCGGCCGGTCCAGCTGCCGTAGTCGCACTCGACGAACCTGTCGTCGGTGGTGACGGTGGTGCCGAGGCGCTCGGCGACGGCCTCGGCCGTCTCCTGGCAGCGTTCGAGCGGGCTGGACACGAGCGCGGCGGGCCTCAGTCCCGCCAGCCGTCCGGCCAGGCGGGAGGCCTGGTCGCGACCCACGTCGTTGAGGTGGATGCCGGGGGCGCGACCGGCCAGGCGCGGCCCGGTGGCGTCGGTCATTCCGTGGCGGACGAGCAGGAGGGTGATCGCCTCGGGCGCGGACGCTCCGCCTGGTGCGTCCCGGTGCCCGGCGGGGGCGTCGGCTGGGGTGTCAGCAGGTGTGGCCATGGCACCAGGGTAGGTCGGCCACGGCCTCGGGGCGGGCCACCGCGACCGGTGGCCCGCCCCGAGAGTGGAACGTCCTGGGGTGTCCGAGGGTGAGGCTGGGACGGGGACGGTCGGCTAGCCGACTCCGGCTCCGCCCTCCGGGGCCAGGACGCCCGTGGAGACCAGCACGATGATGAGCACGCCCAGGGCGATGCGGTAGTAGACGAACGGCATGAAGCTGTGCGTGGTGATGAATTTCATCAGCCAGGCGATGACCACGTAGCCGATCACGAAGGCGACCAGGGTCCCGACGATGGTGGCGCCCCAGCCCGCGTACTCGTTGCCTCCGATGTCGAGCATCTTGTACAGGCCCGAGGCGAACACGGCGGGCATGGCCAGCAGGAACGCGAACTCGGCGGCGGCCGGTCGGGAGAAGCCGAGCAGACGGCCACCGGTGATGGTGGCGCCCGAACGGGAGACGCCGGGGATCAGCGCGAGCGTCTGGAACAGACCGAAGGTCAGGCCCCGGCCGAGGGTGAGGTCCTCCAGCTCGTTCTGCTTGCGGGCGAAGTGGTCGACGGCGCCCAGGAGAAGGCCGAAGACGATGAGGGTCAGGGCGATGAGGCGCAGGTCCCGGAAGACGCCCTCGATCTGGTCCTCGAAGAGCAGGCCCAGGACACCGATGGGGATGGTGGCGAGGATGATGTACCAGCCCATACGCGCGTTGACGTCGGCGCGCAGGTCCCGGTCGACCAGGGAGCGGCACCACACGGAGATGATCGCCCACACCCGTCTGCGGAAGTACACGACCACCGCGAGTTCGGTGCCGATCTGGCTGACGGCGGTGAAGGCCGCACCAGGGTCGGACCAACCGAAGAAGGCCGCGAAGACGCGCAGGTGGGCGCTTGAGGATACTGGCAGGAACTCGGTGAGCCCTTGGATGAGGCCGAGAACGACCGCCTCGAAGATGGACACTCGGTACGGACTTTCGTGACGGGTCCGAGCCCACCGGGGGCACGGACACGAACCAGATGGGGTGACGGCCCGGACGGCCCGCGCGACGAGAGGTCGCGCGTCGGCGCTGGTCCGGCCCCTGCCGACAGTACGCAGCGAAGGTGTACCCAGGGCCTACTTCCGATGAACACGGTAATCTCCGCCGCATGGAACAGCGACAGGTGGGCAGATCAGGGCTCTGGGTGTCTCGTACCGCTCTCGGCACGATGAGCTGGGGAAACGACACCTCCGAGGAGGAGGCCGGGCAGCAGCTCACCGCGTTCGTCAACGCGGGGGGCACGCTCGTGGACACGGCGGACATCTACACGGGCGGCCAGAGCGAGCGGATTCTGGGACGGCTCCTGCGCGGGTCGGTGCGCCGCGAGGACGTGGTGGTGGCCACCAAGAGCGGTCACACACCCGAGGCGTACCGGCCGGTGGACGGTTCCCGCCGCCACCTCCTGGCGTCGCTGGACGCCTCGCTGCGGCGCCTCCAGACGGACTACGTGGACCTGTGGCAGCTGCACGTGTACGACCCCCACACGCCGCCGGAGGAGACGCTGTCCGCGATGGAGACGGCGGTGGCGTCGGGCAGGGCCCGCTACGTGGGCACCGGTGACCTCAAGGCCTGGCAGTTCGCCACGTTGGCCACCTGGCAGCGCGCCCAGCCGGGGCGGGTGCCGCTGGTGAGCGCGGGCACCGAGTACTCGCTGCTCAACCGGGGCGCCGACCACGCGCTGCGGCCGGCCGCGGCGGCCAGCGAGGCGCACGTGATCGCGTGGTCTCCGCTGGGGCGGGGCGTGCTCAGCGCCAAGTACCGCAACGGAGTGCCCGCGGACTCCCGCGCCGCGTTCCCGCACATGGCCCCCTACGTGGAGCCCTACCTGGACGAGCGCAGCCGACGCGTGGTCGAGTCGGTGTGCACGGCGGCCGAGGGGCTGGGTGTCTCCCCGCTCGCCGTGGCGCTGAGCTGGGCCCGGGACCAGGAGGGTGTGGCCTCCGCCGTGGTGGGTCCGCGCACGCTCTCCCAGCTGGAGGAGATCCTGTCCGTGGAGAGCGTGCGGCTTCCTCCCAAGATCCGCGACGCCCTGGACGACGCCACGGCCGGTCCCGAACGCTGACCGGCCGCGCGCCGAGGGCTCAGTCGCCGGGCGGGATCGGGAAGTTCTGGTCGAACACCTGGTCCGGGTCGTACGCGGCCTTGAGCGCGCGCAGACGACCGAGCGCGGGTTCGGGGAAGGCCTCGGCGAGGACCTCGGGCCCGGTGCGCGTGTCGAAACTCAGGTAGAGCCCCCGCGCCGTCGCGCCCAGTTCCGCCCAGCGACGGTCCAGGACGTCCGCCCGGCGCCCCATGGCGGCCAGGGAGAAGTTGGCCGAGCGGTGGGGGTAGGCGGTGGCGTCGGCGGCGACGTCGTTGACCGCCCCACCGACCTGGCGCAGCTGCGCGAAGTAGGCGTCGCCCGTGGCGAGCGCCCGGGCCACGGCCTCGGCGGACTCGTCGGTGATGTGCTCCAGCAGGGCCGAGCGGGCGACCGGGGTCTGGCCGCCCTCGTGCGGACCGGCGTGCCCGACCAGGATCGCCGGGTAGGGGGCGACCTGCGCGCGCTGGTCCAGGACCGGTCCGACCTTGAGGAAGGGTTCCAGGGCCTGGACGGCGGCGTCGGTGTCGTCCCCCGCGAACACGACCATGGCCTGTGCCACGGGCCCCTGGCCTGCTCGTCCCTGGCCCAGGGCCAGGAAGGCGGTGACCTCGCGCGGGGCGGACTCGGCGACCTCACCCCAGGTTCGGAGGAAGGCCGCGGTGTCGGCGGCGTCGTAGGCGATCTGGCCGAGGACGACGTCCCGGACCGGGGCCGCCACGGCCTCCACGGAGGTGATGACGCCGAAGTTGGCCCCGGCGCCGCGTACCGCCCAGAAGAGGTCGGGATGGTGATCGGCGTCCACCCTGAGGTGTTCACCAGCGGCGGTGACCAGCTCGACCGCGGTGAGGCGGTCGATGGTCAGCCCGTGGGCGCGGGACATGTATCCCAGGCCCCCGGTGGTGGCGATCCCGCCGACCCCCACTCCCCCGTGGTCGCCCGAGCTGATCGCCAGCCCGTGCTGGTGCAGCACCGCGCCGACCTCCCCCCAGCGGGCACCGGCGCCGAGACGGACGCGACCGGTCGCGGCGTCCAGGACCTCGACCCCGTTCATGCGGCCGAGGTCGAGGACGACACCGCCGTCGTTGGTGGAGCGGCCGCTGATGCCGTGTCCGCCGCTGCGCACGTTGAGCGGCGCGTCCTGGTCGAGGGCGTAGGCGAGGGCCTCGGCGACCTGGTCGGGACCGGTGGGCCGCAGGACCAGCCCGGGGCGGCCCCGCTGCATGTACCCGTGCCGGAGCTTGGTGAAGCCCTTGTCCCCGGGCTCGACCGCCGTGTCGCGCAGGCCGTGCGGGACGGCGTCGTAGTCGATGCCGGGGCGGCGTGCGGTCAGGGCGGCGACGGGACGGACCGGCCCGGTCGGGGTCCCGGTGCTGGTGCGTTCGGCCTCGACCGCCCGGCGCAGGGCGGGGGCCACCTCCTGGCCGAAGGTGTCGATGGCGCGGGGGTCGTCGGTGGGCATCACGAACGTGGAGAAGCCCAGCTCCAGGGCCAGGGGCAGCAGCTGCTCGACCCACTGTTCGGGCGGGCCCTGGAGGAAACCGTCGTCGCTCGGGGAGAACGCGGCGCCCGTCAGGTTGACGAGGCGGCGGATCTGCCGTGGGTCGCGGCCGTGTTCGAGCGCGGATTCGTCGATGGTCGCGTTGAGTCCGGGCAGGTCCTCGAGCTTGGCGTAGCCGAGGCTGGGCAGCCAGCCGTCGGCCTTGGCACCGATGAGCCTGAGCATGCGGGGTTTGTAGGCGCCCAGCCAGATCCCGATGTCGTGGGCGGGTTCGGGGCCGCGCTTCATGCCGTGGGCGGAGTAGTGCTCGCCCTGGAGTCGCACCCCTCCCCTGGCGTCGGTGTCCCACACGGCGCGGATGAGGTCGATGGCCTCGGAGAGGGCGTCCACGGACTGGCCGGGGGTGCGGCGTCCGCCTCCCATCGAGTGGATGGCGTCCCAGAAGCCCCCGGCGCCGAGCCCGAGCTCGAAGCGGCCCTTGGAGAGGCGGTCGAGGCTGGCGGCGGCGCGGGCCAGGACGGCGGGCGGGCGCAGCGGCAGGTTGATCACGTTGCCGGAGACCCGGAGGCGTTCGGTGCGCGCGGCGACCCAGCTGAGCAGGGTCCAGGTGTCGAGGAAGGCGGGGTTGTAGGGGTGGTCCTGGAAGGTGGCCAGGTCCAGCCCGGCGGCCTCGGTGAGCTCCGCCAGCCCGACCACGCGGTCGGGGTCCTGTGCGGTCGGCGTGAGGAAGGTGCCGAACTCCAGGGGGTGTCCGTAGTCGGTCATGGCCTGACCTCCAGGAAGGGGATCGTTTGTTGGACAAATGATGCTCAACACAACTTATCTTCCCTCACACCTATTCCTGGTAATCTCGGACCATGACACCCACCACGCCGGAGCCGAGCCTCGGGGAACACAACCTGGGCTGGTCCCTGGCCGTGCTGCTGCGCCGCTGGCACGAACACGTGGAGGCGGCGCTCGCCGACCTCCCGCACGGGAGCCGCGGCTACCACGTTCTCGCGGCGGCCTCCCGGGGTGACGCCCCCACACAGGCCGCGCTGGCCGAACGGCTGCTCATCGACCGCAGCGTGATGACCTACCTCATCGACGACCTGGAAGCCGCCGACCTGGTCCGGCGCCGCGCCGACCCGGCTGACCGCCGGGTACGCAGGGTGTGCCCCACCGACCACGGGTCCGAGGTCCTGGCGAGCGCCAACGAACTGGTCGAGCACGTCGAGGAGCGGCTGCTGGGCGCGCTGGACGCCGACACCCGGGCGCTCTTCCGCGCGGCCGCCGCACACGCGGCCACCGCCGTCCAGGAGGCCTCCCCCGACACCGATCCCTGCGCCGCCGTCCTCCAGGTGACCCAGGACGAGGCGGGCCCCACCGGGTGACCCTGTGGACGACGAACACCGCGTGTCGCCGCGAGTCGGTAGGCTCCCACCGAGTCCACGAACCACCTGACGAGGGGAACCGGTGTCCGAGGCTGTCGAGAAGGTCCTAGCCGTCCTTGACCGGATGGGTGCCCCGCACGCCCTGGCGCCGCGCCTGGTGTCCGTGCTGGGTCCCCAACCCGCCGCCGAGCTGGACGCCAACCCCTGGTTGCTGCTGCGCCTGCCCGAAGTGACCATCGAGCAGGCCGACTACTGCGCGCGCAAGCACCTGGCCGGGGCCGCGCGCCCCGACGACCCCCGCCGCCTCGGCGCCCTGGTCGGACACACGCTGCGTACCGCCGCCCGCCGGGGCCACACCGCGATCGAGGAGAAGAGGCTGGCCACAGTGGTCGGCCAGCTCGGCGTCGCCGACCCCCGGGCTGCGCTGGAGGCCGCCGTCGCGGCGGACGAGATCGCGCTGTTCGAGAGCGGCGACGAGGCCGACGACGACCTCGACTTCGAGGAGGGCGGTGTTCCGGAGGTACCGGACCTGCCCGATCCCGAACGCCACTACGCCCCCTACGATGTCGGCCACGCCGAACAGCGGCTCGGTGTACAGCTCCTGCGGCTGATCGGTGGCAGCGAACCGATCATGGACCCGATGACCGCCGCCGAGACCCTGGAGGCCGCCACCTCCGAACACGGTCTCACGATCTCCGAGACCACCCGGGAGGCGGTGCTCACCGCCACCATGCGTCCGGTGACGGTGGTGCACCACGGCCCCGGCGACCAGGCCGAGGCCGCGCGGACCCTGCTCTGCCTGGCCGGTATCGCCCGGGAGAGCCAGGTGGGGATCACGGTCGTGGCTCCCACCGCGCAGACCGCCGCCGCCGTGAACGCCGACCTGGACCGGCTGCTGGGTTCGGAGGGCGAACCGCCCGTGCGCGCGGTCTCCCTCGCCGCCCTGCTGGCCGGAGGACCCGCCTCGGCGGGGATCGTCGCGCTGTGCGAGTCGATGTCCCTGGGCGTGGCCCGCATGGCGGACCTGGCGTCGGTCTGCGTGGACGACGCGCATCTGGTGCTGCTGGCCGACCCGGACCAGGCGCCCTCCGCCACCCCCGGTCGGGTGGTGGTCGACGTGGCCTCCTCACGCACCGCGCACGTCGCCGTCGTCGCCGACGACGCCGAGCCCTCCCCCGTCGCCAAGTTGGCCCGCGCGGTCGCCGAGGGCGACTGGACCGAGGTGGAGGCGCCCGACCGCGAGGTCGTCCGGGTCCCCGCCGCCTCCGCCGAGGAGGCCGCCCACCGGGTGACGCAGCTGGTGACCGACTCCATCCCCCGGGCCTTGGGGATCGGTTCCGACCAGGTCCAGGTGGTCACCTGCCGCGAGGACGGCCCGGCCGGTGCCCGCGCGCTCAACGCCGCGTGCAAGGAGCGCCTCAACCCCGGCCCGGGAGCGCACGGCGGGTTCGACGTGGGCGACCGTGTGGTGCTCACCTCCGAGGGTCCCGGGTACGGTCCGGGCGAGACCGGCTATCTGCGTGAGGTGTCCGAGGGTGCCGTGATCGAGCTGGCCGACGGCACGACTGTCACCGTCACCGACCCGTCCGCGCTGCGCCCGGGATGGGCCGTGAGCGTGGCCGTCGCCCACGGGAGCCGCTGGCCCGCCGTGGTGGCGGTCTTCCCGCCCCAGGTCCCGGTTTCGCGCCCCCAGGTGTACACGGCCCTGACCAGGACCACCCGCCACGTGTCCGTGGTCGACGCCACCGAGGGCGCCCTGGAGACCGGGGTGCGCGAGACCCTCGCGCCGGATCGCACCACGCGTCTGGCCCTCATCCTCCGCGCGGGCTGAGGACCGGGCACGGAAACGGGATGACCCGGACATCAACGGTCCGGGGCATCCCGCGCTCCCGGTTCGGGAGGGACTCCGACGTCGGTCAGGACCCGAGCTCGATGGTGACCTCCTCGGTGACTCCGTTCACGCTCACGCGCAGCTCCACGGTCCCCTCCCCCAGCGCGCTGAACCGGCCCGTCGCCGGATCGAACGCGGCAACGTGATCGGCCCCCGCGTCGTCGACCGGGCCGATGTGGACACCGTCGGAGCCGGACCAGTCCGCGCTCACCGGGTAGGCGACCGGCACCGCGCTGCCGTCGTTGTCCACCGTCGCGGCGATCTCCGCCTGCTCACCAACGGTGACCGAGGCGGGCGCGTCCAGCTCCAGCCCGTCCACGTGGGGGCGCAGTTCCGTCACCACCCAGTCCTCCTCGGGCTGTCCCCCGGTGTTCACGCCCCACAGCGACCAACCGGTGAATCCGCCCTCCGCGGGTCCGGCCGAGGGGTTCTTCCCGGCGTTGCCGTTGACGACGTAGGGCACCCCGTCCACCCGGTCGGCGTGGAACACTCCCACGTGCGCCCCGATGAAGGCCGCTCCCTTGCCGGTCTCCGCCTGGAACCCGGCCAGCCAGCCCTCGACCGTGGCCGCCTCCTTGCGGTCCGCCAGCTCGCTCGCCTTGGAGGGAAGCGGGTCACGGAAGGGCACGTGCTGGGCGACCACCACCGACGTCACGGCGGGGTCCTCGGCCGCGGCGTCCAGTTGTTCCCGCAGCAGCCGCAGCTGCGACCAGTCGCTGGCCCGGTAGGAGAACCGGGCCGTGTCCAGCAGCACGAACCTCGTGCCGTGGTGGTCGACCACCCGCTGGGTCTGCCCGAACGCCTCCCGGAAGTTGTCGAGCGTGCCCCCGGAGACCTCGTGGTTGCCCGGCACGTAGTAGTAGGGCAGCTCGCCCTCCAGTTCCTCGTCGAGGATGCGCTGGGCCAGAGCGAGGTCCTCGGGCGCGGCCTCGTCGACGAAGTCACCGTTGATGATGAGGAACTCCGCGTCGCTGGCGCGGATCTCCCTCAGGGCCCGCCGCGTGTAGGCGACGATCTCGCTGTCCGGATCGCGTGCGACGAACTGGGCGTCCGACAGGACGGCGAACCGCCAGTCCTGTTGGGCCACGGTCGCGCCGGGGGCCACCACGGGGTCGACGACGGGCTCGGTGGGCGGCACGTCGATCGGCGGCGGCACCATCGCGGTCACCTCGTCGATGACCACCTCGCCCTGGTAGCTGGCCCCGGGCTCGGTCTCCGCGAAGTAGACACGTCGCAGCGACAGCGGATACTGCGTGCCCGGCGGGACCCTGAAGACCAGTTGCTGCCAGCCCGGTTCGTCGAGGTACCCGGCGCGCATCGCGGGCACCAGCTGTCCGGCGCCGTCCCAGACCTGGAGGCTGGCCCACTCCCCGTTGCCCTCCGAACTGACCCAGGCGCGCAGCTCCTGCGGCTGTCCGGGGATCTCCCGCTCCCCGCCCGGCGGCAGGACACCACCGGTCCGGGTCCCGGTCGAGGCGGTGAAGTCGTAGGTCAGGTTCACACCCTTGCCGTCGCGGCCCTCCGCCACCGCGACCTCCCCCTCGGCCCGCTCACCGAAGTAGGACCAGTCGGCGGCGTCCTCGAAGTCGGCGACGACGACCTCGTCCAGCCCGACGGTAACCGCCATGGTCGTCTCGACGTCACCGACCCGCACGGTGGCGAGCGTGGAACCGCTCTCGGTGGCGGCCCGGACCTCGAAGCGACCGTCCTCGGTCACCGAGACCCGGGCGACGCTCTCGTCGACGGTCAACTCCACGTCGTCCGGCTCGATCGGTGCGGCGAACCCGTCCGCGTCGTAGCCGGTCACCTGCACGACGGCGGAGGCCTCCGCGTCGGAGAGTCCCACCCGTTCGGGTGTGGTCCCGATCCGGGTCAGGTCGCCCAGGACGGTCAGTTCGATCTCGCCCCGCGCACGGAGCTTGCTGGCCGTGACCGTGGCGATACCAGGTGACCGAGCGGTGAACACTCCCTCGCGGTCCGTCACTCCGACCCGGCTGTCGTCGGACCGCCAATTCGGTACGGCCTCGGCCGGACCATAGGTCTCGTCGTGGCCGGCCGCCGTCAATCTTCTCGTCAGTCCGGGGAAGACCCGGTCCGTCCGACTGGGCGCGACGTACCCGGAGCCGTCGACGTGTTCGGGGGCGATCCCGGTCTCCACCCAGAAACCGTCGATCTGACCGCTGCCCTCGGGGGCGAACAGCCCCAGCCCGTTGGGGACGAGGCGCTCCTCCCCGTCCGAGGGCCGGTTCTCCACCCGTACCTCCTCCGCGCCGGGGGTACGCGCCACCATCGTGGCCGAGCCGCCGCCGTCCAGGTTGACCGCGGTGTGCGCACCGGCCTCGACCATCATCTGGCCGAGCTCGTCCAGACCGACCCCCGCCGAGAACGCGGGCTGGCGCCCGTCCACACTCAGCAGGAACATCTGTGAGCCGTCCTCGGAGAACCCGATGGCCATGCGCGGGGCCCCGGGGACGTTGTTGCCCTCCGAAGCCCGCTGCACCCGGCCGTCGACGACGAGCATCTGACGGCCGTTCAGCGCCGCGTGGATCTCCTGGTCACCGCTGGCGCGCGCGTCGTAGGCGATGCCGACCGGGTCGCCCACCTCCAGCGAGGACAGTGCCTCGGCACCGTCCTCACGTCCGACCAACACGAAGCTGTCGTCGGCGATCGTTCCCTCGCGCGGATCCTCCACGACCTCGGTGACCACGCCGTCGGTGACGACGACCTCCAACGTCTCCGAGGTGCCCTCCACCACCCGGCAGCGGCAGTACGACCCCCACAACGGGGTGAACGCGGCGATCTCGCCGGGACCCAGAGAGGGCTTGTTGATCGCGTCCAGCGGCGAGGTTCCCTCGGGCAGTTCGATGGTCCCCTCGAAGAACACCTCGCCGATCGAACCGAGCCCGTCGGGGGTGAAGACGGCGGAGGACTCGCGGTGGTCGTCGGTCGTCGGCGACTGGATGAGCTCACCGCTGCGCACGCCCACGCCCTGCGGAGCACCGGAGGCGTTGATGTCGAAGAAGTCGCCGTTCACCGCCGCGACCGCACCGACCCGGTCGGCCTGGGTGCTCAGGGGCTCCCGCTCGGTCACCCGGCCGGGGAACAGGTAGTCGACGCTGACGTCCCCGGTGAGGTCCGTGGTCAGCAGGTCGCCCTGGAGCCAGTTCGGGTCTCCCGTGTAGCCGTCCGGCCCGTAGGTGTCGAACGAGGTCAACGTGACCCCGGGGGCGACCGGTCTCTCGGACTCGAACGTCTCCAACCTCGGCGCGGGATCGTCGACCCTGGTGGCCGAGCCACCCGGTGGGATCTCGACGGTCTCGCTGAACCCGGTGTGTTCCCGGGGATCGTCGCGGGGGTCGGCCGCTGCCGCGACGGGTGTGAAGGTGAGGACCAGGACGGAACCCGCTGCCACGAGGGCACTCGTGCGTGAGCGGATCGACCACCGGCGATTCATGGAAAGCCTCCGGGCGGCTGGGGGAACGAGGAAGCCCTGCGCGTCAACTTCCTACCATCTGCCCCATCCTTTGTGTAGGAGGTGAACATCGTCGCGGTCTGTCCGTTTCGACCGGGAACGCGCCTCCCCAAGGGGATGACCGGCACATACACACGCCCACTGATGACACCGAGTTGAGCACGAGTATCCAGATTTCACCTGAACCCTGCCGGTTCGTCATTCGGAGTCCGACTGATCACTCATCACGCGGCGTCGCGTCACCGCGTCGCCGCGTCGAAGCCCACGCACCTGTCCGTGTTCCGTCCCGGGACCTCCGCGCTGAGAACGGATCCGGCGACCGGGTCGGGACGGACGCCAGGGGGAGCGGCCCGGCTCGAAAGAATCCAGGGATCCCGGGGAACTCCTCGCGGCCGAGGGACGACTTCTCGTAGTGCCGACCACGTGGTCGCACACGACGAGGAGGATCCATGCGGGGCATCCCCGGCCTACTCTGCGCCGTCACCACCGCCGTGGTGCTCACACCGGCCCCGGCGCTCGCCCACGACACTCTGCTCTCCTCGGTCCCAGGGGACGAACAGGCGGTCCCGACCGCTCCCGACGAGGTCAGGCTCACTTTCAGCGGGGAGCCGATGGACGTGTCCACCGCCGTGCTGGTCCTGGACTCCGAAGCCGAGCCGGTGGCCACCACTGAGCCGCTCGTGGACGGTCACGAGGTCAGCGTCGAACTGCCCCCGGACCTGGCCGACGGCGGGTACGCGGTCCGCTGGCGCGTGGTCTCCAGCGACGGCCACCCCATCAGCGGAGCCCTGACCTTTGAGGTGGGCGAGGGCGGACCGCCCCCTCCCGATCTGGAAGCCGCCCCGGCCAACGAGACCGACGGCGAGGACGCGGCCGCGGCCCCCTCCCCGAACGTCACCCTTCCCCGCGAGGCCGTCATGGCCCTGGCCGGAGCCCTGACCGGACTTCTCATCTACGCCGCCGCCCTGCGCCTTCGGCGCCCCACCGACCCGCGACGACCCATGACCCAGCACACTCGAGCCGAACAGGAAACCCGATGAACCTCACCGCACGCTCGCTCCTGATCCCGACCGCCGTGAGCGCCGCCCTGATCCTGGGTGCCTGCTCCTCGACCTCCCCCGCAGAGGAGGACGCCGCGGTCCAGGAGGGATCCGCCGCACAGGCCGATCTGGTCTCCGTCTCCGACCCGTGGGTCAAGGCGGCCGCTGCCGACGACGGCATGACCGCCGCCTTCGGCATCCTGACCAACGAGGGCGAAGCCGAAGCCCTCATCGTGGCCGCCAGCGCCGACGACGTCTCCGACATGGTCGAACTGCACGAGGTCGTCAGCGGGGACGACGGCAACATGGTCATGCAGGAGAAGGACAGCGGCTTCTCCGTTCCGGCCGGGTCCGAACACGAGCTCTCCCCGGGTGCCGACCACATCATGATCATGGGCCTGGCCCAGGACCTGGAGCCCGGCGCCGAGGTCACCGTCACGCTCGAGTTCGAGGACGGCTCCACCCACGAGTTCACCGCCCCTGTGAAGGACTTCGAGGGAGCGAACGAGAACTACGACGGTGACCACGGGGACCACGGGGACTCCGACGACGACCACGAGGGCCACTGATGGAGCACCCCACGGAGGAGGGCGCTCGACCCTCGCGCAGAAGTGTCCTGTTGGGAGGTGCCGCTGCCGCTGGAGTGGGAGCGGTGGCCCTCAGTGGTGGTGACGCCCTGGTCCGCTCGCTGCGCTCACCCGCGGAGTCCTCCTCGGCAACCGGGAACGTGCACGGTGACCGCACCCACGCCTTCCACGGCGCCCACCAGGCGGGGATCGCGACACCACCGCAGGCCCACGCCAGGTTCGTCGGCGTCGACCTGAACGAGGACGTCGACGCCGACGGGGTACGACGGCTGCTCACGCTGCTCTCCGACGACGCGGCCCGGCTCACCCAGGGCAGGTCCGCTCTGGCCGACACCGAACCCGAGCTCGCCCTCTCCCCTGCGGGCCTGACCGTGACCCTGGGCTTCGGCCCCGGCCTGGTGGAGCGGGTCGACCCGGCCCTGGTCCCACAGTGGCTGGGACCGTTGCCGGAATTCGACACCGACCGCTTGGAGGAGGCATGGTCCCACGGCGACCTGCTCCTCCAGGTGTGCTGCGACGACCCGCTGACTCTCTCCCACGCCGCACGCATGCTCCTGAAGGACACCCGCGCCTTCGGTTCGGTGCGCTGGGCGCAGGACGGCTTCCGCCGTTCCTACGGGGCCGAGCCCGAGGGAACGACCATGCGCAACCTCTTCGGTCAGGTCGACGGCACGGTCAATCCAGAGCCGCAGGACGAGGACTTCGATCCCCTGGTCTGGTGCGGGGAGGACGCCCCGGCCTGGCTCCGGGGAGGAACGGCTCTGGTGCTGCGGCGAGTCTCCATGGACCTGGGCGAGTGGGACCGCCTCGACCGCCCCGGCCGGGAGGACTCAGTGGGGCGTCGCCTGGACAACGGCGCTCCCCTCACCGGAGAGGAGGAACACGACGACCCCGACCTCGACGCCCTGACACCGCTCGGGTTCCCGGTGATCGCCGAGTACGCGCACATCCGCCGCGCCCGCTCGGAGGACCCGGACGAGAGGATCTTTCGTCGCGGCTACAACTACGAGTCCGGGGACGACGCGGGGCTGCTGTTCGTCTGCCACCAACGGGACCCGCACCGACAGTTCGTGCCCATCCAGCGTCGCCTCGACGAACTGGACCTGCTCAACGAGTGGATCACCCACATCGGCTCGGCGGTCTTCGCGATCCCGCCCGGCTGCTCGGAGGGAGGGTTCGTGGGGCAGACCCTGTTCGAAGCCTGATGTCCGTCGCTGCGGTCCTGTGTCCCGACCACCCCAAGCGGTGACCCGCCTCCCTCGTGAGAGGGCAGGGCGCTCCGGACACACGCCACCGCACCGTCGACCGGCAGGAACGTGCGACGGGTCGCCCCATGCGTGCGACCCCGTCCCACTGGCCTCCGTGGTGGAGTACGCGGCGGTCGGGCGGGGGCCCTGGGCAGGACCGCCAACGGGCGCACCGGTCGGAACCACACAGCGGCTCCGACCGGTGCGCCCGAGGGCCGGCTATCCGGCTGTGCGCAGGCGTCCGATCATGCCGTCGAGGTCGGCGCGCACCAGGTCCGGGCGGATGAAGTGGCCGCCCCCGGCCTCGTGCGACTCGTGCGGGATGCCGGCGCCGTCCAGCAGGGCGCGGAACTCGCGCTGACCGGCCAGCACCTGTTCCTCGTTCATCCGGTCGAAGAGGTCGAAGGGGTCAGGGCTGTCCCCGGCGACCATGAAGACACGCTTGCCGCGGTAGCGCTCGACGTTCTCCACGGCGTTGTCGGCGCTCACCCTGGCCTCGTTCCACGGCACGCCGTAGACCGTGCCGCCGCCGAGCTCGAAGGCTCCGGAGGTGAAGTTCGCCCAGTGGGTGACGAGCCCGAGATCGCGTCGCATGCTGGCGGGCCCCGAGTAGGAGCTCACGGAGGCGAAGTGACCGTAGTACTTGGCGGCGTACTTGAGCGCGCCGAATCCGCCCATCGAGAAGCCCGCGACGGCGCGGCCGTCGAACTCCGCGTGCGTGCGGAAGTTCGCGTCGATCCAGGGCAGGACCTGGTTGATGTGGAAGGTCTCCCAGTTGCGGGGACCGACGTTGGTGGTGACGGGATTGCTGTACCACCCGCAGGGCCCACCGTCGGGCATCACGATGATGATCTGCTTGTCCTCGGAGAGCTGGCGGATGCCTGCCCTGTCCCAGCTGATGAAGTCCTGGCCGGGGCCGCCTCCGTGGAACAGGTAGAGGACCGGGTAGGTGCGGCCGTTGTCCCGGTAGCCGTGCGGCACGAGGACGTTGACGGCGGGATTCCACCCGATCTCGTCGGTCTCGAAGCGGTAGTACCACATGCGGGGGTCGTCCTCGTTGTGTGCGACGAGACGGAGTCCGGCGTGGTTCGGTGCGGGCAGGTTCCGGGCGACCGGGTCCGCGTGGGCCGAGGAGGTCGCCGCGAAGACGCCGCCGGAGGTCACGGCCAGACCAAGGGAAAGTCCGCCGACGCTCTTGAGGAGGCTGCGTCGGCTCGGGGGATTCGGACTCAAGTCGGCTCCAGGGGAAGACGGGGGCGCTCGTGCGAGTCGTCGCGTCCCGGTCCCGGTTCGAAGGGGTGGACCGGGACGACGGCTCGTGCGAGGCGGCCACCCTCGTGGCCGCCGCCTCAGTGAAACAGAGCGCTCCCTCGGGCACACGGGGGGTTGTCATAACGGATCCGACAATTTTCGTCACTCAATGCTGGAACTGAGTTCGTTTCCTACATGGGCCTGTGGCCCGGGGTGCGCCCGCCTCCCAGGGGTGGTTGACAACCGGGGTCGGCCTGTTGATCCTGAGCCTTCGGCGACCACGTAGGAGCGATCTTGATCGACCCCCACTCCCCTCGGCTCCCCCACTCCCACGCGGCTCATCCCCCGCGGATCGACCGGTCCACGTTCCTGCGCGGCTCCGCGGGGGTCCTGCTCGGCTCCGGGTTCCTGCTCGGTACGTCCCCCTCCACGGCCGCGGCGGGCCCCGCGCCCCGGGAGGGCCTCGAGGTCACCAAGGTCGGTGACCTCACCGGCCCCGGACTGACCACACGCTTTCGCATGGAAGCCACCGACCTGGGCATACCTGTGCGCACTCCGGACGGACGCACGCTGTTCGTCTTCGGCGACAGCTTCGAGGACGCCGTGGTCGGCGGCGGCTGGTGGCGTTCCCCCACCGCCCTGTACTCCACGACCACCGATCTCGAGGCCGGGGTGGAGTGGTCCGGTGCGGTGGGAGGGGAGGCCGCGGAGCAGTTGTGGGACTACGACCACGACAACCCGGTCTTCACCACCGTCCTGCCCTCGGACGTGATCACCATCGGCGACACCATGTACCTGCACGCGATGGTCAACAAGGGTCTGGGCAACGTGGTCTGGACGGAGATCTGGCGTTCGGACGACTCCGGAGCCACCTGGGTGCACACCGGCGCGCACTTCGACGCCGACCTGCACGACGGCCTGTTCCAGCTGCTCACCTGGGCCGAGGGCGACGACGGATACGTGTACGTGTACTCCACGGCCTTCACCCGTAGTCGGCCGATCATCCTGCACCGGGTCCCCTCGTCCGCCATCGCCGATCCCGGCGCCTACGAACCCTGGGGGTACCGCGACGGGGTCTGGGACTGGGGGCTGCCGCCCACCCCCGTCCTCGATGGTGCCTTCGGCGAGATGTGCCTGCGCCCTCTCGAAGGTAGATGGGTGCTGACCTGGTTCAACGCTGGCGACTACCGCATCGACGGCATCATCGCGGACACCCCCACGGCGAACCTGTACACGGCTCACCGCCGCACGCTCATCCACGGCGGGGCCTGGGGTGAGGAGGACGACTCGCATGTGGCCCAGCTCTATGGCGGATACATCATCCCCGGGTCCACGCTGGACGACCTGCACCTGACCGTCAGCCAGTGGAACACCGACCACGACTGGCCCTACCGGGTCATGCAACACCGGATCCGCGGCTTCGGCTCCTGAGCCTGACCTCGACACACCCCCCGTCCCCGGGGTCGCGAGCAGCCTCCGCGGCGTCATCCCTTCACGGGGCGGGGAGCTCCCAGCACGGAACGGCCACGGGAAGCGTCCGGGGCCGCGCGGATCCGGGGTCGACGACCGCTCCGCCGCCTTCAGCTAGGTTCCGTTCTCACGCGGACACGGGGAAGTGGTCCTCCCGCCTCTGGCGGACCTCGGCTGCGATAGACGGGGACGAACGTGTCAGCCGGAGTCAGGAGACGGTGCGCCCGTCCCCTGGAAGGTACGGCGGTAGGCGCTGGGAGAGACCCCGAGCCCCGCGTGCATGTGCTGACGCAGCGACGCCGAGGTACCGAACCCGGCCACGCGCGCGATCCGGTCCACTGACAGGTCCGACTCCTCCAGGAGCTGCCTGGCGCGGTCGAGCCGCTGTTGGGCGAGCCACTGACCCGGTGAGTAACCCACCTCGTCCCTGAAACGGCGCGTGAACGTGCGCACGCTCATCGCCTCCTGACCGGCCATGTCACTCAGGCTCGGTTGGAGGTGGAGGTGCTCCAGCGCCCAGGACCGGGCCCGGGAGGTCGCGGAGCGTGCGGGGGCGGGCACGGGGCTGCGGATGTACTGGGCCTGCCCACCGTCGCGGTGCGGCGGCACCACCGTGTTCCGAGCGACCTCGTTGGCGATGGCGGCACCGTGGTCCGTGCGGATCATGTGCAGGCTGAGGTCGATCCCGGAGGCGACCCCGGCAGCGGTCAGCACGCGCCCGTTGTCCGTGTACAGCACGTCGGGGTCGAGGTCGATGTGCGGATACATCGCGCGGAAGAACCCGGCCGACTTCCAGTGCGTGGTGACCCGACAGCCCTCCAGGAGCCCGAGCGCGGCGAGCACGAAGGCGCCCGTGCAGATCGAGGCCACCCGCGCGTGCTCGGGGATGCGGTTGACCGCCGCCGCCAGGGCCGGGGAGATCGGGTCGTGCGGGCGTTCCAGGTAGTCCTCCTGCGCCGCGGGCAGGATGACCGTCTGCGCCTCGTCGAGGACCTCGGGGCCGTGGCGGACGTTCAGGGAGAAGTCGGTGTCGGTGGTGATCACGCCCGGTTCCACGGCACAGGTCACGACCTCGTACAGGGGTCGGCCGTCGGTCCCGCAGGCCCGACCGAACAGCCGGTGGACGATCCCCGCCTCGATGGGCAGCAGGCCGTGGCGGGCGAGCACGGCGACACGGTGGCGATCCGGACTGGCGAAAACCGTCATGGCCGGATTCTTGCACATGTTGGCTTTCGGGACACTGTCCGGAGGAGGCCCCGCGCAGGAGTCTGGACACATGACTTCGACAGGCCTCTCCAAGAGCACCGGGACGAGCGCGTCCAACGACGGGCGAACGCCCGCACTGGTCCACCGAGCCTGGCTGATCGCGCTCGTCGCGGGCGCGACCATCGTCGCCGCGGCGGCCTTCGCCGCGATGCCGGGACTCCTCATGGACCCCCTGCACACCGAGTACGACTGGTCGCGCGGCTCGATCGGTCTCGCCGCCTCGGTCAACATGATCGTCTACGGCCTCATCGCCCCCTTCGCGGCGGCGCTGATGGACCGGTTCGGCATCCGCCGGATCGCCCTGGTCGCCCTGGCGACCGTCATCGCGGGAGCGGGGCTGACCACGGTGATCACGGACTCCTGGCAGCTGACCCTCTACTGGGGGTTCCTCGTCGGCGCGGGCACCGGATCACTCGCGATGACCTTCGCCGCCACCATCGCCAACAACTGGTTCGTCGAGCGCCGGGGCCTGGTCATCGGCGCGCTGACCGGAGCCAGTGCCTTCGGGCAGCTGGTCTTCCTGCCCGCGCTCGCGTGGATCATCGAGCAGCAGGGGTGGCGTCCGGCCATCGTGACGCTGGCCCTCACCGCGTTCGTGATGATGCTCCTCGTCGCCCTGATCCTGCGTGACCATCCTGCGGACGTGGGACACAGGCCCTACGGTGCCGCGTCCTTCGTCGCCAAACCACGGACGGAGCAGGGCGCGGCCCGCCGAACCATCCGGGTCCTGCGCGACTCCGTGCGCAGCCGACAGTTCTGGCTCCTCGCCGGGACGTTCGCGGTGTGCGGAGCCACCACCAACGGCATCATGTGGACCCACTTCGTGCCCGCCGCACAGGACCACGGGATGGCGGTGACCGTCGCGGCGGGGCTGGTCTCGGCCATCGGCGTGTTCTCCCTGGTCGGCACCATCGTCTCCGGCTGGCTCACCGACCGTTTCGACCCGCGCGGCCTGCTGGTCGCCTACTACCTCGGCCGGGCCGTCCTCCTGGCCGGGCTGCCCGCGCTGTTCGGTCCGAACGCCGGATCCGCGCTCGTCGCCTTCGTCGTGGTCTTCGGCCTGCTGGACGTGGCGACCGTGCCCCCGACCATCCTGCTCTGCCGCCGGGTGTTCGGCGCGGACGGCGCGATCGTCTTCGGGTGGGTGAACGCCATCCACCAGGTCGGCGCGGGCTCCATGGCGGTCTTCGGCGGTTTCACGCGTGACGTGACCGGGGGCTACGGCCCGGTGTGGCTCATGGCAGCGGCGCTGTGCGCGGTCGCGGCGGTGCTCGCCCTCCGGATCGCCCGTGGCGGCGCGGAGCCGGAGGACGGCGTCACCGCGACGCGGACCACTGGCCAGGACAACGACGACGAACGGACCAGGGTGTGAGCGCGATGAACCAGGACGGTGTCGGCCACGACGTGATGGGCCTCCCCGCGCGCCCCGGCGGAACGGCGGCGCGCCCCGGGGACGGATCCCCCGGAGAGGTGCAGCCCCGTCAGGCGCCCTCGCTCCCGTTCTCCCTCGTTCTGCTGCTCCTGGTCGCCGGTGTGGCCTACGTGGGCTTCGCCGGGCTCGACCAGAGCCTGAGGGCTGCGCGGGGCGAAGGAGCGCCGGGGGTGTTCACGGTGTCCAGTCTCAGCTGTGTCCAGCACCCCGGGCACGAGTCGTGCACCTGCAACGGCACCTACACGCCGGACTCGGGCGGCGAGGCACGCGGCGTCCAACTCCACGCCGCCGGACGCGGGACCTGCCGGGAGGGCGAGGAGATCCGGGTTGTCGACGTGGGCGCCGGGAACCGGGTCCACGGTCCGGACGGCTCACGCGAGTGGATACTGTCCTCGGTGATCCTCGCGGGGTCCGCGGCGGTCGTCTGCGGTGTCGCGGTGACGTGGATCCGCCACCTGCGCGGGGCCGGGGCCGAACGGCGGTGACGAGGCGTCGCACCGACCCCCGCGCGGAGCGCCCGCTCCGCGCCCGGTCATGGAGTTCCCGGTCTCGGCGAGGGCCGAAGTAAGCGAACCCGGCCGGTGGGCCGACTGCCGCACCTCGCCGTCACGGCCCGTCGTCGTGCGTGCCTGAGGCCCTCTCCGTGAGGAGCTCGTTCAGGCGCTTGAGCACGCGCAGCTGGGCGGGGTTGTACAACTGCGTCACCGCCTCGGCCATGGTCCGCGTGGCATGCAGCTCACCCCCCGGCGCGTCCGCCGCCGGGGCCCGCGACCACGGGTTCTCCTCACGCCCCCGCAGCACGACCGGCAGTATGCGCTCGGCGAGAGCGTCGATCACGGCCTGGTCCGCGTCCGCTGGCAGGGCCTCGAACTCCTCGTCCGTCTCCTCGGGCTCGCTGATCAACTCGCGGAACCGCTCGACGGACTCCTTGCTGAGGACGGAGGAGAAGACCATCAACAGGGACCGCTGCCGTTCGGAGAGGTCACCGGAGATCGGCGCGAACTCGGGCGGCACGTACGCGGGCGCACGGTGGCGGAGGATGACGGCCAGCTCCTCACGCACCCGGTTGAGCCGGTTGACCGTCGCCTCCAGTTCCCTGTCCAGGACGCGGATGGCCTCGTCCGGGTCGTCGTCGGCCCGTTCCAGAGTCGCGACCTCGGACAGCGGAACACCCAGGTCGCTGAGCCGCCTGATCTGCAGCAGCCGAACCAGGTGCGCGACCTCGTACTGCTTGTATCCGTTCGCCGCCCGTTCGGGCAGGTCCAGCAGCCCGATCTGGTGGTAGTACCGGACGGCCTTGACCGTCGTCCCGGCCAGATCGGCGATCTGCTGGGTACTCCACGCCACGTGTGACCACCTTCCACTCAGTCGACGCGGGTGGTCCCGCACCGCGACCCCAGTCAACACCCTGCCCCTGGGGCAGGGTCAACAGTCCTCTCCGGGCTTGACTCTGCCCCGAGGGCAGGGTCTGCAATGGGTGCCAGCACCGACCGGAAGAGGGCTCGCGTCCGAACGCACACGGCCTTCACGAAGGAGCGGAACGGGTCGGGAACGGCCCCGAGCACCTTCGAGCGACGAGACGGGACACGCAGTGATCAAGGACCGGAGGAAGCGCGCGGCCGCGCGGCGGGTCAGGGGCGGGAACGGGCGTTCCCTGAAGCCCTACCGTGCCTGGCAACCCCTCTCCCGCGCGCTGCACCACCTCGAGCTCACCGACCACCGGGGGCGACAGGCGGTCTACAGCGTCGACGTCCCCTATTGGCAACGGCTGCTCACGGAGAACGGCGAGGGCAGGGCCCACCTGTACCTCAACGGCAGACACCACCTGGACTCCACGCTCCCCGCCGTGTTCACCGTGCCCGGAGGGACGATCGAGGTGGAGGCCACGAGCTACGGGCTCAGGCGCTGCCATTACGTCGGCGAAGAGGGCGTCGAGCGACGCCTCTCCCCCGACCCTCGATCGGCGGAGGGGCGTCGGTCCCGGATGGAACGTGAGCGTCCGGGGCTGAGCCGGTGCATCCGCGTGGTGTCGCTGGTGATGCTGGTCATCCCCGTTCTCCTGGTGGTTCCGCAGATTGTGGAGGCCCTCTCCCAGGTGCCTCCGGTGGCCGAACGCTGGGGAACCCTCACCTCGCCCGTGAACCTTCCGCTGTGGCTCAACAGCGTGCTCGGGCTCTGCGCGTCCACCGCCAGCGTGGAACGCGCGACGCGACTGCGCTGGAGTCGGGCACTGGACGGTCAGGGCTGACCACACCCGAACGACCGATCGCCAGCGCCCCTCCCGGTCGGAACCAACCCGTACTCGCCATCAAGGAGACAGACCCCATGCGACGCCTGCGTGAACCCTTCCGCATCATCCGATCAAACCTGCGCGCCTACCTCGTGCTCAACGCCCTCGTCTACGGGGTGCTCCTGGTCGGGCTGGTGCTGGGAGTGCTCTTCCCCGACCTGACCGCGTCGCTGGTCACCGGCCTGGAGGAGGACGGGACGGCGGACCTGGTGGCGTCGCTGCTCAGCAACGTGTGGTTGTTCGCCCTGACCATCCTCGCGGTCAACGTGCTGACGGTCTCCCTGAAGCTGATCCTGCTGCCCTCACTGGTCGTCCCCTTCGCCGGGGTCGCCCTCCTCCTGTACAAGACGTTCGAGAGCGGTCTGGTCCTGGCCCCGGTCGACGAGACCATGGCGACGTTGTTGGTTCCGCACTCCCTGACGATGGTCATCGAGTTCCAGGCCTACATTCTTCTCGCTCTCGGCTCGTACGTCTTCGCCATGGCCTGGCTGCGTCCGGCGACGGTCGGCGCGCCCGACCGCCGACGGGGATACCTGCGCGGACTCCAACTGTTCGGCTGGCTGAGCCTGCCCGCGCTGGGACTGCTGATCATCGGTGCCGTCTACGAGGCCCTCTCCCTCGTCCACATCGTCCCCCGCATGTTCCTGGGATGGTGACCAGTGGTCAGCGGCCATCCCCGAACGAAGAGTGGGACCACAGCCCACGGGGCCCGGCTCGGGAGTCGACCCGGGATGCAGGAAAGCTCGTTGAACCGATTCCGACCGTGACATGCGGCGGGACGTGGACGTGCTGAGTCACACCCCGTTCCGATGGGAAGCGGATGCGTGACGGCGCGCGACACGGGTAATAGCTGTCCGCGCGTCCGCGCCGTCCGTCTCGTGTGGGAAGGAATCAGCTCCGAACCATGTCCGTCTCCCCGTCACTGTCCCGGCGACGCCGGGCCACCGGCGCCTGGCTCACGCGTGCCCGGCGTTCGGGCAGCCACGAACAGAACCTCGTCCTCGGCATCCTCAAGAGCGCCCTGGCGGCCACCCTCTCCTGGTACATCGCCCATGACGTCCTGGCGGCCGAGGCCCCCGCCTTCGCTCCCTTCACCGCCGTCATGATGATGCAGGTCACCGTCTACCGGTCTGCGGTGCAGTCGCTCCGCTACATCGGCGCTGTCCTCCTGGGCATCGCCGTGCAGGCGTTCCTCGCCTTCACGGCGGGCCCGGACGTACTCACCTTCGCCCTGGTCACGCTGCTCACCCTGGTGATCGCCCGGTGGCGCTTCCTCGGCGAGCAGGGCACGCAGGTGCCCACCGCCGCGTTCTTCGCCTTCTCCGTGTTCCTCACCTCGTCCGGATTCGACGGACGGCTCATGGCGCTGGGTGAGATCGTCCTCCTGGTGGCGATCGGGTGCGGACTCGGCACCGTGACCAACCTGGTGCTCTTCCCCCCGATGCGGCACCGCAGCGTGGAGTGGACCATCGGTTCCCTCTCGCACTCCATGTGCGACCTGCTCGGCGACGTGGCCCGCAGCCTGACTGAGGGGGACCTGGACGAGAGCCGGTCCGAGGCGTGGCGCCGACGCGCCGAGGCCCTGGAGTCCGAGGTGGAACAGGCCCGGGCCTCGATCCGGACGGCATGGGAGTCCCTTCTGTTCAACCCCTCCAGGTTGGTGGCCAGGCACCGCAAGCACGCGACCTTCGAGGGGTACGAACAGCTGGTGGAGGCGCTCGGTCGGGTGGCCGCCCAGGTGGGGTCGATGGCTCGCGCGCTGCACCTGTGGGCCGACGACGACCGCCAGACGGCGCACCGGGAGTTCATGTCACGCTTTGGCGAGGTGATCGGTTCCGTGGGGCAGATCACCCGCACCCTGTCGGACCTGGATGAGGACCGGCTGAGCGAACAAGCCGTCCGACTGTGCGAACTGGCGGGCGAAGCGCGTGAACGGGTCGAAGCTCTCACCCTCATCCCCCGGCAGGAGGACCCGCCGCCCTTCGACGACCTGACACAGCCCTACGGAGTGCTGCTCATCGAGGCGCAGCGGTTGGTGGACGAGATGCAGTACTCCTGCGACATCGTCAAGTACTACGTGGACGAGCGCGACCGCCGCTGACCCGGGCGGAGCCCGCGGCCACCCGCCGCGACGCCCGGGTCCGGGAGCCCCCGCGCGTGGCTGGTCGAGGAGAGACGTGCTCCCCGCGTGGGCCCTGGGCATGGCGGCCCCGCCGGTGGACGACAGTGCCAGGACGACACAGGTACTCGCTGACGAGGACCTGTGGAGTCTCTGCGACCCGGGCGGGCGGGGCCTCGGGCGAGGTATGCAGCCCCGGTGGTTCACCACCTCCACGAGAGGAACTCACAGGCATGCTGTTCGTCGGCCACCGTGCCAGGACCTTCCGACGGAATGGGTGACCCGACTTCTCCACCCCGAAAACCCCTTTAATTCGAATTGTCCAATTCTTTCACACTCGGTCATCCCTGCCAAAAGCACCAAACCGGACCAGGTCGCAGCATCGCATTGACAAAAGAGGCAATGACCCAAGATGCTTGACATGCAAGGACCCTGAATGGATACGAGAATGGCCGGGACAGAAACCGCCGGGGCATTTGTCCGTTCTTCCGCCTCGGTCCTTCTCATGTCGACTGAAAGCAGGATGCTGTGGCGCACACCGGTGACGGTGCGAGGGCCGACCACGTGGGCGAACCGGTGCTGATCGCGGCCGGGGTGGCCGACCTGGCGTGCAGCGGTGTCGGAGCGGCACTGAAGAAGGCGAGAGCGCTGCTGGGCCGGTCGGACCTGGTGGAGCTGTCACAGGACGGCCGGGAGGAACTGAGGCAGAGGGGTCGGCTCGCATTGCAACGGTACGCCCCCGCGTCCGAGTCCCATTTGGAGCTGCTTGCCCGGCGGGCCGCGTCCCGGCCCGGGCACGGCGATGTCTGAGATCAACGAGCAGTTTCTGCTCCGCTCCCGGGTGGACACCGCGTTGCAGGAGTTCGCTCGGCAGGAGACGGATCGGCTCCTCGCCATCGACGCCGACCTGTGGCCGGTGGCCGAGCAGTTGGCCGTGGCGGTCGCCAGCGGCAAGCGTCTGCGCGCCGCGTTCTGTTACTGGGGATGGCGCGCGGCCGGGCAACCGGACAGCGATGCTCTGATCAGGGCCGCCACAGCGATGGAGCTGGTGCACGCCGCGGCCGTCATCCACGACGACCTGATCGACGAGAGCCCGATGCGCCACGGCGTACCGAGCTCCCATGTGGCGCTGCGCGCCGCGTTCACCGGTCGGGCGCGGCCGCATGCGGGAGGCCGGGCCCTGGCCCTGCTGACCGGGGACCTGCTGATGTCGTGGGCCGCCCAGCTGTTCCTCAACTGCGGCCTGCCCGCGGCCTATCTGTCCCGCGCTCGCGAGCTGTGGGCGGTCATGACCAGGGAACTGATCGCCGGGGAGTGCCTGGAGATCCTCCGGACCGGTTCCCCGCCCGACACGGGCAGATCCCTGCAGGTGATCCGCTACAAGACCGCCAAGTACACGGTCGAACACCCCCTGCGCATCGGCGGCGCGATGGCCGGAGCACCGGGCACCCTGATGGAGGCCTTCACCTCCTACGGGCTGCCCCTCGGCGAGGCGTTCCAGCTGCGCGACGACCTGCTGGGGCTCTTCGGAGATCCAGAACTCACCGGAAAGTCGAACCTGGACGACGTCCGGGGCAACCGGCCGACTGTCCTGCTCGCCGAGACCTGGTCGGCCGCCACCGCGGCCGAACGACGGGAGCTGCGCGGCTTGCTCGGCAGACGGGGCCTGGACGGCGAGGGCCTGTCGCGAGTGCAAGCGATCGCGCGACGCACCGGGGCGCTCGACCGTGTCGAGGGGATGATCGTCCAGCGCGTCCAGGCCGCGACCGCTGTTCTCGCCCACGCGGACCTACCGGACGAAGCCGCCGCCGCCCTGTCCCACATGGTGGTCTCGGTCGCGTCCCGCCGTTACTGACCGAAGGAACGCCATGACCTACACACCACAGTCCATGGACGCGCTGAGGCTCCTCGGGGACGAACTCGCCGACGCGACGGTGCAGGAACTGTTCGAACGCGGGGAGGTCGGCAAGTTCAACACGCTCATGCGCTACTTCTCCACTGCCGGTCAGGACCTGCCCGACGGCCTCCCCGACGTCGCCCGTGAGTACCTGCACGCCACCTCCGCACCGCCGACCTGGATCGACTGGGGTGAGATGGAGAAGGCACGGTCGTTCTTCATAGACAACAACGTGCACATATCCACTGCCCTGGCCTTCTCGGCGATGCCCGCCTGCTATGTCATCCCGCACGTGGCCAAGCTGCTCAGCTCCACCCACGCGCTGGAGTACCCCTCACGGCGCATGGCCGAGACCGGGCAGTTCACCGTCTACCTGATGCGGCCAGACGCCTTCGAGGCGGGGAGCCGGTTCGTCCCCGCGGTCCAGAAGGTACGGCTGCTGCACGCCTCCATCCGCTACCACATGCGCCGTGAGGGCCGTTGGGACGTGGCTGCGCTCGGCACGCCGATCTGTCAGGAGGACATGATCGGCGGCCAGATGATGTTCTCCATCCAGGTGCTGGACGCGCTGCACCGCCTGGGCATCCACATGTCGGTCGACGGCGCGGAGTCCTACTTCTACGTCTGGCGCGTCGTCGGCGAGATGCTCGGAATCAGCCCCGACCACGCCCCCACCGATCTGGAGAAGGCCCGAGAGTTCTCCGACCTGTACATGACCAGGTACATGGGCCCCTCCGAAGAAGGGGCGCGGCTGACCCGCCAGCTCATCGATCTCTATGAGGAGGTGGTCCCGGGAACCCTCCTCGATCCCGTGGTCGCCGCTCTCATCCGCTACCTCATCGGCGACACCTGCGCCGACTGGCTCCAGGTGCCGCGCACCGGCTGGGACACGGCCGTCAAGCTCTCTCCCGCCCTGCTCGGCATCTTCGAGCGCATCGAGGACCGCTCCCCGCTGGGAGAGTGGGCCCTGGACCGGCTCGGCCACATCACCACCCACTTCGAACTCAGCTCCCTCACCCGTGGCCGGGTCATGCAGTACGCCATCCCCGAGCAGCTCAAGGACGAGTACGGTGTCACCTCCCAGACCAACCGGGCCGACCGCTGGAGCCCACCGCCCCTGACGCCGCGCGCCTGAGTGAGGGCGCGTCCCCGGGCGTGAACTGCTCGGGGACGCGGGCTCCGCGTTCGAGCCGGGGAGCGGCCATGGGGCCGAGGTCACCGCTGGTCCCGGGCCTGGATCAACGGGCACTCATCGGGGACAGCGACCGTGGTGCACAGCTCACATCGTCGTCGCGGCCAGGGCCAGGAGCCCCAGGCTGATGGCGTTGTAGACCATGTGCATGATGACCCCGGGCCAGATGGATCCGCTGCGGCGGTAGAGCTCGGCGGCGATCAGCCCGACGATCAGAGCTGCGGGCAGGACTTCGTTGATGCCGTGCATGAGCGCGAACACCACGGCACTGCCCACAACACCGATCAGGGCGCCGTAACGCAACAGCACGCTGGTCACCACCCCGCGGAACAGGAACTCCTCCCCGATGGGAGTGAGCACGGCCAGGGTGAGCATTGTCAGAGCCAGGGACACCAGTCCGGCGCCGGCCCCGGCTGCGTAGCTCGCCTGGGTGTCGGTCTCCAGGTCGACGACCAGGGTGACCAGATACACGGTCAGGGCCCTGGCCACGAACGCGACGAGCCCCGCGGCGGCGCCGATCACCAGCCAGCGCGCGGCGGTGGAGCGTACGCCGAAGGCGGACCAGGAGCGCACGCGCACCATCGCGGCCGCGGCGAAGGCGACCAACCCGCCGCCACCACTGACCACACCGCCGACGATTCCGGCGGTGGGACCGCTCATGCCCAACTGGCTCAGCAGCGGTGCCAATCCGAACGCGATGAGCGCCATCACCGCCAGCCCCACGGCGAGTTCGACCCACCCGGGGCGAACCGCGTCCGGGGCCGCGCCCGGTGCGTTGCGGTGAGGGGAATCGGGGGAATGCGGGTAGGGCACCGGTCGGGGTCCTCTCTGAAGACGGTTCGTGGCAGTCGTGGGCCGGTCGACTCGGTGGGGGACGCACCGGCAACCACGGTGCGTCACTTCTGCCCCCCAAAAGGCCGAAATACTCGCGAAGAGCGGGTCCGATCAGATAGGGATCACGGCTTCTCCGCCGCCGCCGCCCACCCCCAGCACACCCGCCCACGCCGCCAACGGCACCGTGCTGGCGAACGGACACAGGAGTGCCTCAACCCCAGCGGCTTCTAAGAGATGCCAGGGACGCAGGTCGTCAGCGACCAGACGGACCAGGTCGCGTTCTTCTCCGACGCAATGTGCGAGGGCCCTGGGGGCCGGTGGAGCCCGAGGCGGAGATCCTGTTCCCAGGCTCCGCCCACTTCTCCACCGAGCAGGCGGCGCCCTTTCCGCCAAGCGCCTTCCTGGGATGTGCGCGGATCCAACGTGCCACCGCCAGCCTCCGAGGCGTCAACCCGTTCCCTCGCACACCTCATGGGACGCCGTACCGCCGTGGCGGCCGGTGTCACCGGGTATCGGACATCGTTCAATGTGAGTAGAGGGCGACTCCTCGGTGTGCAGGGGACCACGGGTGTTCGCGCTGGGACCGAAACGGATCCAGGCCAACTCCAGTGCCCGGCGCCGGTCGAGTGCGAGCAGACTACGCGCGCCCGGCGCGAACGCCGTCGGCCCGTTCCGGGTGGCCGCGCGCAGTCGCCGCCAGCGCCGCGAATGCATCCGGTGGCTGCGCTCGGTCACCCGCCGGCCCCTGGCGTTCTGCCCGCTCCGGGCCTCCTGCGGGGTGGCATCGATCATCAGCACGTGCATCTCGTACCGGCAGAGTCGGCAGAGCAGGGCGATCAGCAAGCGGACCGGGCGCCGGGTCCCGCACTCGTGCACCACCACCGGGCCTCCGCGTAGCGCCGCGGCCACCTGCAACAGGTGTAGTACATGCACCACCCAGCGCCACAGTGGGTAGGGGACCCGGCCGAGCAGCGGTCTCAGCTGGTACCTCGACTGCAGCGAGTCGATCACTCGGACACCGTCCGCGGTGAGCACGGTCCGTTTCTCATCCCCGCGCAGACCGAACAACCGCCGCAACAGGGTGCTCTTCCCGGCCCCGGGCACCCCCGCGACCAGAACCAGGGACCGCCGAGGGTAGACGGCCCCGCACACCATCGCGTCCTTCACCGTGGGCACGTACCGCACCCGACCCTGGAACATCTTCGGTAGCTCCTCAAAGCCGACCTTCGCGCCGGTGGGGCGCCGCTCTACAGTGGCCGCGTCATCTACATCATGGTGCTGCTGCGCATCGACGACGTCGACGAGTACCGCGTGTTCCTGCGCATCCCGGGGTAACGGCCAGTGCCTTTACCACGGCTGGGAGCACCGGACGTGTGTTGGTGGGTGCGGGCGATGGAGTCCACCGAGGCGTCCCGGTTGATCAGCTCCTTCGCGCCGACTCGGACCTCTCGAAGACGCGGGGACAGGTACCTCGCGCTGCTGCGGAACAGGCCGCTCGACGCCCTTCGAAGCAACGACTCCGGCCCGCCCGCTGAGCGTCTGTCAGAACTCTCCGAGCCACGAGACATGATCATCGCATGCCCCCGACCCACTCTCGAAACCCCTCGGGATGCCGGGTGAGAGGTGAGCGATCGTCGATGTCCTGGCCTCGCATGTCAGGGGTGGTTGCAAAGTCGCAGTTCCAAGGCCTGCGGTGAAGAGTCCCGAGTCGCATTCTTCAGCGGCCCTCAGGTAGTACGGAAGGACCCTGGGCACCGAGAGGGGCCTTCATCGCGCTGCAATCGTCGCTTCAGAATCTGTCTGACACCAAGGAAACTGGACCAGCACACCAACCAGGCGATAGATCACGAACCCGATCCACATAATCAGGTGCATCAGCAGCGTCCACAATGAAGCAGAAAGCAGACCAAAGAGCACGACCAAGGTCGATTTATCATTCAGCGCACTGCATCGTTCATTGAGATTGATCAGCACACCAGCCGCACCGCCGATGATTACTCCTTAAAGCATAACCGTACTCGCACCACCAACCCAACCCACAAACGTGCCCACGGATCCAAGAATGGAGATCCACCGGTAACACCTGAAACACCACCCCATCAAACACCAACCATTCCACCGACGGCGAACCCTGCGATGATGTTTCCGAACAGAACACGCCGTAGGTCTGTGGTCCGGTGGGTTCGATGTCGTTAGCAGGATTACAGGACGCGTGGATGTGGTGCGCCAGAAGGAGGACGGTTGAGTGAGGCTGAGCGTGAAGGTGTCATGGAAACATTGGAACAGGTGCACTGACCGGATCCGAAACTGGTAAGCACCGGCGTGGACGAACGGATTCAGCTCCCCGCCCGGGCGTCTTCCAGGATGCCAGAGGACTACTCCTCATAAGGGTTGTACCCGTAAGCCGCATCCGGAGCACCGACCTCGGAGCCCTCAGCCGTCAGCACCAAGACGACGTAGAAGCAGTGGGATGGTTCAGGTACTTGGCCCCGCTCTCCTCATTGATGAGCGGGGGGTGAAGGTGTCGTAGAAGCGGTGGGACAGGTGCACGGTCCCGTCCTGGAACTGGTAGGCGCCGGTGTAGCCAAATGGGTTCAGCTCTCCGGCCCGGGTTCCGTCCAGAGTGTCAGAGGACTGCTCGCCGTAGGGGCTGTACCGATACACCGCGTCCGGGGCGTCGGTTTCGGAACCCTCAGCTGTCAGGCGAGGACGGTGTTCTGGTGGTCCAGGGTGTAGTGGAAGCGCTCATCGCCGTCCCAGGCCACCATGGAAATGAGTTGGCCGTTGGGATCGCGGACGAAGCTGGTGCGCTCGCCCTCGGAGGCGATGTTGATGACCCCGAGAGCGGTGTTGGACAGTTGGTGGTCGGAGGTGTCGTAGAAACAGCCCTCCTGCCCCCGTCCGCTCGGTGGCTCCAAGCCCCTGGGAGTTCACTTGGACCGCTTCGACCTTTGCTCCCGAATAGACGAACTCGCCCCCGTGGGCGCCTTAACCGGGGCGCGGTGGCACACCGTAACCACCGCACTTCTTCTTGCGGCTCTGATCAACACCGGTGGCCTGGCTGCGCGTGCCACGAAGGATCTACTGACTGCCGATTGCGTCCCTCTGTGCACTGAGCCAGGGAGTCATTCAAGATTTTTGACTCGAGGACTTCTCGGCCTCTCGCAGTCCTGCATTTATATCAATTGCGCTTATTTCGCAAGACGAAGGGGGCGGCCGCAGTCAGCAGCAAAAAAGTCACGACTGCGAGGATTCTTGGATCGGCTCCATACTCCGAATCCAAAGCAGTGAGAATAAAGTACACGCAAAGGGATCCAATGAGAGAAGAAGCGAAGTATAGGAAAATTCGATTTTTGTTCTGGTTCAACTTCAAGATTCCCCCTCACACGGGCCGCCCCCTTGGGGCGGCCCGCCAACAAGCAGACTTGGTGCAGGTTTCTGACTAGCAGCGCATAAGGCCTAGTGCAGCCCCGGCAACAATTCCACCAACCAGCCCTCCAGCCATGCCAAGAGCGGCGCCTTTAATGCCGCCCGTAAAAGCACCAGTAATAGTTCCTCCGATGACACCCACAACAACGGTGTCAGCAATTCTATCACCCATGCACTGACTGAAAGAAGAGAGGCCGGAAGGGTCAATTCGGTTGATGGGGTCGCACGCGGCGTAGGTGTGGTTGTTGAGTTCCTGCCGGGAGGGGTCGGGCTGAGTGAAGCCCAGGGTGAAGGTGTCGTAGAAGCGGTGGGACAGGTGCACGGTCCCGTCCTGGAACTGGTAGGCGCCGGTGTAGCCAAATGGGTTCAGCTCTCCGGCCCGGGTTCCGTCCAGAGTGTCAGAGGACTGCTCGCCGTAGGGGCTGTACTCATAGACCGCGTCCGGAACATCGGCCTCCGAACCCTCGGCGGTCAACGCGAGGACGGTGTTCTGATGGTCCAGGGTGTAGTGGAACCGCTCGTCCCCGTCCCAGGCCACCATGGAGATCAGTTCACCGTTGGGGTCCCGCACGAAGCTGGTGCGCTCCCCTTCAGAGGCGATGTTGGTGACGCCCAGTGCGGTGTTGGACAGCTGACGCTCGACACGGTCCCCGTCGTGGACGTCGGTGATACCGCGCATCTGGGTCTGGTCGGTGGTGTCATAGCTCAACCACGCGGCCAGGTCCCCGTCGCCGTCGACGATGCGGGTGTTCTGCTTGGTCTCCGAGTACTCGTACACGTACTCGCCGCGGCCGGTCATGTTCCCGGCCTCGTCATGCGCAATGTCTTCGCCCCGGGCGGTGGTGGGCTGGTCGGCCTCGTTGTAGGCAAACTCCTCCTCACCCGAGGTGAGGAGGTTGCCGGCGTCGTCGTAGGTGTAGTCGATCTGGCCGTTGCTGGCCAGGCGCTGCAGCCCGTCGTAGGAGAAGTTCTCCGCCTCACCGTTGACGGTGCGCGACTGCAACTGGGCGCTGTCGGAGCCGTCGTTGTCATAGGAGTACGAAGCGGCCAGGAGTTCCTGTCCCTCAGCTCCGGTGGTGGTGATACCGGTCAGACGCCCCGAGGCGTCGTAGGACCGGTCCTCCTCGGCCCCGTCGGGGTGGGTGATCGAGGTGCGCTGGTTGTTGGCGTCGTAGTCGAAGGTGGTTTCGGCGCCGGTGTGGTCGGTCAGCGAGGTGAGTCGGAACGCGGCGCCGTAGGCGTATTCGGTGGTGTTGCCGTGTTCGGTGATCGCGGTGACGTTACCGGCCGCGTCGTGCGTGTAGTTGGTCGTCTCCGCACCTGCGGTGTCGGTGCGCTCTGATGCGGTCAGGTCGCCGCGGCCGTTGTAGGACCAGGTAGTGGTGGCCTGATCGGTGTGAGTGGCGACCTGGCGACCGTTGCCGTCGTACTCCACGCTCTGGAGCACGTCACCGTCGTGGGAGATGGACACGATCCGGTCCAGCCGGTCGTATCCGTAGTCCAGCCTCACCCCGTTGCCGTCGGTCACCGACGTCACCCTCGACAGTGAGTCGTAGCCGAAGGTGGTGGCGCCGGTCGGACCGGGTTCGGCCATCTCGGTCAGGTTGCCCACGCTGTCGTAGGTGAAGCTGGTGGTGTTGCTGTTGGCGTCAGTGATCGAGGAGACCAGGCCCTGGCCGGTGTAGGAGATCGAGGAGACCTCGATGTCCATGTCTTCCTGCACTGCTGCGGTCAAGTTCCCGGCGCTGTCGTAGGACAGTGACAGCTCGTCGCCGTCCGGGGTGGTGACGCTGGTGGGCTTGGCCGGGTTGGCGGTGTCGGCGAAGCCGACCGAGATGGCCGCGCCGGTGGGCAGTTCGGTGCCGATGAGGTTGTTGAACTCATCGTGGGTGTAGGTGACCGAGGATTCCAGAGCGTCGGTGGTCGAAGCGACGTCGGAGTTGACGGTCCAGGCCTGGGAGCGGCTGTTGCCGACCTGGTCGGTGGCGTCGGTCTGGCGTCCCTGGTCATCAAAGGTGAAGGTCGATTCCCCGCCGTTGGGGTCGCTCACCACGGTCTCGGTGTTGGCGAAGCCGCCGTCGTAGGCATAGGACGTGCGGGCCCCATCCTCGGAGCCGTCCGGGACGGTGAGTGAGGAGACCTGGCCGTCGCTGTTGTAGGCGATGGACCAGGTGGCGCCGGTGGTGTCGGTGATGGCTGAGAGCTGGTTGTCGTCGGTGTAGTCGAACCCGAGTTCCTGACCGGCCCGGTCGGTCAGGGTGACCAGTTGGCCGCCCTCCCATTCCTGGGCGGTGGCGCTCTCACCGATGGGGTCGGTGATCTCCACCAGTTCCGGGGCGAACTCGCTGCCTTGCCAGCCGAAGGTGCTCACCCGGTCCTGGGTGTCCACGATCGAGGCCAGGTGCCCCTCGGAGTCGTAGCGCAGCCGGTGGGTGTTGCCGTTGCGGTCGGCCTGGGAGTACCACCAGCCCTGCGCGTTGAAGGTCCACACCTGGTCGGCATACTCGCCCCGGTGGAAGGTGAGCGCGTAGTGACCGTTGTCCAACTCCACCAGGTCGGCGTTCAGCCCGGCCGGGGCATTGAACGATCCGTCGTCCTCGGCCTCGAAGCTCTCGCAGTAACCGGAGGGGCCCTGGAAGATGATGGAGTTGGAGAAGATGTTCAGCCCGACATGGCGGCCGTGGGTCTGGGTCCACCCGTCGAAGGAGGGGGCGGAGTTGTAGAAGGAGGACAGCGACAGATCCAGACCGGTCCCGGCGACGGTCAGGTCCCGGTGCTGGACGACGAGGTTGCCGTTCTGGGTGTTGACCGCCATCTCCAGGCGGTCGCTGATCTGGTGGCGCTCTAGCGGGTACCAGGGCTGGAGTCCCCGGTTGATGCCATCAGCACAGGTACCCACCAAGGCTTCGGCGTCCTCGGCGGTGTGGGCTTCGGGGTCGGGGTCGTTGCCCGGTGGCGTCCACGGCACCTCGGGCGGGTCCCCGCCGGTGGGGTCGGTGTTGGCCTCACCCGGCTCCCAGGTCTCCGGGACGGGGACGGTGCGGTCGGCCGGAGAGTGCGGGCCTTCATCAGCCCAGGCCGGTGGGGCCGACAACAATCCGAGGGTGAGGGTGGCGGCGGCCGTGGTGGCCACAAACGCGCGCACGGGGTGGGATCTCACGAGGGGGAACGCTCCAAGACGGTGGAGAGGGGATAAGGAATCCCCGACCAGCCGGAACCATGGAGCGGGCACGAGAAGCCAACCAGGTGCGAGGATGCGGCCCGGGAAGACTACGAGCCCTGCGCGCCGGGGAGCGATCACCCCACCGTCACCACCCTCACCCAGGGTGAGGGGACCTTCCAGCAGGTTTAACCGGCCGAGAAGCAGAACGTAGCGGTGGCGGTGCTATGCACAGCAGGAACACCAGGGCGCAACACACCGCTCAGACCCCTGCGGACCCCACGCGGGGTACTGGGTACCGACATCGGGTCATGGTGTCCACATGTGGCCCCCGGCAACAGTTGCCACATGACAACTACCTAAAAGAATCCTCAGACTACAATGAGCAACATGCGTGGAGCATCAGCCTGCCTGATTCTTCGCCCCCCCACCAACGGACGCATCCCGGCTTGTGTGCTCCGTTCGTGCTCCGCAGTTTGGACCGGGACGTCAGCGGGCGGTACGACGCGGCACAGGACGACATCCGGATCCGGATGGCGCGGGACGGAACGGCACGAAGTGACACGTGGCGGTACGCGACCATGGAACTTCTCATCCGATGGTCCTCACAAGCACGAGGGCATGCCGCAGCGCAGGGGACGGCTGCTGTTCAGAGGCGGGCCCGACCACTTCCCCACAAGGCTCAGGGCAGGGAGATGTCGAAGTCCCGTGGCGGTTTCTCTTCATGGCCCTCGGGCCACTGGACCCCGTGGATCAGACCTGGTCGAGGAAGCCGCCGTCGACCACCAGATTCTGGCCGGTGACGTAGGTGGCGGCGGGGCTGGCCAGGAAGGCGACCGAGCGGGCCACCTCCTCCGGGCGACCCAGGCGGCCGTAGGGGACGCGTTCGCGGACGCTCTCGTAGAAGTCGGGGTCGCTGTCGCGGCGGCGCTCCCAGCCACCGCCGGGGAACTCGGTGGGCCCTGGTGAGACCGTGTTGACGCGCACGCCGTCGGGCGCCCACTCGCGGGCCAGCGAGGACGCGTGGTGGTTCAGGGCCGCCTTGACGGCGCCGTAGGAGCGGGCTCCGGCGGGGGTCGTGACGTGCAGCGCCGAGGTGGTGGAGACCAGGACGACGGCGCCGCGCTCGGAGCCGATGAGGTAGGGCCTCGCCGCTTCGGTGAGGCGCACGAACGGCATCAGGTCCGCGTTGAACCCGCGCTCCCACTGGTCCGGGGTGGGCGCGCTGCCTCCGGAGACATTGGAGACCAGAACGTCGAGGCCGCCCAGTTCGGAGGCGGCGTCGTTCACGAAGGACGGCAGCGCGATGTGGTCGGTCACGTCCAGGGCCCGGGTGAAAACCTTCGCGCCCGCGTCGGAGAGCTCCCGCGCGGCCTGGCCCAGGGCGTCGGACCCGCGGGCGCAGATGGCCAGGTCGGCGCCCTCCTCGGCGAACACCTGGGCGATGGCGCGGCCGATCCCCCTGCTGGCGCCGGTCACCACGACCCGCGCCCCCGACAGTCCCAGATCCATACCGTCCGCCTTCCGAAACGACACCGTGCCGCCGGGGCAGATGGTACCGGTGCCGCGAACACACGTGTGGGCGGCACCCCGAGGGGATGCCGCCCACACAGGGATCAGGCTCCGGTGGAGTGGAACCCGCCGTCGACGTGCACGATCTCGCCGGTGGTCGCGGGGAACCAGTCCGACAGCAGGGCCACGACCGCCTTGGCGGCGGGCTCGGGGTCGCTGACGTCCCAGCCCAGGGGCGCCCGCTCGGGCCAGTGCTTGGCCAGTTCCTCGAAGCCGGGGATGCTGCGGGCCGCCATGGTGCTGAGCGGTCCCGCTGAGACCAGGTTGACCCGGACGTTCCGGTCGCCCACGTAGCGGGCCAGGTAGCGCGCGGTGGAGGTCAGCGCGGACTTGGCCACGCCCATCCAGTCGTAGATGGGGTAGGAGACGCTGTTGTCGAAGTCCAGGGCCACCACCGAGCCGCCCTTGTCCATGAGCGGCAGGAGCGCGGTGGTGAGCGACTTCAGGGAGAAGGTGGAGGTGTGCATCGCCTGGGCGACGTCGCTCCACTCGGTGTTGAGGAAGTTGCCGCCCAGGGCGTCCTGCGGGGTGAAGCCGATGGAGTGCACGATGCCGTCGAGGCCGTCGACGTGCTCTCCCACGCGTTCGGCCAGGCTCGCGAGCTGCTCGTCGTCGGTGACGTCCAGTTCGAGGACGGGCGGCGTCTCGGGCAGGCGCTTGGCGATGCGCTGCACCAGACCGAGGCGCCCGTAGCCGGTGAGCACGACCGTGGCGCCCTGTTCCTGGGCGAGCCGGGCGACGTGGAAGCCGATGGAGGAGTCGGTCAGCACACCCGTGACGAGGATGCGCTTGCCTTCGAGGATTCCCATGATGGTCCGTCCTGTGTGTGGTGGGTCTGGTCGAGTCGGCTCAGTGACCCATGCCCAGGCCGCCGTCGACGGGGATCACGGCGCCGGTGATGTAGCCGCCGGGCCCGGCGAGGAAACCGACGGTCCTGGCGATGTCCTCAGTGGAGCCGAGGCGGCCCAGGGGGACGTTCTTCTTGATCTCGGCCTGGCGCTCGTCGCTGAGGGCCGCGGTCATGTCGGTCTCGATGAAGCCGGGGGCGACCACGTTCACGGTGATGTTGCGCGAACCCAGCTCACGGGCGAGAGAGCGTCCGAAGCCGACCAGCCCGGCCTTGGAGGCGGCGTAGTTGGCCTGGCCGCCGGAGCCGAGCAAGCCCACGACGGAGGAGATGAGGACGATGCGGCCGAAGCGCTTGCGCATCATGCCGCGCACGGCGCGCTTGGCCACCCGGAAGGAACCGGTGAGGTTGGTGTCCAGGACGGAGGAGAAGTCGTCCTCGCTCATGAGGGCGAGGAGCTGGTCCTTGGTGACACCGGCGTTGGCGACGAGCACCTCCACGGGCCCCTGGGCGTCCTCGACCTCCTTGAAGGCGGCGTCGACCTGGGCGGAGTCGGTGATGTCGCAGCGGACGCCGAGCAGACCCTCCGGGGGCTCTCCGGAACGGTAGGTGACCGCCACGTTGTCCCCACCAGCCGCGAGCTCACGGGCGATGGCCAGACCGATCCCTCGGTTGCCACCGGTGACCAGTACTGAGCGCGACATAGGGGTTCCTCTTCTCTGCGGCCGTCGAACGACGGCCGCGACGTGTTGTTCCGGGTGCGGATCGCCTTGCAGGTTACCGAGCTACCGGCGGGTAGACGCAACCGAGACGGGGATGGGGGCCACTCGGGACGATCCGGGCGATCGTGGGCGGCGCGGAGCGCCCGGTGGCGGGGGTCTTCGGCCCGGGGGTGAACCCGGTCACGTCTGCTCAGGCCCAGCCCGCGTCATGGGCGAGGATGGCGGCCTGCACCCGGTTGGACATGTCCAGCTTGGCGAGGATACGGCTCACGTGCGCCTTGACCGTGGTCTCCCGCATGTCCAGGGCCCGGCCGACCTCGGCGTTGGACTTGCCCTCGGCGACCGCCACGAGGACCTGGCGTTCGCGTTCGCTGAGCACCGAGAGCCTGCGCACGGCCTCCGTGCGCCCGGCGGCGGAGTCGGCGGGGGCGGGTGAGGCGAAGCGTTCGAGCATGCGTTTGGTGACGCTGGGCGCGAGCATCGCGTGGCCCTCGTGCACCGTGTGCACGGCGTTGATGAGCTCGCGGGGCGGGGTGTCCTTGAGCAGGAACCCGACCGCCCCGGCACGGAGCGCGGCGTGCACGTACTCGTCGAGGTCGAAGGTGGTGAGCAGGACGACCCTGGGCGGGTGGGGCAGCGTGCTCAGCCGCGCGGCGGCGGCCAGACCGTCGGTGCCGGGCATGCGGATGTCCAACAGCACGACGTCCGGGCCGAGTTCCTCGGCCAGGCGCACGGCCTCCTCGCCGTCGCTCCCCTCCCCGACCACCTCGATCCCGGGGTCGGCCTCCAGGATCATCCGCAGGCCGGACCTGACCAGGAGTTCGTCATCGACCAGGAGCGTGCGGATCACCGTCGGTGCCCTCTTCCTCGACCTCGGAGCTGTTCGGTTCGGGGGAGGTCTCCTCCCCCACCGGCAAGATAGCGCGCAATCGCCATCCTCCGTCCGGGCAGACTCCCGAAGTCAACTCTCCCCCGGCCAGGACCACGCGTTCACGCAGACCCGTCAGACCGAATCCGCTGCGCGGCGGGGCCTGGCCGGGTGACCGGGCCGGGTCGTTGGCCACCTCCACCTCGAGTTGGCTCTCACCGTGGTGCAGCCACACCTCCACCCGGGCTCCGGTGGCGTGTTTGGCGGCGTTGGTCAACCCCTCCTGGACGATCCGGAAGGCGGTGCGCTGGATCGCCGCGGGGAGGGGCCGCACCCGGCCGGAGGTCTCCCACCACACCTCCATACCGGCCCCGCGCCACTCGGTGATCAGACGGTCGAGGTCCTCGAGAACGGGTTGGGGCGCGGTGGGCGCGGTGTCGGTGCCCTCGTCGCGCAGCACCCCGAGGATGCCGCGCAGTTCGGACAGGGCCTCACGCCCGGTGGTGCGGATGAGTCCAGCGGCCTCGGCGGTGCGTTCGTCGGCGGCCGAGACCTCCAGGCCGCCCGCGTGCAGGACCATGAGGCTGACCCTGTGGGCGACGACGTCGTGCATCTCCCGGGCGATGCGGGTGCGTTCGGCGCCGATGGCCTGTTCGGCCATCATGTGCTGTTCGCGTTCCAGGCGCTCGGCCCGTTCGTGGAGGCGGTCGATGAGCTGGCGCCTCGTACCGATCCAGAGGCCGGCGATGGTGGGGACGACCAGGACGAGGATCGCGCTCATAAGGAAGCCGAGCACCGACTGGCCGAGGTTGACCGCGGTGCCCAGCAGGCCCAGCAGGAAGAAGGCGGTGAGGGGGCGGCGCTCGCTGAAGTGCGCCGGGTAGGAGTACAGGCCCACCATCAGCGGGACCGGGTTCCCGTACAGGAACAGCAGCGCCAGACCGACCAGCATCAGCCACTTCGGTGCGGTGCGGCGCCACAGCATCGTCGCCGAGGCCAACAAGCCCGGCAGCACGAAGACGAGGACTCCCCAGCCGAGGACGACCCACTGGTTGGAGATGAGGCCGGACCCCAGGGGGAGCAGGAAGGTGATCAGGCCCAGGTTGCCGCCGACACCGACGACCATCCCCATCCCGGTGAAGGGCAGGGTGAAGACGGCGTAGAACCAGTCGGCGAAGCGCAGCCGACGCTTCCACCACCAGTTCCAGTTGTGACCCAACAGGGCACTGAGGTCCCCCAGGCGATCCCGCAACCACGTTGTCATCCGCCAGAGTCTACGGCGGCGTCCCCGGCGGGGGTCGTCCGTTCGACCGACACGGAGCACCGGGCCTCCGATAGTAGTCTCACCGGCGTTTGAGCAGTTCAAGGGGGTTTCTCGTGGGGGTGAGCGACCCGCTCGCCGGTCTCACCCCCTACGAAAGTCGGGGGTGGAACCTGACGAAGGAGTCCCGAACCCGCTCCGCGTCATGCCTTTGGCCGGTGTGAGGATCAGCCCCCAGACCGAGGTGGCGGGGGTGGTCACGGACCTAGCGTGGAGACACACGCCGAGGAGCACGGGGCACCCCGTGCCACCGGCGCCCTCACCTTCCCGAGTTCTGGAGTTGTTCTGTCGTGACCGAGTCCGCTGTGAAGCCCACGTCCCCGGTCCAAGCCCCGCCGGTGGTGGTGGCTCGGGGGCTCACCAAGATCTACGACACCGGCGGCAACCAGGTGCACGCCCTGGCCGGTGTGGACGTGGAGTTCCGCCGGGGCGCGTTCACCGCCATCATGGGCCCCTCCGGCTCGGGCAAGTCGACCCTGATGCACTGCCTGGCCGGGCTCGACGTACCCACCTCCGGCACCGTCCACCTGGGCCGCACCCAGATCACGGGCATGCGCGACGGTGACCTCACCCTCCTGCGCCGCGACCGGATCGGCTTCATCTTCCAGTCGTTCAACCTGCTGCCGATGCTGACCGCGGAGCAGAACATCCTGCTCCCCTCCCAGATCGCCAAGCGCAAGGTGGACCAGGCCCGCTTCGACCACATCGTCGACGTGGTGGGCCTGCGCGACCGGCTGAACCACCTGCCCACCAAGCTCTCCGGCGGCCAGCAGCAGCGCGTGGCGGTGGCCCGGGCCCTGCTCAACGCCCCCGAGGTGGTCTACGCCGACGAGCCCACCGGAAACCTGGACTCCCGCTCGGGCGCCGAGGTCCTGGCGTTCCTGCGCGACTCCGCCAAGGACCTGAACCAGACCATCGTCATGGTGACCCACGACCCGGTCGCGGCCTCCTACGCCGACCGCGTGGTGTTCCTGCGTGACGGCAGCCTGGTGGACGAGGTCCACGACCCGACCGCCGAGGTCGTCTCCGACCGACTGCTGAAGCTGGAGGCCTGAGCTCCATGCTGCGCACCACACTCGCCGGGCTCAGACTCCACAAGTCCCGGTACGTCACCACCGTGCTGGCCATCCTGCTGGGTGTCATGTTCGTCTCGGGAACCCTGGTCTTCGCCGACACCCTCAAGGCCAGCTACGAGAAGTCCGTGATGGGGTCGGCGACCAGCGTCGACGCCATCGCCGTCCCCGAGGCCGAGGAAGGCGTGGACGAGGACGGCTTCCGCTTGGAACCGGTCCCCTTCGACGACGCCGTGTTGGACGACATCCGCGCCCTGCCGCAGGTCGCCGGGGCCGACGGGCTGATCCGGGGCCAGGCCGTGCTCCTGGACGCCGAGGGCCGCGCGTTCGGCTTCACCCCGCCCGCCGCCGTGGCGTTCGGTGAGACGAGCCGCTTCTCGGCCAGCGAGGGCGAGCTGCCCTCCTCCGACGACGAGATCGCCCTGGCCACGTCCACCGCCGACCAGACCGGGTTCGAGGTCGGCGACACCGTCACGGTGCTCGACCCCGACCAGGAACAGCGCGAGTTCACCGTCACCGGGCTGGTCAACTTCGGTGTCGACGCCGGTTACAGCTTCGGCGGCGCGGTGGTCCTCTCCCCGGACACCATCCAGGAGATGACCGGCGCGTCCGGCTACTCCGAGGTCAACGTGCGGGCCGCCGACGGGACGTCCCCCGAGGAGGCCGCCACGGCCGTCGCCACGGTGACCGGTACCGACGTCCAGACCGGAGCCGAGTACGGCGAGGAGATGGCCGAGAGCGCGGGCGCGCAGACCGAGATGATGCGTATCGCTCTGCTGCTGTTCGGTGTCATCGCGATGTTCGTCGCCGGGATCGTCATCTACAACACGTTCGCGATCCTCATCGCCCAGCGCCAGCGTGAACTTGCTCTGCTGCGCTGCGTGGGCGCCAAGCGCGGTCAGGTCTTCCGTTCCGTGCTGGCCGAGTCGTTCGTGGTCGGTCTGGTCGCCTCCGCCCTCGGCGTGCTCGCCGGTGTGGGTGTGGGCGCGGCCGGTGCCCGGTTCGGCGGACAGCTGGTGGACTCCGACGTCACGGCCTCGTTGGTCGTCACCCCCACCGCGGTGATCGTGGGTCTGCTGGTCGGCACGCTCATGACCGTGTTCTCCGCTCTGGTTCCGGCAGCGCGCGCCACCCGTGTGGCCCCGCTGGCGGCGCTGCGTACCAGCGCCACCGCCTCCGGTCTGGAGAAGGGCACCGGCTGGGTGCGCGTGGTGTTCGGAGTGCTGGCCTTCGCCGTGTCCGCCGCCCTGGTGATGCTGAGCCGGTCGATGAACGCGGACCCGAACAGCCTGTTCGTCGTGACCGGCGCGGCCCTGATCGCCTTCGTGGGCGTGGTCGTCCTCGGCCCGCTGCTGGTGCGCGGGATCGTGCGGGTCGTCGGCGTGCCGCTGCGCCGCGTGGGTGTGCCCAGCATGCTGGCGGTGGACAACTCCACCCGGAGCCCGCGCCGAGCCGCGACCGCGATGATCGCGCTCACGGTGGGCGCCACGCTCATCACCGGCTACTCGGTGATCAGCGCGTCGTTCGAGACCACGCTGACCGAGCAGCTCGACGAGCAGTTCCCCGTCGACTACCAGATCAGCGCCCAGTACCCGCCCGAGGTCCAGGGCGCCACCGAGCCGGAGGAGGGCACCGAGGAGACCTCCCCGGAGGAGGGCGCTGAGGGTGCTGAGGATGCTGCGGAGGGCGTGACCGACGAGGAACCGCCCGCCGACGAGGCGAGTGGTGACCCCCTCGTTCCGAACGAGGTCCAGGAGAAGCTGGCCGCGAGCCCGATGCTGGACAGGGTGATGTCCGAGCGGTCCACGTATCTGGACGACGACTCCTTCGCCGGGTCGATTGCCCTGCCGGTGACCGCGTTCTACGGCGCCGAGGTGGGCTCCGACATCAAGGGCGAGGTGGTCGAGGGTGACCTGGCCGACCTGGACTCCGGCAGCGTGGTCCTGTCCCAGAACTACGCGGAGGGCTTGGGTGTCGGTGACACCTTCACCGTCCCCGCGCCGAGTGGGGACCTCGACCTGGAGATCGCCGCGGTCGTCGAGGACGACGCCGCCTTCTGGGGCGCGACCATCACTCCGGACGACTTCTCGGCGGCCTTCCCCGAGATCGAGGAGAGCCGCTACCTGCACCTTCGTGCCGCTGACGGTGCCGATCCGGCCGAGGTGCGCGAGGCCGTCTACGCGGCGGTCGACGACTACCCGATGGTCCAGGTCATGTCGGTCGCGGAGATGAAGAACCAGTTCTCCGAGATGATGGACATCGCGTTCTACACGATCGCGGCGATGCTGGGACTGGCGATCGTCATCGCGGTGTTCGGTATCTCCAACACGATGGCGCTGTCGGTCCTGGAGCGCACCCGGGAGTCCGCTCTGCTGCGGGCGCTGGGTCTGGCCAAGGCGCAGCTGCGCCGGATGCTGAGCGTCGAGGCCGTGCTGCTGTGCCTGATCGGCGCGGGGATCGGTATCGCCCTGGGCGTGCTGTTCGGCTGGGCGGCCGGTGCGGCGGTCCTCCCGGGTCTGGTGTTCAGCATCCCGAGTGCCCAGATCGCGGTGTTCATCGCGATCGCGGTACTCGCCGGTCTGCTGGCCGCGGTGCTGCCCGCCCGCCGGGCCGCCGGGACCTCGATCACCGGGGCGCTCGCCAGCGAGTAGCCACTGGTCAAAACCGAACAGGACGACGGAAAATCGGCGCGGACCCCCACCCACGGGTGGGGGTCCGCTCCTATGGTGTCGGTAGTCCTCTGGAGGGGTGTCGTATGAGTGGTTCGGCCTCGGTACCGGTCGCCGGTCAGGTCGCGTGGGGAACTCCCGCGGCACGGTGGATGCTGACCGCCACGGTCCTGGGTTCGGGAATGGCGTTCCTGGACTCGACGGTGGTGACGGTGGCGCTACCCGCGATCCAGGGCGACCTGGACACGGGGCTGGCGGGACTCCAGTGGATCGTGAACGGCTACATGGTCACGCTGTCCGCCCTGATCCTGCTCAGCGGCTCGCTCTCCGACCAGTTCGGCCGGGTGCGGCTGTTCATGGTGGGAGTGGGGGTCTTCGCTCTCGCCTCGGCGCTGTGCACGTTCGCACCGTCCCTGGAGTGGCTGGTCGCCGGGCGGGTGATCCAGGGGGTGGGCGGTGCGCTGCTGACCCCGGGAAGCCTGGCCATCCTCCAGGCGGGGTTCCGTGAGAACGACCGGGCGCGGGCGATCGGCGCGTGGTCGGGTCTGACGGGTGTGGCCGCGGCGGTGGGTCCCTTCGTGGGCGGCTGGCTGGTGCAGATCGGCGACTGGCGCCTGATCTTCCTCATCAACCTGCCGATCGCCGTCGTGGTGCTGCTGATCGCCTGGTTCCGTGTGCCGGAGTCCCGGGACTCCACCGCCACGGGACGTCTGGACTACAGCGGTGCGCTTTTGGGGGTGGTGGCGCTGGCCGGGATCACCTACACGCTGATCCAGTGGGGTGCGGTGGGCTCCACCCCGGCGGTGTGGACGGGTGCGGCCGTGGGTGTGGCGGCGTTGGCCGCGTTCCTGTTCACGGAGGCTCGCAAGCCCTTCCCCATGCTGCCGCTGGGTATCTTCCGGTCGTTGCCGTTCAGCGTGACCAACGGGGCCACGGTGCTGATCTACGGTTCCCTGGGGCCCCTGCTCTTCCTGATGGTGATCTACCTCCAGGAGGTGGCGGGGTACTCCCCGGTCGCCGCCGGAGCCGCGTCGTTGCCGATCACCGTGCTGATGCTGTTGTTGTCGGCGCGCTCGGGCAAGCTCGCCGCCCGGATCGGGCCCAGGATCCAGCTGGTGGTCGGTCCGCTGCTGCTGGCCGCCGGTTTCGTGGTGTTGTCCCTGCTCCAGGAGGAGGCCCCCTACCTGACCGGGGTGCTGCCGGGGGTCCTGCTGGTGGCCCTGGGTCTGTCCACGACCGTGGCACCGCTGACCGCGACGGTGCTCGCCTCGGTGACGGAACGGCACGCGGGGCTGGCGTCGGGGGTGAACAACACGTTCGCGAGGGGCGCGCAGCTGATCGGTGTGGCGGCGGTGCCGGTCCTGGCGGGGATCGGCGGTTCGGGTGGTGAGGGTCCGGAGGCGCAGGGGGACTCGACGGCGCTCGCGGCGGGGTTCGGCACCGCCATGCTGATCCTGGCCGGTCTGTGCGTTCTGGCTTCGCTGTGCGCCCTGGTGCTGCCGCGCGGGCGGATGCCCGAGGCCTCCGAGGCCGCCGACCGGGGGTCGCTCCCCGAGGAGAGCACCGCGGTGGAGGCGCTCGGCGAGGACCAGCCGCTGCGCTTCTGCGGCGTGTCCGGGCCTCCGATGCGCTCCTGCCCGGGGTCGACCGCGGGGGACCGATCCGAGCACGGGCGCGGCTGAGCACGGTCAGCGCTCGTATCCCTCCAAGGGCAGGTCGTTGACGGCGTTGGGGTCCGAGACCACGCTCAGCGCGGCCTCCTCCGCGCTGAGGCCCTCGCCCCAGCGCTGTCTGGGGATGGCGCCCAGGTGTTCGGCACGCACGCCCTCGGTGATCCCGAGGCTGCCTCGGCTGTCGTCGTCCTCGAAGTCGTAGCTGAGGATGTTGTGGTCGGGATCCAGGACCCGTTCTCGTTGGGCGACCTCGGTCGCCTGCGGGTCGTCTCCCAGGTCCAAGTCCACTTCGTAGGGCTGTTCGGTCACGGTGTCCGCCTCCTTACCAAAGTTCTTCCCCGTATTGACCTCGAAGATCACACGTCCCCCGCGACCCTGTGGACAACTCTCTTCGCGGCGAGGGGACGACGACACCGAATCCCCTGGTGGGGGCGGGCAGCGGTCGGGGGGTCGGTCTCGAAAGATCAGACGTCGACGGTTCCCCGGCGGACAGCCCTGCAACACGTGCGGGGCCCCGGGAAGCACTGTCGGCTTCCCGGGGCCCCGTTCGGATTCAGGCCTCGTCGGGCTCGTCCACCTCGCGGACGGCCTCGGACTCCGCACCGGGTTCGTCGAGGTCGAAGTCCTCCCTCGGGATGACGTCGTCGCGTTCCTCCCGGACACCCTCGTCGATGCCGCGCTCGGTGGCTTCGCTCTCGTCCTCGAAGGTGTACCCGTACACGGGTGCGTCCGGGTTCTGTCGGCTCTCGGCCTCGGCGATCTCGCTCTCCTGGGGGTCCTCCCCCATGTCGGCGTCCACGTCGTAGGGCTGTTCGGACATGTGGTCCCCCTTGCTCACCGTCCAGTCACCCGCATGATCGCAGTTCGGCGCTGATCGGTGAAGGGGGACACGGCCGGCGTCAGCGCCTGGCGTTCTCCGCGCGGCGCAGCCTCAACGGCCGCAGCGCCGCTTCCAGAGCGACCGCGCCGTCGAGTTTGCTCTGCCCGACCACCCGGTCCTCGAAGTGGATGGGGATCTCCATGATCTTCTGGCCGCGCCGGAAGGCCCGGTAGTGCATCTCGACCTGGAAGGCGTAGCCGGTGCTCTCGATACTGGCCAGGTCCAGGACCTCCAGGGCGGAGGCCCGCCAGACCTTGAAACCGGCGGTGACGTCCTGGACGGGGATGGACAGCACCCGCCTGACGTAGGAGTTGGCCCAGCCGCTGAGCAGGCGGCGGCGCAGCCCCCACGCCTCGGAGAGGCTCCCACCGGGCACGTAGCGGCTGCCGATGACCACCCCGGCGTTGGTGGAGTGCAGGGTGCCCAGGAGTTGGGGGACGTAGCCCACCGGATGGCTGAGGTCGGCGTCCATCTGCACGACGTAGTCGGCGCCGTCCACCAGCGCGCGGGTCATGCCCTCCACGTAGGCGCGGCCCAGGCCGTCCTTGCGCGTGCGGTGCACCACGGACAGCCGTCCGCCGAGTTCCAGCGCGAGCTTGTCGGCGACCTCACCGGTCCCGTCCGGCGAGTTGTCGTCCACGACGACGACCCGCAGCCGCGGCAGGTCCAACGCCATGAGCTGAGCCACCAGGACCGGCAGGTTCCCGGCCTCGTCGTAGGTGGGCACGACCACCGTCAGGGCGGAGCTGCGCCAGGGTTCGGGCAGCGCGACCGGCTCGGGGGTGATCCGCGCCGACGCGGTCGGGACGGGCTCCGGGTGCGACGGATGGGTGGACATGCGCGGCGGCTCCTGGGAGGGCGGACGTCGTTACTGACGAGGGCGGGGCGCGTCCAGGATCACGCACTGGACGTTCACCACACAATAGGTGCGGACGCCGCGGTACGCGCTCCATCCGTCCCGAAGGGGGCGCGCACGCTCTCCCGCGACGGTCACTGGCCGCGTTCGTCGGCCACCACGGTGACGTGGACCAGGGCCCCGGTCTCCTCCAGGGTCATCAGCACCTCGGGGTCGGCGCTGCTGTCGGTGACCAGGTGGGCGATCTCCTCGGGGGCGACGGTGGTCACCATGGTGTCCGCGCCGACCTTGGTGTGGTCGGCCAGGACGATGGTCTCCTCCGCGCACGCGGACAGGGCCCGGTCGACACTGGCCACGGCGGGGTTGGGGGTGCTCAGACCACGGTCGGCGCTGACCCCGTTGCCGGACAGGAACGCGCGGTTGACCCGCAGTCCCGCCAGGGACTCCTCGGCCGCCGCCCCGACCAGGGCCCGCATGGGCGCGTGGAGGGTGCCCCCGGTCATCACGACCTCGACCCCGGCGGCCCCGGCCAGGACGTCGGCGACCCGAAGTGAGTTGGTGACCACGGTGAGGTCCCCGTGCCCCAGGAGGGCCCGGGCGAGGGCCTCGGCGGTGCTGCCGGGGCCGATGGTGATGGCGTCGCCGGGTCGGACCAGGCGGGCGGCGACCGTGGCGATGGCGGCCTTCTCCGCCGCGCACTGGCCGCTCTTGCCCGTGTAGCTCTGTTCGTGCCCGATCCTGCCGGGCAGCGCGGCGCCACCCCTGCGGCGGTCGAGCAGGCCCTCGGCCTCCATGGCGCGCACGTCACGGCGGACCGTGACCTCCGAGGCGCGCACCTTGGCGGCGATGTCGCGCAGGGACATGCTGCCGTTGGCCCGCACCAGTTCCAGGATGCGCTCCCGGCGCTCGGCGGCGAAGGCCGGTCGGCTCTCCTCGGTCATGGGTACGGGCCCGTCCTTCCGTGCTGGTCGAGGCGCACGGCGGGGGACCGCGCCTCCCTAGAGTACGGACCGGTCCCTGGTGGGTTGTGCCTCGCTCTCCGGCCTGTCGGAAAGGAGGGTCACCATGAAGAGCACGGTGAGCGTGACGAGGCCGACGAGCGCTCCGGCGCCGAGCAGCATGACGACAGACATCTGAGCCTCCAAGGGGGCGGGCTGACCTGCCACCTACCGAATGCCCCGTTTGGGTTCGGCTCACACCACGGATCACCCGGAAGATCAGCGACAATGGGAGATATGACCCTCAGCTCCGCGCCCCTCGACTCCACGGTGTGGTGGGCCCACACCTCCGCCGCGAGTGAACGCCTGCTGCGTCTGCTGGACAGATCCGAACTCGAACGCCAGTCGCGGTTCCGTCTCCAGGCGGACCGCGACCGCCACCTGCTGGGCCGCGCCCTGTCGCGCCTGGTGCTGGCGGACAGGGCGGGTTGCGCGCCGGAGACGGTGACCTTCGACCTGCGCTGCCGCTCCTGCGAGGACAAGTCCCGGACCGGCGCGGAGGAGGACCGGGCCGGTGAGCGGGGCCCGCACGGCAAGCCCGTGCCCTCGGGTGCGGCCCGGGGGTGGGAGATCTCCGTCAGCCACTCCGGCGAGTGGGTGGCCCTGGCCCTGGCCCGGGAGGTGCCGGTCGGCGTGGACGTGGAGCGGATCTCCGAGAGCCGAGACCTGGCCGGGCTCGCCGGGTACTCGCTGTCCGACGGCGAACGTCCGGCTTGGGACGCGCTGTCGGAGGAGGCCAGGACGGGGGCGTTCTTCGGCTACTGGGCGCGCAAGGAGGCCCTGCTCAAGGCGACCGGACTGGGGCTGTCGGGCGGACTGCGCAGGGTGACGGTCAGCCCGCCGGACACCGAGGCGCGCCTGCTGGCCTGGGAGGGCGGAGGCGGCCCCGAGTCCGCCTGGCTCTCGGACCTGGATCGGGGGCCCGAGTACCGGTCGGCGCTGGCCGTGCTGACCGATCGCGCGGTGAGGCTGACGGTGCACCCTGCCGAGCGCACCGCCGAACTCCTGCGCGGGTAGGCCCGGCCCCGGACGCCGCCGGGCGCCCCGCGGCCCCCTACGCCTCCTTGGCGAGGTGGCGGCTGATCACCATGCGCTGCACCTGGTTGGTGCCCTCCACGATCTGGAGGACCTTGGCCTCGCGCATGTAGCGCTCGACCGGGAAGTCCCGCGTGTACCCGTAGCCGCCGAAGACCTGGACGGCGTCGGTGGTGACCTTCATTGCGGTGTCGGTGGCCATGAGCTTGGCCATGGCGGCCTGTTTGCCGAACGGGCGTCCGGCGTCGCGCAGGCGGGCGGCGGACAGGTAGAGCTCGCGGGAGGCGGCGATCTGCGTGGCCATGTCGGCCAGCATGAAGCCGATCCCCTGGAAGTCGCCGATGGCGCCACCGAACTGGCGGCGCTCCCGGGAGTAGGTGACCGCGGCGTCCAGCGCCGCCTGGGCCACGCCCACGGCGCACGCGGCGATGCCCAGACGGCCGGAGTCGAGGGCGGACAGGGCGATCCCGAAGCCGCGCCCCTCCTCCCCCACCAGCGCGTCGGCGCCGAGATCGACGTCGTCGAAGGTCACCCCGGCGGTGGGAGAGGAGCGCATGCCCATCTTGTGTTCGGGCGTGGCCGATCCGAGTCCGGAGGTGTCCGCCGGGACGTGGAAGCAGCTGATCCCGCGCGCGCCCGAGTCCGGGGCGCCGGTGCGGGCGAAGAGCGCGTAGTAGTCGGCCTGGCCGCCGTGGGTGATCCACGCCTTCGCGCCGTTGACCCGGTAGCCGTCCGGGGCGCGATCGGCGCGGGTGGTCAGGGCGGCGGCGTCCGAGCCGGAGGAGGTCTCGGAGAGGCAGTAGGCGCCCAGGAGTTCGCCGCCGACCATGGCGGGCAGGTGAGCGGCCTTCTGCTCGGCGCTGCCGAAGGTGGCGAGCGGGTAGCAGGAGAGCGTGTGGACACTGACTCCCAGGCCGACCGCGAGCCAGCCCCGGGCGAGTTCCTCCACCACCTGGAGGTAGACCTCATAGGGCTGGTCGCCGCCGCCGTACTCCCCCGGGTACGGGAGCCCGAGCAGCCCGGCCCGCCCCAGGGTGGTGAAGGCGTCGCGCGGGAAGACGGAGCCCTCCTCGTCCTCGGCCGCGCGCGGGGCGATCTCCTTGTCCACGATCTCCCCGGTCAGCTCCAGGAGCTGTTCGGCCTCGGGTGTGTGCAGCGTGCGTTCGACCGCCATGAACTCTCCCACGGTTGGGCGCCCCAGGCGCGCCTCGGACCGACCGGCTTCGCGGGTTCCCCACGAAGTAGTAGGTCATCCAACTATATGGTGACGCACGGCACCATATCCCAACGAACCACGCCGGACGGAACCCAGGTGCCACCGGACCGGTCAACCCTGGACGGAAGGGCTCGAAGGGACCGGAACACCGCACAGGATGTGCGACTCGTCCGTTCTGCCCACGACGCCTGTACACAGAGGCACCCGGCGCCTTAGATTCCACGCATGGACCTCGAACTCCGCCACCTGCGAACGATCTGTCTCCTGGCCGACACCGGCAGCGTGACGAAGGCGGCCGCCGCGCTGTCCACGTCCCAGCCCGCGCTGACGACCCAGTTGCAGAGGATCGAGCGCGAAGTGGGCGGCCCCCTCTTCCACCGGGGACGTTCGGGGGTTCGGCCGACCGAACTCGGCGAGTTCGTCCTGGTCCGGGCGCGCGCGGTCCTGTTGTCAATGGACGACCTGCTGCACGACATCACGGCGCGCGGCGCCTCCCCGAGCACGTTGCGCGTGGGCGGGGTCGGGCCGCTCACCGTGGAGCTGTCGGCAAGGCTGCCGGAGGTGTTCCCCAACGTTCCGGTGCACGTGCGCACCGAGTACTCACCCAAGCTGGTCACCGACCTGGTGCGGGCCGGGCGGCTGGACCTGGGGACCACCATCGACTACGTGGACCGCGACCTTCCGACCGATGGCCCCCTGGCCTGGGCGATGCTCGCGGTGGACCCCCTGCACGTGGCGCTGTGGTCGGAGCACCCGTTGGCGCGGGAGACCCACATCCGGCTGGAGGACCTGGCCGAGTGTCCGTGGGCGCTGACGCCGCCGGACGGCACCGGGTGGCCGGAGTGCTTCTACCTGGCCTGCCAGCGGGCGGGGTTCAGCCCCCAGGTCCCGTACCGGCTCTACGAGAGGTCGGAGATCCGCGACCTCATCGCGGATCGCCGGGCGATCGCGCCGTGCCAGGCGGACTTCGAGTCGGGGCGCGGTGTGGTGGTGCGGCAGTTGGAGGGCGCTCCGATACAGCTGCGCCACCTGCTGGTCTGGCGACGCGACAGCCCGGTGGACCAGGCCTCGGACCGTGTCGCCAGGCTCGCCCGCGAACTCCTGGACCGGACCCCCTCCGAGCGTGGCCGCCCGGCCGCGCGCCCCGTCCGCTCCTGACCGAAGCACCCCACACCGACGCACCGACACGTCCACCGGACGCAGACGACCCGCCGTGGCCTGCGACGCTCCGGGCCGAGCCGTTCACCGACCCCCTTGGGGCCACCCGTGGTTGCGGGCGCGAGGCCCGTTCGTATGATGTTTACCAGCCGGTAACGTACTGGCGAGTAGGCACCGTCGCCTCCTCTCCCTCTCCCGAGCACGAAGCCGCTTTCCCCCACGGGCCACCGGGCCCAGCCGAGAAGGCACGACCGAGTTCAGGAAGCCACCATGCGAACACTGGGAACAGCCGCGGCGGCGCTCGCCGTCACGGTACTCGCCGCCTCCTGCGCGGGCCCCGAGTCAGCCGACCTGGAGACCTCCCCCGCCACCACGCCGGGGGTCACCGACGACAGCGTCGTCATAGGGACCCACCAGCCGCTGACCGGACCGGCCTCCCCGGGGTTCGCGCACGTCTCCGCCGGGGCGGGCGCCGTCTTCGACCACATCAACGACAACGGCGGCATCCACGGACGGAAGATCGACTACCGGGTCGAGGACGACGGCTTCGACCCGGCGCGGACCATGGACGTCACGCGCTCCCTGGTCGACGACGACGGGATCTTCGCGATGCTCGGCGGACTGGGCACCCCCACCCACGAGTCGGTCATCGAGGAGCTGAACGACGAGGGCGTTCCGGACCTCTTCGTCTCCTCCGGCGCGCTCGCCTGGGACCAGCCCGAGGAGTACCCCCACAGCTACGGCTTCCAGGTGGACTACTCCAAGGAGGCCAAGGTCCAGGGCGCCTACATCGCGGAGAACCTCTCCGGTGACGACGTCGGTCTGCTCTACCAGAACGACGACGTCGGACCCGCCTCCCACTCGGGGATCGAGCAGTACCTCATCGACGACATCGTCGCCTGGGAGTCCTACGACCCGGGCGTCCCGGAACTGGACGGCCAGGTGGCCGAGCTGAAGGCGGCCGACGCCGACGTCGCGGTCTGCTACTGCATCCCCGCCTTCCTCGGCCTGGCCATCCTCGAGGCCCAGGAGATCGGCTACGAACCGCAGTGGGTGGCGCCCAGCTTCGGCGGCGACGTGGAGACCATCTCCCAGCTCGTCGAGGAGTACGCGGAGGGCACCCCCGCCGAGGACGTCCCGCCCGAGACCCTCACCGACGGCCTCATCATCACCGCGTTCCTCCCGATGGCCGCCCAGGAGGACGACCCCTGGACCGCTTTCTACCGGGAGATCCACGAGGAGTACAACGAGGGCGCCCCCTTCACCGACACCACCGTGTACGGCATGGTGCAGGCGACCCTGTTCGCCCAGCTCCTCATGGAGGTCGGACCGGACCTGGACCGCGAGCGGCTGCTCCAGACCCTCAACTCACGGGAGTGGAGCGGCCCCGGCCTGGTGCCCTTCGTCGCCACCGAGGAGGACCACAGCGGCTACTCCGGTGTGATGGTGGTGCGCAACCGGGCCGGGGAGGAACCGGAGGTCCTCCAGGAACCACGTGTCACTGACAGCGACGGCGGGGAGATCCTCCCCTTCGAGCTGGATCGTCCCGCACCGGACGAGGTGGCCCTGTTCGGCTGAGCCGGTGCAGGGCGGGCGCGGACCACACCATCAGGTCCGCGCCCGGCGCTCCGGTTCCCGCGCTCGGCGACGGCGCGAACGCAGCCACCAGACCAGCGCGAGGAGCGCGGCGGCCGCTCCCGTGGCCACCGCCACCGGCAACCCGAGGTCGGACCCGCCCGTGCCGACCAGAACCATCGCGGCCGTGGCCGGCAGGGACCCCAGGGCGGTTCCCACGGCGAAGGGCGCGGCCCGCAGGCCGGTCAGCCCGAAACCGTAGTTGACCATCTGGTAGGGGATCACCGGGATGAGTCGTAGCTGCACGACGGCCATGAGCGCCCGCCACCCGACCAGGCCCTCCAGCTGGTTCCGCACCCTTTCCGGGAGACGACGGGACAGCGCGTCCCCGGCCACGTGGCGGGCCACCGCGAACTGGACGACCGCGGCCAGCACTCCCCCGGCCAGGGCCAGCAGCACCCCCGCCGCCAGGCCGAACAGCAGTCCCCCGGCGATGTTCAGCGCCGGACGCGGCACGAGCGCCTGCACGGCCAGGACGTAGGCGGCCAGGTAGACCACGGCGCCCCGGAGTCCGGCGTCCGCGGTCCACGCCCGCACGGTCTCCAGGTCGGGTCCGTGCAGGACCGCCCACGCCAGCAGCGCGACCCATCCCGCGAGCAGCGCCACGCGCCAGGCCCGACCCCACCCATACCCCATTCGTCCCAGGTTAGGGCCTTGCGGGGGGCAGCTCAGCGCTCTTCCAGGCGGGGGAAGACCACCTTCTTCAGCACCAGGGTGAGCGCCGCCGCCGTCGGGATGGCCAACAGCGCGCCCACCAGTCCGAGCAGGGCACCGCCGAGCAGCGCGGCCGTGATGTTGACCGTGGGCACCACGTCCACCGCGTGCCGCATGACCCTCGGGGCGATGACGTAGCTCTCGATCTGCTGGTAGATGAGGAAGAACACCAGCGTGACCAGGCCCATCCAGGGGTCGCCGATGGCCACGGCCAGCGACGCCACCACCGCGCCGATGGTGGTGCCGATCAGCGGGATCAGCGCGGTCACCGCGACCACCAGGGCCAGGGTGAGCGCGTACGCGGAGCCGGTCAGCCACAGGAACAGGAAGGCCACCACACCGCCGAGGGCCGCGACCACCAGCTGTCCGGCTATGAACGCGCCGATGCGCTGGACGATCTCGTCGCCGATCTCCTTGACGCCGGCCCGGCGCGAGCGGGGCACGAACCGGTACGAGACATCCAGGATTCCGGGCAGCGAGGCCATGAAGAAGAGCGTGAGGATGAGGACGGTGAAGGTGGCGAACAGTGAGTTGAACACCACCTGCCCCACGCCCACCAGTCCACCGAAGACCTGCTGGCCGAAGTCGCCGGCCGTGACGACGCCCTCGATCCGTCCGATCACGTCGTAGCGCCGGTCCAGGTCACGGAAGAACGCCGAGTGCTGGAGCTGGTCCAGGGATGACGGCAGGGACGTGGCGAAGCCGCTGACCTGCGTGGTCAGGGGTGGCACGATCGCCCAGACGAACACGACGAGGAAGGCCACCAGCGCCAGGCAGACCGAGAGGATCGCGGCCCAGCGGGGCATCCGCAACCGCCGCAGGGACTCGATGGCGGGGTTGAGGCCGATCGCCAGGAAGAGCGCGACCAGGATGTAGACGAACACCGCCCGGGCACTGGTGAGGGCCTGCACGAGCAACCAGGCGCTGAGCACCCCGAGGGCTCCGACGAAGCCGAGCAGGAAGTAGTTGGGACGCCGCGTCTCCTCGACCACCGGCTGACGCTCCGGCTCCTCGGGGCTCTTCTCGGGTGCGCGCTTCCTGGCTCTCACTGGCTCCCCTCCGGTGGGTCGGGTAGGCGGAGGGTGAACACGGCCCCGCCCAGGAGGTCACTGTGACCGGCGGTCAGGGTGCCGCCGTGGGCACGCGCGATCTCCCGTGAGATGGCCAGGCCCAGGCCGCTGCCGCCCGGATCGCGTTCCCTCGACTCCGAGAGCCGGGCGAAGCGTTCGAAGACCCGCTCGCGGTCCTTGACCGGGATGCCCGAGCCGTCGTCGTGCACCTCGACCACGGCCGCTCCCTCGTGGTGCTGCACGATGACGTCGATCCGGCTGGTGGCGTGGCGTTCGGCGTTGGCGACGAGGTTGGTCAGCACCCGTACGACGCGCAGCCGGTTGACCCTCGCGTACACCGGTTCCGAGGCGTGCACGTGCAGCTGGGGCGGGTTGGGTTGGTCGGAGAACTCCTGGCGGACCATCGCCGAGAGGTCGACCGGATCGTGCTTCATCTCCAGGGCGGTGTCCAGCCGGGCCATCTCCAGGAGGTCACCGACGATGTTCTCCAGCCGCTCGGTGTCGGAGAGCAGTCCGGTCAGCAGACGCTCCCGGGCGCGCTGGTCGGGATCGGGGTCGGAGAGCTCGACCTCCAGTTTGGTGCGCATGCCCGCGATGGGGTTGCGCAGTTCGTGGGAGGCGTCGGAGACGAACCGGCGCTGCCGGGTGACCGCCTCCTCCAACCGGGCCAGGCTGGCGTTGGCGGTACGCGCCAGGTGGGCGATCTCGTCGTCGCTCTTGGGCAGGGGGAGCCTGCGGTGCAGGTCGCCGACGGAGATGAGTTCCATCTCGTCGCTGATCAGCGAGACCGGGCGCAGGGCCCGTCCGACGCCGTACCAGATGACGAACCCCGAGCCGAAGATCAGCAGGGCCGAGGCGCCCAGCAGGACGAGTTCCAGGACCCTGTCGCCCAGGATCAGCGGGGTGCGGGTGGCGGCGAGCGCCATGACGTTGTCGCCGTAGGCGGAGCCGTCGACCACGTACGCGACGACCTGGAAGCAGTCCCCCGTCGGGTCCTCGGGGATGACGTCGCAGACGTAGTCGTCCACCCTGAAGTCGCCGGGGTCGGGGTCGTTTTCGTTCAGGGGCGGTAGCCCGCTCAGGGCCACGCTGGAGGCCAGGACCTCGTCGGTCTCCCAGTCGATCACCTGGAAGCGAAGGATGGGTTCGGACGCCGGGATCGGACCGTCGTAACGTTCCGTCATGATGTGGTCGGCCACGTGCCTAGCACCCTCGGCGGCCCGGTCCCGGAGTTCGCTCAGGGTGACTTCACGCACGAGCAGCACGGAGGCGCTGAGAAGGATACAGATGACCAGGGAGAGAATGACGACGGCGCCGAGCGTGACCCGGGCTCGGATGCTTCGTGGACGTAGTGCGCCCCAGGATCTCCGGGGGCGTTCGTGCCGATCTGCCACCCACCCATTGTTACTCAGCGCAATAGGAAACCCTTGAATGATCTCCGGTGTGGCGACCGAAACGCACGAACGGGTACGAGATCCTGGTTCGGGTGGTTTCGTCCGTTACCGCGTGTCGCCCCGCGAGCCGGGGCGCTCGCGGGGCGGTCCGGCGGACTACTCGTACGGGTCCGGCGGGTTGGTGACCTCCTCGACCGAGGTGGTCGTGATCTCGTGCTCGGAGACGTCGTACAGGTCCCCCTCCGGTTCCACCCAGGTACCGCGCACCGTCCACCAGGTGTCGGCCTCCGGCGCGGGGTGGTCGGTGATGAGGATCTTGTTGACCACCGCGTCGGCGGCGCAGCAGGCCATCTGGAGTCGGGCCAGGTACCAGTCGTCACCGTCCTGCGCGGGCACGGCGAACCCGGTGAGCTCGACCTCGCGGCCGGACAGCTCGCGCTCCTCGTCGATCCAGGCCCGCATGACGAACTGCTGGATGTCGAGCGGGACCACGTCTGCGGGGCCGGCCTGGCTCAGTTCGTCGGTGAACCGGGAGGGGGCGCGCTCGTCGCGCGGAGGCGGGCCGCTGGAACCGCCGGTGCTCTCCACCGTGTAGGAGCCGAGTGCGGGCGGCGCGATGACGAACACCGCGATCACGGGAAGCAGGAGCAGCCAGGCCACGCGGGGGGCGACGGAGTGGTCGTGCCCGTGGCCGTCCCCGCCGCCGCTGCCGTACTCGGCCGTGGCGTGGTCGAGTTCCGAGCGGGGCGCGGAGCCGTCTGACGACGCGGTCGTCACGGCGTCCTCGGGAACCGCGTCCTCCTCGTCCAGAGCGTGGCTCTCGCCGCGCAGTTCGGCGACGATGATCAGGACGCCGAGCAGCACCATGACCACTCCGGCGGCGATCAGGAACGGGCCGAAACCCGCCTTGACCCAGTTCAGGTACAGGTTGGTGGGGACGGTGCTGGTCAGCGCGGCGGCACCGAGCAGGACGAGCGTGAGCCCCTGGGCGATCCGGTTCACAGGAGGATGGCTCCGATCAGGAAGGTACTGAGCAGGCCGACCACCAGGCAGATGGGGGCGAACCGGACGACGAAGCGCCAGCCGAACACCCCGGCCTGCATCGCGATCAGTTTGAGGTCCACGATCGGCCCGATGACCATGAACGCGAGCTTGGCGGTGGGCGAGAAGTCGGTGAGGCTGACCGCCACGAAGGCGTCGGCCTCCGAGCAGATCGAGAGCAGGATGGCCAGCAGGGCGAGCACCAGCACCGAGATGATCGGCGCCTCGGCCACGGCCAGCAGCCACTCTCGCGGCACCATGACGTTGAGTGTGGCGGCCGCGAGCGCGCCGACCACCAGGTAGCCGCCCGCGTGCATCATGTCGTGCAGCATCGACTCCCGGAAGACCTGCCACTTGGAGGCGCCGGGGGCGTGGGTCCGCGAGGGCAGGCGCAGCCAGTCGGCCTTGCCGAAGCGCACCCAGATCCAGCCGATGACCACCGAGGCCAGGAGCGAGGCCACGAAGCGGGCCAGGATCATCTCCGGCTGCCCCGCGAAGGCCACGGCGGTGGCGATCATGACGATGGGGTTGATGGACGGCGCCGCGAGCAGGAAGGTCAGCGCCGCCGCCGGAGCGACCCCGCGCTTGATGAGGCTCCCGGCGATGGGCACGGAGGCGCACTCGCACCCGGGCAGGAGCGCCCCGGAGGCGCCTGCCACGGGGACCGCCCGCCCCGGCTTGCTCGGGATGAACTTCTGGTAGGCCGAGGTGGGCACGAACGCGATGAGCGCGGCGGACAGGGCCACCCCGAAGACCAGGAAGGGCATCGCCTGGAAGCTGATCGCCGTGAAGATGGTCGCCCAGGCCAGGAAGGCCTGGCTGGTCAGTTCGTCCGTGAGCCAGGCGTGGGCCATCGCCATGGCGGTGATGAAGAGGGCGAACAGCCAGACCGTTCCGGTGCGGCGCGAGCCGGTGCGCCTCCCCCAGTCGGCGGGGGGCAGTTCGTCGCCGTGGTCGTTCCAGTCGCGGGCGATCGAGTCGCCGAGTGAGCTGGTGGGATCGGGCGTGGCGTCGCGCTCCGATGTGGTCCGTTCGGACACGGGGGCACTCCGTGGGGTTCGATTGGGAACTCCCCGAATGGTAACCGAAAATGATTTTCGTTTGTACATCCGCCGATTGGCCTGTGGACGACCAGGGTGGGTCCACACATGGCGGGGCGCTCAAGTGTGCGGACAACCCCCATAGGCAGCGGTCTCCCCGGTCCCTAGCGTGTGCGGGCATGGAACCGAGAACGACATCGTCCCCCGGGGGCGGAGACGCTCCGAAGACGCCCTTCCACCGCGTCGTCACGGCCAGCCTCATCGGCACCACCATCGAGTGGTACGACTTCTTCCTCTACGGGGCGGCCGCCGCCCTGGTGTTCAACCACGTCTTCTTTCCCGAGTCCGACCCCCTGGTCGGCACCATGCTGGCCTTCACCACCTACGCGGTGGGCTTCGTCGCCCGCCCCCTGGGCGGACTGGTCTTCGGCCACTTCGGCGACCGGATCGGTCGCAAACAACTGCTCGTCCTGAGTCTGCTCCTCATGGGCGGCGCCACCTTCGCCATCGGCCTGCTGCCCACCTACGCCGCCGTCGGGGTGGCCGCTCCCCTGCTGCTCACCCTCCTGCGCGTGGTGCAGGGGTTCGCACTGGGCGGCGAGTGGGGCGGGGCCGTGCTGCTCGTCGCCGAACACGGCAAGGCCCGCAACCGGGGCTTTTGGACCTCATGGCCGCAGGCCGGGGTGCCCTGCGGCAACCTCCTGGCCACGGCCGTGCTGGCGGTCCTGGCCGTCGTGATGACCGACCAGACCTTCCTCGACTGGGGCTGGCGCGTGCCGTTCCTGTTGTCGGGGGTCCTGGTGTTCATCGGCCTGTGGATCCGGCTGGCGGTGACCGAGTCCCAGGTCTTCCAGGAGGCCTCCCGCAAGGCCGCCAACGACCGGACCACCGAGCGGGCGCCCATCCTGGACGTGCTCCGCCACCACTGGCGCGAGACCCTCGTGGCCATGGGCGTGCGCATGGCCGAGAACGTGTCGTACTACGTGGTCACCGCGTTCATCCTCGTCTACGCCACCCAGCAGGCCGGGCTGAGCAACGACGCGGTCCTGAACGCCGTGCTCGTCGCCTCGGCCGTCCACCTGGTGACGATCCCCATGTGGGGCGCCCTGTCCGACGTCGTCGGGCGCCGACCCGTGATCGCCTTCGGCGCGCTGGGGGTCTCCGCGTGGAGTTTCGCGTTCTTCCCGCTCATCGACGTCGGCACCTTCTGGTCGGTGACCCTGGCCGCCACCGTGGGACTGTTCCTGCACGGCGCCATGTACGGCCCGCAGGCGGCCTTCTTCTCCGAGCTGTTCAGCACGCGGGTCCGGTACTCGGGCGCCTCCATCGGGTATCAGCTGGCGTCGATCGTGGCGGGCGGGCTGGCCCCGCTCATCGCGACGGCGCTCCTGGCGACCTTCGGCACCAGCCTGCCGATCTCGGCGTACGTGGCCGGGGTGGGGGTCGTCACCGTGGTCGCGGTGGTCTTCGCACGGGAGACACGGGGATCCGACCTCGCCTCCGTCCCGGGCGGACCGCGCGCCCAGCCGTCCGGCTCCTGACCCCGTCCCCGGCGCACGGGCCGAGGGCCGATCCGTTGATCGGGTCGGCCCTTGGCGGGTCGGGGTGTTGGGCGGTTCCCACACTCAGGCCCTGTCTTTCGGATCATTCCTCCCACCCGTCGCCCCCAGCACCCTCAACGGACGCCTGCGGCGCGGTGTCCTCGCGTTACCACCGGGCGGCCGCTCGCTGCGCCGATATCACTCGGACAGCCAGCCCAGGCTGACCCCGCTCATCGTCTGGCGAGAGATTGCCGGGCCCCCGCTGTGCGAGGCCGCGGAGCTTGCGAAGCAGCGCACAGCAGGGGAGACGGCCTCTCGCATCGATGTCGGCTCCGCCGACACGAGCGAAAGCATCCAGAAAAACAGGCCCTAGTCATCCCGCTCCGGGCCGCGGCCGTCCTCAGGGGCCTCGCCACCGTCCGGGTGCGGGCCGTCGTCCGGGTGCTCACCCTCGTCCTGGTGTTCACCATCGTGCTCCCAGTCGGGGCCGTGCATGCCCTCACCGCCGTCGACGGCACCCGGCTCCTCCTGCGGCACGGCGTCACTCGGCGCGACGCCGCCGGACCTCTCGACCTCCTCGGGCAGAGGCCCGGAGGCGTCACCCCAGCAGTGCACGTTCTTCAGGTCCGGCATCTTGGCCAGGGTGAACTGCGGGTCCAGTCCGTTGCGCAGCTGACGGCTGTAGTCGCCCAGCAGGCGGAAGGCGATCGTGGACAGCGGGGCGATGGCCAGCAGGTTCACGGTGGCCATGACCCCCATGGCGATGTCCGCGAGGTTCCACACCAGGGTCAGCGGGGCGACGCAGCCGATGAAGATGGAGGCCAGGACGGCGCCCCGGAAGTAGGTCAGGTGCTTGTCGTTGGCGTCAAGGAACTGGAGGTTGGACTCACCGTAGTAGTAGTTGCCCAGCAGCGAGGTCCAGGCCAGGAGGAACAGGATCACGGTGAGGGCGTGGATCGCCCAGCCGCCGAGCGAACTCTGGAGCGCCATCTGGGCGACCACGATCGGCTCCTGGCCGGGTGCGAACTCGGTGCTGAACAGGAGCACGATGAACGCGGTCACCGAGCAGACCAGCCAGGTGTCGAAGTACACGCCCAGGGTCTGGACCAGGCCCTGCTTGGCGGGGTGGGAGACCGAGGCGGTAGCACCGGCGTTGGGCGCCGAGCCCAGACCCGCCTCATTGGAGAACATGCCGCGCCGCATCCCCCACAGGATCGCCGTGCCCACACCACCCGCGGCCACCTCGCGCAGACCGAAGGCGTGCGCGAAGATGCTCCCGAAGACCCCGGGGACCTCGTCGATGTTGACGATGACCACCGCCACGCCGAGGAGGATGTAGAGGATCGCCATCAGGGGAACCAGCCCCTGGGCGACCGTGGCGATGCGCCGCACCCCGCCGAAGATCACCGCGCCGGTCAGCGCGGCCAGCCCGACACCGATCACCGCGTCGATCCACAGGCCGGTGGGGACACCGAACTCCCCCACCGAGGTGCCGATCGCCCCCGTGATGCCGTTGGCCTGCACCGAGTTGAACACCAGGCTGAACGTGATGGTGATGATGACCGCGAACAGGACACCCATCCAGCGTCGTTCGAGCCCGTAGAGCATGTAGTACGCCGGACCGCCGCGGAAGCCGGTGTTGGTCCGCACCTTGTACAGCTGGGCGAGAGTGGACTCAACGAACGACGCGGCGCCCAGGACCCCGGCCATCAGCCACATCCAGAACACCGCCCCGGGACCGCCCAGCATGATCGCCAGCGTCACGCCGACGATGTTGCCGGTCCCCACCCGCGAGGCCGCCGAGAGGGCGAAGGCCTGGAACGCCGAGATCTCGCGGCCGCCGTCGGGTGCCGTCCCCGGGCTGCTGCGCATGACCCGGAACATCTCCGGGAGGAGGCGGATCTGCACGAAACCGGACCGCACGGTGAAGTAGACGGCCAGGATGACCAGCAGCGGGATGAGGAAGAAGGTCCAGAAGAAGTCGTTGAGGGCGACCAGAGCGTTGTTGAGGACGGTCACTCGTTCCCCTTCGAGCGGTGTGCGGCCCCGCGTTCGGTGTCGGGGTTTTCCGGCCAACTGTCCACTTCGGGGGTGGTTTCGGCGGCCTGGGACACGCGAAGGGGCGGTAAAGGACCGTAAACCATGACGAGGCGGGCCCGACCTGTGGTCGGACCCGCCTCGGGTGCTTCAGTACCGCTCGGTGCCTAGCGCTGCGGAGCGGAGTCGTAGCGGTCGTTGCGACGCGGGCCGCCGCGGTAACCCCCACGGGAGTCCCCGCCACGGTAGCCGCCACCCTCGCCACGGCGTTCGCCGCCACGGTAGCCGCCACCCTCGCCACGGTAACCACCGTCGCCGCGGTAGCCGCCCTCGCCGCGGGAGTCGCGGTCACGGTAGCCGCCGCCCTCGCCACGGTCGTTTCCGCGGTAGCCGCCCTCGCCGCGCGAGTCGCCACCGCGGTAGCCGCCTCCGCCGCCGCCACGGTAACCACCGCCGCCGCCACCGCGGTAGCCGCCACCGCCGCCGCCACGGTAACCACCGCGACGGGGGCCGCCACGGCCGCGACGCTCACGGACGGGCTCCGGCGGCTCGATCCACGGCTCCCAGCTGGGCTCCTTGGCTCCGGTCACCTCGGAGAGCAGTTCGTCGCCGGGGTTGACCAGGTGCTGCTGGGCGTCGACGCCGGCGTCGCTGAGCAGACGGCGGGCCATGCGGCGCTGGTTCGGAGCGACCAGGGAGACCACGGCGCCGGAGGAACCGGCGCGCGCGGTACGACCGCCACGGTGCAGGTAGTCCTTGTGCCCGGTGGGCAGGTCGATGTTGACGACCAGGTCGATGCCGTCGACGTGGATGCCGCGAGCGGCGACGTCGGTGGCGACCAGGGCCTGGATCTTGCCCTCACGGAACTTGGCCAGGGTGCGCGTGCGCACGCTCTGGGTCTTTCCGCCGTGCAGGGAGGCGCAGGGCACACCGGCCTCGATCAGCTGCTCGCTGATGGTGTCGGCGCGGTACTTGCTGCGCACGAACAGGATGGTGCGGCCGTCGCGGGCGGCGATCTGCGCGACGATCTTGTTCTTGTCGCGGGGCAGCACCTTGAGCAGGTGGTGCTCCATGGTGGTGACCTGGGAGACCGGCGGGTCCACGGAGTGGGTGCGCGGGTCGTTCATGTAGCGGCGGACCAGCTTGTCCACGTCACCGTCGAGGGTGGCGGAGAACAGCAGGGTCTGACCGTCGGGGCGCACCTGGTCGAGGAGCTCGCTGACCTGCGGCATGAAGCCCATGTCGCACATCTGGTCGGCCTCGTCCAGCACCGAGATCTCGACGTCGCCCAGGTCGCAGGCGCCCTGGTCGATGAGGTCGGTGAGACGGCCCGGGGTGGCGACCAGCAGGTCGACACCGCGCCGGAGCTCGTTGATCTGTCGGGTGTAGGAGCTGCCGCCGACGACGTCGCCGACCTTGACGCCCAGGATGCGGGCGTAGATGCGCAGGGCGTCGCGCACCTGGTGCGCGAGCTCGCGGGTGGGGACCAGGATCAGGGCCCGGGGGCGGTTGGCGGCGGCGCGGCGCTCGGCGCAGCGCATCAGGACCGGCAGGCCGAAGGCCAGGGTCTTGCCCGATCCGGTGCGCCCGCACCCGAGGACGTCGCGGCCCTCGATGGCGTCGGGAATGGTCGCGGCCTGGATCGGGAACGGGGTGGTCACACCGTTCTTGGCCAGCTCGTCGACGATGTCCTTGGGAAGCCCCAGGCTGTCGAAAGCGGGCATTACGGCAGTGTCCGTCGTCAAGTGACGTGTACCTTCCTCATCGTTTGGCGGCGTTTCGAGGAAGGCTCCACACGGTCACAGCGGACCCAGCGAAGAAATCACACAAACGCGCCTGATCACACGCGGAAGCGGCCCTGGCTGTGTGGGCTCGTGTGCTCTTCGGGTCAAGAGTGATGTCGAACGACGTCGACACGCTCTCCGCGTCTTGGCGGCCCGGCGCGCTCGGATGCGCGCGGCATTCAACGACCGCTTGCAGCAGCGTACTAGAGATCATTCGGAAGCGGGGACGGGATGGGGGTTTTTCACCGGTGATACCGGTCTCCCCCATCCCGTCCCCAGTGCGTGGTCAGGCCCCCGTTGCCATGGCTCTGGCCAGGGCGGTCAGGCGTCCCACCTGGGCGCGGCGCTCGGCGGCGCACTGTTCCTCGAGCGTGTTGTCCCCGGCCTCCTGGAGGAGGGCCTTGGTGGCGACGGCCGCCTCGGGGTTGGTGGCCAGCAGGGCGGCGACGGCGTCGTCCACGGCGCCGTCGAGCTCGTCGACGCCGACGACCAGGGTGGCCAGGCCGAGGTCGCGGGCCTCCTCTGCGCCGACCTTGCGGGCGGTCAGGCAGATCTCGGTGGCGCGGTGCACGCCCACGATGTCCACCAGGGGCTTGGTGCCGGTGAGGTCGGGCACCAGCCCCAGGGCGGGCTCCTTCATGCAGAACCGGGCGTCGTCGGCCAGGATGCGCAGGTCGCAGGAGAGCGCCAGCTGGAAGCCGGCTCCGATGGCGTGGCCCCGCACCGCCGCGATGGTGACGAGGTCCGGTCGGCGCAGCCAGAGGAAGCCCTGCTGGAGCTCGAAGATGTAGGCGTCCAGGTCGGCCTCGTCAGCGGAACCGTCGGCGAGCCCGGCGACGATCGAGCGCTCACCGTCGACCCCCTCGGGGGTGAACATGTTGAGGTCGATACCGGCGGAGAAGATGTCACCCTCCCCCGCGATGACGACAATTCGGACATCGCCCGGGAGTGCCTGGCCGATGTGGGCCAGGGTCGTCCAGGTGCGTCCCGTCATCGCGTTGCGGCGCTCGGGGCGGCTGATGGTGATGCGCGCGACCGCGCCCTCCACCGCGAGCCGCAGACCGGCCCGGGCCAGTTCCTCGTCGGTGGGCAGTTCCCGTCCTCCGGGCTCCCGCGGGTCCTGTGCCATGGTTCCTCCGTCGCGTCGGTTGGCTACCCACTGACCCTACTCGTCAGTAACCCCGGCCCGGGCGCCGGGATCAGGCCTTCCGTGTCGCACCACCGCGCCCGCGCAGCTCCACCCCCGCCTCGCTCAGCAGCCGGTGGACGAAACCGTAGGAGCGGCCGGTCGCCGCGGCCAGACCACGGATGCTCTCACCCTCGTCGTAGCGGCGCCTGAGCTGTGCGGCCAGCTCGGAACGGTCCGCTCCCGAAACCCGGGTGCCCTTCCTCAACGCTTCACTCACAGATCTCTTCCCTTCCACGGTGGTGGGGTCTCCCACCGTCCGGAACCACAACCATGATCGGACATCCCGTTCTCACGCCGCCACATTCGCCTGGCGCCACGCCGGTGGGGGCGGGTTTCGGAAGACCACTAACCAGATCCGAAATGTGGCGGGGTGAACCTCGCGGTGCTCTGGGCGTCCACCACGTCCCGCACGCACCCACCCGTGCTCGTGAGCGCAGGCAGCAGGACCCCGTCGGGGGACCGCTGGACGCGGGCATCTCCGATCCCACGCCCGCTGGTGCCGGTGAGCACGTCCCCGGACACGCGGAGGACCCCGGCCCGCGTGGGGTCGGGGTCCTCAGTACGCGTGCCCGGTCGGTCAGGCCAGCGCGATGAGGTCCTCGAAGTCGGCGTTCCACACGTCCTCGACGCCGTCGGGCAGCATGATGACGCGCTCGGGTTGCAGGGCCCCCACGGCACCCTCGTCGTGTGTCACCAGGACGATCGCGCCCTTGTAGTTGCGCAGTGCCGCCAGGATCTCCTCACGGCTGGCCGGGTCCAGGTTGTTCGTGGGCTCGTCGAGCAACAGCACGTTGGCGCTGGAGACCACCAGTGTGGCCAGGGCCAGCCGGGTCTTCTCACCACCGGAGAGCACACCGGCGGGCTTGCTCACGTCGTCGCCGGTGAACAGGAACGACCCCAGGGTCTTGCGCGCCTCGACCTCGGGCAGGTCCGGGGCGGCGCTCATCATGTTCTCCAGCACGCTCCGTTCCACGTCCAGGGTCTCGTGCTCCTGCGCGTAGTAACCGAGCTTGAGCCCGTGCCCGGGGATGACCTCACCGGTGTCGGGCTGTTCGACCCCGCCGAGCAGCCGGAGCAGGGTCGTCTTGCCAGCGCCGTTCAGCCCCAGGATGACGACGCGGCTGCCCCGGTCGATGGCCAGGTCCACACCGGCGAAGATCTCCAGCGAACCGTAGGACTTGGACAGCCCCTCGGCCATCAGCGGCGTGCGACCGCTGGGCGCCGGGTCCGGGAAGCGCAGCTTGGCGACCTTGTCGGACTGGCGCACCCCCGCGACCCCGTCCAGCAGCTTGTCGGCGCGGTTGAGCATCTGCTGCGCGGCGCGCGCCTTGGAGGCCTTCGCGCGGAACCGGTCCGCCTGCTTGCGCAGGGTGTCGGCCTGCTTCTCCGCGTTGGCGAGCTCCCTGCGGCGACGGCGCTCGTCGGCCTCGCGCTGGGCCAGGTACAGCTTCCAGCCCATGTTGTAGATGTCGATGGTGCTGCGGTTGGCGTCCAGGTAGAACACCTTGTTGACCACGTGCTCGACCAGTTCCACGTCGTGGCTGATCACGATGAGCCCGCCCTGGTGGTGCTTGAGGAAGTCACGCAGCCAGACGATGGAGTCGGCGTCCAGGTGGTTGGTGGGCTCGTCCAGCAGCAGCGTGTCCGCGCCGCTGAACAGGATGCGCGCCAGCTCCACCCGGCGGCGCTGACCACCGGAGAGCGTGTGCAGCGGCTGGGACAGCACCTTGTCCGACAGACCCAGGCTGGAGGCGATGGCCGCGGCCTCGGACTCGGCGGCGTACCCGCCCAGCACGTGGAGGCGCTCCTCCCAGCGGGCGTACTGGCGCACGCCCTTGTTGCGGGTCTTCTCGTGGTCGCTGGCCATCTTCTTCTCGGCCTCGCGCATGCCGTTGAGGGCCTCGTCGATCCCGCGCGCGGACAGGACCCGGTCCTTGGCGATCACGTCGAGGTCGCCGGTGCGCGGGTCCTGCGGAAGGTAGCCGATGCTGCCGGAGCTGGTGACCGTGCCGCCGGTGGGCAGCCCCTCCCCCGCGAGCACCTTGGTCATGGTGGTCTTGCCCGCACCGTTGCGGCCCACCAGTCCGATCCGGTCCCCCGCGGCGACACGGAAGGTCGTCGGCTCCAGCAGGAGTCGAGGTCCGACGCGCAGTTCGAGGTCGGTGGCGATCAACATGGGTGGGGCATCCTCAAAGGTGGTCTGGCGGTTCGGGGCGGTCGGGACACGCGCGGCACCGGCCCCCGTGGGGGCTGGTTCGGCGGTGGCGCCGCGACGGGGCGGCGGCGGACGTGTCCTCGGGACCGGCCGACCCAGCCTAACGGCAAGGAGCGGGGGCGGTGCGAGGGGATTTCCTCACGGCGCGGCCCGGACACGGGTGCGCCCCCGACCCACACAACGGGACCGGGGGCGCGACGCATTCCCGCGAGAGGGGGTCGCGGGGACCACGTCACTCCCTGGTGGGGGTGTCCGTGGGCTCCGGACCGTCGGAGGTCTCCTCGGCCGACGGGGAGACGACCACGACGGCCACTTCCTTCTCCGGCGGAGCGGCGGAGGACCCTGCGCCCTCGGTCGTGTCGCCGTCGTCCTGGTGGGCGGGCGGCCGGTTGCGCAGCAGCGCGGCGAGAACGGCCGCCACCGGCGTGGCCAGGAACATGCCCGGGATGTTGCCCAGGATGCCGCCTGCCGTGATGGAGATCAGGACGATGGGCGAGGGGAGTTCCAGGGCCTGGCCGTAGATGCGGGGAGCGAAGATGCTGCTCTCCGCCTGCTGGACCACGACGACGGCCGCGACGATGATCAGGGCGACCACCCAGCCCTCGGCGACCAGGGCCACCAGTGCGGCCAGGAGACCGGTGAGGAAGGCGCCGATGACCGGGAGGAAGGCGCCGACGAAGGTGAGCACGATCAGCGGGATCGCGAGGTTCACGTCGAGGAAGATGAGGAGGAAGATGCCGATACCGACGGCGTCGATGACACCGACCATCGCCACACCCCGCACGTAGCGGCCCATCACGCCGTAGGCGACGCCGCTCGCGTGGCGCAGGCCCGGACGGGACTTGGGCGGCAGCAGCGTCACGAACCAGTCGACCAGTTTGTCGCCCGAGTGCACGAAGTACACGGTGAGGGCGATGATCAGCACCAGGCTGATCAGGATCTGGAGGACGGCCGCACCGGCGGTCCAGGCTCCGTTGACCAGCTCCTGGGTGTTGTCGGTGATCATCCCCTGGACCTGGTCCCAGGCGTTGGTGAACGCGTTGGTGATGAAGGCCGGGTCCGCCTCCAGCCCGAAGGGGAGTTCGATCTGGACTTCCTGGAGACCGGTGAGCGCGCTGGAGACGCTGGCGATCATCCCGTCGAAGCCCTGTATGGCGGGCTGGATGATCATCGTGATCACACCGCCGAGGACGACCAGGGCGGTGAGTACGGCGACGGCGGTGGAGGAGCCGCGCCCCAGCCCCTTGGTCCGGAGCCACTTGGCCAGCGGCATCAGCAGCGCGGTGATGAACACCGCGATGATGACCGGGAGGGTGACGAGGGACAGGTAGATGATGGCGTAGACGAGCAGACCCGCCACGACGCCGATGAGGAGCATCCGCCAGGCGACGTCACTGACCACCCTCAGCAGGTCGCCCGCGCCCACGTCCTCGGGTTCGGGGGCGGGTTCCTCGACCACCTCGGGTTCGGCTCTGGCGGCCTTCTCCCGCGCCTCGAGTTGGGCGAGGCGCTCGGCTCGGGCTCTGCGGGCGACGAGCCACTTGTTCAGGAGCGCCCACACTCCCGGCCGCTGGGCTTGCACATGGACTCCGATCTCTGGATTGCTGCGGGGCGGCCGCTCCGGCGGCGACGGCCACGTGGTGACACTGTTCCGGGGGATGTGGGAGGGGATGTCTGGGAGATGCGCCGTTGGGGGTTCTGGTTCCACCGGACGACGAGGAAGGTGGGGCGGACCCGCGAAACAGGGCGACCCTCAGGGGGCCGCCCGTTCCGATGAGGGCCGGTCGTCTCAGAACTGCCAGGGCTCACGGGGGTGGCCGACGCGCACGATCTCGTTGCCGAACGGGGCCAGCGCCACCGGGATCATCTTGAGCGAGGCCCACGCCATCGGGATGCCGATGATGGTGACGGCCAGGGCGAGCGCGGTGGCGATGTGCCCGATGGTCAGCCACCAGCCCGCGACGATCAGCCAGATGACGTTCATGACCGTGGTGCCGCCGCCGGAGCCGGACTTGCGCACGAGGTCACGGCCGAAGGGCCAGATCGCGTAGCTGGCCATCCGGAAGGACGCGATACCGAAGGGGATCGTGACGATGAGGAGGCAGCAGATGAGTCCGGCGACGACGTAGCCGACCGCCAGCCAGAATCCGGCGACGAAGAGCCAGATGATGTTCAGGATGAGCCTCAAGAGGGCCACGGTGTTCGTCTCCTTGGTTCGGTCCCGTGCTTGTCCGGTCCCGTGAGCGGGTGGTGCGCGTTCACTCCGGAAAGGACGGAGAACGAGCGCACCCTGTTTTCTATCGTCTGGGACGCGGACGCACCATGACCTGTTCCTCCCTGTTCCCCTGATCCTTCCCCTAAGGGACGGTGTGGACCGGCGGGAAGCGGCCCTCGGAGGGGGCGGCGCGGCGGCCGGGGAACGCCACGGGCCGCGCGCGGTCAGGAGAGAGCGTGGGGGGACGGTGCGCCGCGAGGCACCACGCGATACGACGACCCTACTGGCAAGGCGGATCGGCTTCCGGACCCCGTCGCGCTGTGTGAGGACATACGGTCACACCCAATCTCGCGAGCATGGGCAGACCGCAATGTGATGGGCGCATCAGGAGGACCCCCTAGGCAGGAGGGACATCGCCCCATACGATGTGCTGTGTCCTTCGCAAGACGGTAGTTCTGGCGATTTGCGACAAAATCTGACAGACAACTAGAGACCGGACGCCAAGCATCAGGTTTCGGTAACGGTTGGATGAGTAATTTCCCCACCCCCCGTGCAGGATCGGGAGCGGGGATGGCATGATTACGTACCGGCACAGACGGAGACTGTCACCGCCTCCGCGGCCGTTCGCGTGAGAGCACCCCTTCAACGGCAGGCGTCGCCTCCGTGATGGCGCTTCTCGTGGTCTCAGCCACACCGGGGAACAACGTCAACACCGCTCGACGTTTGCGTCGTGCGGGGTGCCTCACGCCGCATGACCAACTTTTGGTGACTGAAGCTTTTTCAGACAGCTTACTAGTGATTTCAGTAGAGGTGGTTCAAGCATGTCTCAGGTACGTCGGCAGGCCGCGCTGCGCCCCCGCCCGAGCTGGGGGTGGCAGGATGCCGCCGCGTGCCGGGGCGAGGACCTTGTGCTCTTCTTCGGTCCCGATGGCGAACGCCAGCCGGAGCGGGAGATTCGTGAGCGCAAGGCCAAGGAGATCTGTGCGGCCTGCCCGGTTCGGACCGACTGCCTGGACTATGCGATCTCGCGTCCGGAGAAGTACGGCACCTGGGGCGGACTGAACGAGGACGAGCGCGCCTCCGAGCGCCGTCGCCGCATGCGCCGCGCCAACGCCGCCTAGCGATTCCCGCCGAGCGGATCTCTCTCCCGCTGGCCCCGGCCCCGATAACCCGCGGCGCCCCGACATAGTTCGTCGAGGGCGCCGCGGGTTTTCCTGTTTCCACGTTCCTTCGCGGTCAGTTCCCGGACCCGGGCCTGACCGACCGGGGACCCGTCCCGACCGGGTGGACTCACCCCGGCCCGGGTGACAGGTGCCGGTCGAACCAGTCCAGCGTCTCCATCGCCACCTCACGCCATCCGAGGTCGCCCCGCAGCAGCCGTTCGGCCCCGGACACCACCTTGAGTTCGGAGCGGCCGCCCAACCGGCCGCGGGTCCACTCGCCCAGCTCGCGCACGAACGAGTCACCACTCTCCAGCAGGAACAGGGTCGGCGCCCGCACCGACGACAGGTGCGGTTCGGCGCGGTCGACGCGTCCGCCGTGCACCACCACCGCCCCCACGTCCTCCGGTCGCTGCGCCGCCGTCACCAGGGCCGCGGGTGCGGCGGGCCCCGAACCCAGCAGGCCCAGGGGTTCGCTGGCCGCGTCGGTCGCGCGTCTCAGCCAGGTCACCGCCGCGCTGAGCCGCTCCCCCAGCACTCCGGTGTCGGTCTCCTGCCAGCCCTCCGTGTCCTCGAAGGCTCGTTCGTCCTCGGTGAGCAGGTCCAGCAACAGGGTCGCGTACCCCGCGCGGCGCAGGGCCGAGGCGTTCGCCCGCCACCGGGGGTCGGCCTGCCCCTCGCCGAAGGCCATCACCACGGCACCGCGCAGCGCGGTCGGCATCGTGAGGTCGCCGTCCAGGTACACCTGGCCCGCGCGAATCCGCACGCCTCGGGAGACGTCGGGCGACCGGTGGAGGCGTTCGCGTTCGGAGAGGATCGCGACGACGCTGGCGTCGGACAGCTGGTCGAAGTCCCGGTACCACTCCCCCACGGCCTGGAAGTTCTCCGGAGCGGTCAACACCACCAGGTCGTCGGCCTCCTCACGGAGCGTCTCCAGAGCATCCGGGGCGCCCACGGGCACGGCCAGGACCAGGCGCGCGGGGCCCGCCTGGCGCAGCATCCGCAGCGCGGCGCGGGCGGTGCCGCCGGTGGCGACACCATCGTCGACCACCACGCAGTCGCGGCCGGCGATCCTCGGGGGCGGGCGTTCCCCTCGGTAGACGCGTCGCCTGCGGTCGAGTTCGTCCCGTTCGGAGGCCACGGTGTCGGAGAGCGCCTGACGTGGAACCCGCATCCTGGCCAGGGCGCGGTCGTCGTAGATCACCTGTCCGTCCTCGGCGATCGCGCCCACACCGGTCTCGGGGTGCCCGGGCATGCCGATCTTGCGGACCATGAGCACGTCGAAGTCGGCGTCGAGGCGGTCGGCGAGTTCGGCTCCCACAGGAACCCCGCCACGGGGCAGGGCGAGCACGATCGGGTCGTTGACGGCGTGGGGACGCACCCGCTCGGCGAGGCGTCGCCCGGCCTCGGAACGGTCGGCGAAGGGCAGTGAGACGGGTACCGGGTTCATGTCCTCACCGGCGCCAGGGCCGCGGAGCCCGGCGCCGCTCCTTCCGGCAGTGTGGAGTGAGCCGCGGGAAAAGTGGTACCGGCATACCCCGCCTCATACGTGTCGCAACCCCGCACCGGGGCAAAAACCGCCCCGGGTCCGGCGCCCCGGGTCCGGTCAGCGTCCCCGGGAGCCGCCGCGCAGCACCGCCATCAACAGGGCGTCGTGGCGGCGCCCCTCCCAGAGCAGCGCGTCACGGAGTCGGCCCTCGACGTCGAAGCCGCAGGACCGGTAGACGGCGATGGCGCGCATGTTGAAGGCGTACACGTGCAGCCAGACCCGGTGCAGACCGATCTGCTCGAAGGCGTACTCCAGAACCAACTGCGTGGCCTCCCGGCCCAGGCCCTGGCCGGTGAACTCGATCGCGGACAGGGCGATGCGGTACCCGGCGGTCTCGTTCTCCGGGGAGACCGCGTAGATGGACAGCTCGCCCAGGTAACGGCCGTCGCCGGGCGCGATGATGGCCAGGTCCAGCCGGTCGGTGCGGCCCGCTCGGCTCTCACACCACTCCCGTGCCTGGGCGTAGGTGATGTGGCCGTGCGTTCCGGTGAGCCGTCGGACCTCCTCGTCGAGTCCCGCCGCGAAGTAGGCGTCCGTGTGCTCGGGGCCCAGGGGGACCAGTCGTACGCTCTTCCCGGTCAGCGTGGGTGTTTCTCGCAGCGCGCTCGTTCTGATCATGTGATCTTCCGGTTCCGACCGGGACCGTCGGGGCACGGCGCGTCCCGGTGTGAGGGAGTCGACGGGCAGGAGTCGCCTACGCGGGAGCGGGCCGCGGGGGCGGGCCGGTGTCAGGGGCCTCTGGTCGGGACGGGGGCGGAAGTGGTCCGAAGTGGGGGGGAGAGCCGGGGCTGGTGGGACCTCAGGGATTCCACGTTGACGAGGGCGGACCCCCTATGTAAAACGGCTCGGGGTCGCATGGCAAGCCCGGTGTCCGCGCACCCGGGAAAAAGACTGCCCGTCGGACCTGCGCGCCGGATAACATCCGCACGCATCGAAACGAACCCTGGAGCCCTCCTTGAACGCGCAGACCGACAAGTCCACCGGACCCCCTCCCGAGGCCAGGCGCGCTCGGGTCGCGGTGTCCGCCCTGTTCTTCGTCAACGGGTTCACGTACACGAACGCCGTTCCGTGGCTGCCGGTGATCAAGGACGATCTGGGGCTGACCAACGCGGAGCTGGGGCTGGCGATCGCGGCGATGCCGTTCGGGGCGATCCTCACCGGGATGCTCGCGGGGCCGCTGATCCACTGGTTCGGCAGCGGACGGACCGCCGTGGGAACCAGTCTGGTCTCGCTGGGAGCGCTTCCATTCATCGCTCTGGCGCAGAACTGGTGGATGCTCGCCGCCGCGCTCTTCGTCATGGGCTCCGCTGACGCCTGGACCGACTCGGCACAGAACTCCCACGGTCTTCGCGTGCAGCGCCGCTACCGACGGAGCATCATCAACACCTTCCACGCCGTGTGGAGCCTGGCGGCGGTCGCCGGTGGGCTGCTCGGCGCGACCATGGCCGGTTCCGGGGTGCCGATCCTCTGGCACCTGACCGGGGTGACGGTCGTGCTCGTGGTCGTGAACCTCGCCATCAGCCGCATGCTGCTGCCCGGGCCCGAGAACAGCGAGCGGGCGGACGGGGTGAACGGCCACGACGGGAGCCGCGTCCGCATCCCGGTCAAGGGACTCCTGCTGCTGGTGATGCTGGGTGTGATGCTGATGATGGCCGGGGGCATCGAGGACTCCGCGGCCTCGTGGGGGGCGGTGTACATGAGCACGGAACTGGGCGCGCCGCTCTTCCTGGCCGCCATGCCGTTCGTGGCCTGCCAGGCGATGATGACGGTGGGCCGCCTGGTCGGCGACCGGGTGACCGACCGGTTCGGAGCGGCGGCGGTGGGACACGCCTGCGGTCTGCTCTCCGCCGGTGGGCTGGCTCTCGCCCTCCTCCTGCCGCACCCGGTGACCACCATCATCGGTTTCGGTGTCATGGGGTTGGGCGTGTCCACGCTGTTCCCGCTGACACTGGCCGCGGCCGGGAACATCCCGGGGGTGCGCACCGGCGACGGGGTGACGGTGGTGGGCTGGCTGGGCCGGGCCGGGTTCCTGGCCTTCCCTCCCCTGGTGGGCTTCCTCGCCGACTCGCTCACACTCGGCAGCGCGCTCTGGGCCATCGCGGCGGCGGGGGTGGCTGCCTTCATGCTCGCCTCGGCGCTGCGTCCACGGACCTGAGGACACGAAAGGGCCCCGTTCACCGGATTCCTCCGGCGGACGGGGCCCTTCCACACGTCAGACCCACGCGGACGTGGGAACGGACGCGGTGTTACTCAGCCATGCCCGGACGGCGGCTGCCGGCCCAGAGGGCCAGAGCACCGATACCGGCCACGACGGCGCCGCCGAGCACGAAGCCCGACATGTCGACGCCCGTGGCGGCGAGCTCGCCACCGGTGTTGTCACCGGCGACCGGAGCCGGACCGCTCGGGGTCTTGGCGCCGGGGGCGTTGGCGTTGGGCGGCTGGCCGTTGTCACCGGGGCCGGTGCCCAGGTCCGGGTCGGTGCCTCCACCGTCGCCGCCACCGGGCGGGGTGCCACCGTCGCCGCCACCATCGCCGCCACCGGGCGGGGTGCCACCGTCGTCGCCACCGCCGCCGTCACCGGGCGGGGTGCCACCGTCGTCGCCACCGCCGCCGTCACCGGGCGGGGTGCCACCGTCGTCGCCACCATCGCCGTCACCGGGCGGGGTGCCACCGTCGTCACCGTCGTCGCCGCCCGGGTCCTCGCCTTCCCCGTCACCGGGGTCGCCGCCGTCACCCGGGTCCGGGGGATCGATCGGGCCCGGGTCCGGGTTGCCCGGCTCCTCACCGTCGTCACCCGGGTCGGGGAAGAGCGGCGGCAAGTCGAACGCCGGGAACGTGGTGACCTCTTCGAAGGCCTGCTCCACGATGGGAGCGACCTCGACCACGGGGTCAGCCGCGGGGGCCGGAGCCGACTCCTGGACCGCCACCGGGGCGGCCTCAGGCGTGACATCGGGGATGGTCTCGTCCGCGGTCTCGGCCGCGAAGGCCGGAGTCACCGAGAAACCAGCCATGAAAAGGCCGGCCGCGGTGACCGTGAAGACCCGCTTCTTAAGGGACATCCCACTCCTTTCTTTCGCTTGCGAACTGAACTACTCAGGGGGGATGGCATACAGGTGGCCCTCATGGACCACCACCGCGCGGTCGCCGAGAAGGCCGCGCGGAGTCTGGGTGTCCTCGGGAACCTCGGAGGGCTCACCGGCGGCGTCCAGCGCCACCCGTTCGCCGTCCAGTTCACCGAAGACCTGGGCACCGACCGTCGCCTCGGGGGTGAAGCCCGCGACCACGGTGGTCTCACCGGTGGCCGGGGAGAACAGCACCGGGCCGTAGGCGACCAGGTCGACGCCGATGGGCGCGGAGAGGTGGCTGACGCCCTCCAGGGCGTCCTCCTCGATCTCCGCCGCGCCGAGCGGGGTGCCGTCCTCGCGGTCGTGGAAGGCCAGGATCGAGCCGTCGCCCCGCTGCGCCTCCCATCGGACGATGACGTACTCGCGCAGGGCGGTGACCACGCCCTCCATGTCACCGGCGCCGTCGGGACGGTCCGCGTGGACCTCCCGCTCCTCGCCGCCGGGCTCGACCCACTGCCAGGGGCCGTTCACCACGGCGGTCAGGGCGCGGTCGTCGGCCGCGAGCATCGGCTCCGAGCTGCCCGGAGCCTCGAACTCCTCCAGCTCGCCGTCGATGGGCAGGTAGGAGGTCTCGTCGGTGCGGACCAGGACGGAGTCGCCCGCGTACCGGGCGGAGCCGGACTCGGGGAGCGTGATGCTGGTGGGGCTGACGCCGGAGACGGGCCAGAACCACAGGGTGTCGGCGGTCTCCATCGCGACGGCGTCCTCGCCGCCGTACTCCACGAACCGGGGTGCGCCGAGCCCGGCACCCGCTTCGAAGGGCAGTTCCACCGACCACTCGCGCGAGCCGTCGTCGGCGAGCAGGTTGAGCTGCTCCTCGGGGTCGATGTAGGCCAGGTACGAACCGTCACGGCTGATCCCGGGCTGGGTCTCCGGAGCGAGCTCCTCGGAGAAGTCGACCGTGGGCGCGTACCCCGGCGGGGCCTCGAACTCCAGGGCGACCGCGGTGTCGTCGGCCCCGTCGTCCTCCGTCGCCGTGGAGACGGAGGGCAGGAACCGGGTGACGACCACCCCGCCCCCGACGACGAGCAGCAGAGCGAGCACCGCCGCTCCCCCGATGAGGACCTTCCTGCCCCCGCCTCTCTCCTTCTTGGCTGCCGGAGGACGTCCCGGAGGCGTCTGACCGGCCTGGGGCGTGCCCGGGATGGGCGGCTGCGGGCGGTCCGAGAGAGCCTGGTCCGCCGCCTGCACGACCCCCGAGGGGGTCGCGACCAGACGCCAGTAACCGTTGGCGTCACGCGCGTCGACCAGTACCGGCTGCCCGATCCTGGCGGCGTAGCCAGTGGCGACGTCCAGCGCCGCGCGCCGCGTCTCCTTGGGGGCCAGGCCGCTCACGACCTGGCGGTGTCCCTCGATGACGATCTCGGCGCTGAGTTCGTCGGGCGCGATGACGATGACCGCGGTTGGCCGGGGGTGCTCCGGACGGGACGCCCGGCTCATGGTGCCTCCGAAGGCATGGGGAACGTGAACCTGTTCGTGTACGGGAGCAGGGGGACGATCAGCGATGACGGCCGGTCGCGGCGCGACGGGATCCGCAAGCGGGGGTTAAACGGCACACGAGTAGTCAATGCTGCACGTGATGATACTGACCGTCTCAGAGGATGTTCACTCCGTTTCATCGAGAAGGAACCGGGCACCAGCCCCGCCCCACCTGTTCGAGTTCGCCCTACGGGACCGGTGACCTGCTGTGACTTGCGGAGGAGGTCACGGGACCCGCCCTGCGCGACTTGCTCACGCTGGAGAGGACACCCCAAAAGGCGATCAGGTTCACGCCGAAATTGGCCGGATCTGGCCAGGGGGTCCTCGGTTGAACCTGACTCCCACCACTCACGCAGGTCGCGTGGACGGACGGGGGTCGCGTGCGCCGACCCTGTGCAGGTCCAGTGTCCGACGCCCTCCGCTCGTCAACGGGTTGGGCCAGTAACGCAGCTCGACGTGCGCCTCCTCCCCGGGACGCAGGTCGACCTCCAGCGGCGCCGAGCGTTGAAGGTCGAGGAGAGCGCGGACCCGGCGCCGCCCCGGAGCCACCACGACCGTCGCCCACTGGCCCGCCGCCAGACTGACGACGTTCTCGCCGTCCACCTGGAACCGCGGGTTCAGCGTGTTCAGTCCCCCCGGGCGCTGGAGGGGAACGCTCAGGTAGAGAACGGCCCACCCCGGAGCCGGCGTCACCTGCGCGCCCCAGCCGACGATCATCGGTCCCGGCCCGGCCGGGGGCGTCTCCCCGGACTCCCGCACCTGGCAGACGATCGCCAGGGCGTACAGGGGGACGGTGAACGCCAGGAGGTAGAACACCTCCCAGGATCCGCGCCAGACGATGGTGGCCACAGTGACGAGCAGGAGCGGCCCGCACAGGAGGTGTGACCCGATGCCGAACAGCAGTCGGTGGAGGTCACCAGCCGCGCGCCGCTCCCGCTCGTCCTCGGCGGGCGAGACCAGGAACGCCATCCGGACCAGGAACACGCACATGGCGCCGAGGACACACCCGACGATGTGCACGACGACGAACGGAGGGCCCCAGAAGCCCAGGAAGAAGGCCGTCGCCAGGGAGAGGACGCTGCCCACGAGGAACACGGCGGAGAGTCTCATCGGCCCTCCCCCAGCGGCGCCGGAGCCCGGAGGCCGTTCTGCCCCAGGGAGGCGATGGCGCGGTTCTCGCGGACACGGAGCACGAAGGACAGCGCGTAGGAGATGAGGCAGACCACCAGCACCGGGACCGGGCCCCAGGTCTGGTGCCAGGACAGGCTCCAGACGGCGACGGCGAGGAGAGCCGGGTACACCGCCCAGGCGACGCCCATGCCCCAGTTCCCCGGCTTGTCCCTCGTCGCCCGCGGCGGCTGCGTGCGTCCGCACTCGAAGGCGTGACCGACCGCGAAGAGGAGCAGCACGGCGAGGATCCCCGCGCTGGTGAAGTGCAGGTGCCCACCGGAGGTGGGCGTGACGGCCAGGGTCCCGAGGTAGGCGTACAGGCCCAACAGGTACGAGGACCTCATCTGTCGTCCTCCTTCCCGGATTCGGTGCGTTCCCTCAGGTAGGCACGGGTGCTCAGAACAGCGAAGCCCGTGGCGCCCAGTGGGAACACGGCGAGGGGCCAGAGTGACGGGACTCCGACCGGGTGGATCAGGTTCAGTGCGGCTGGCAGCCCCGCGACCAGAGCCATGGGCCAGGCCAGCCACACGAAGACGACGCTGACGAGCGGCGGCCTCGCTGTCCCGGAGAACCGGCCGGGCAGGGCCGGGGCGATCACCACGAGGATCTGCCCGACCAGCACCGCCACCAGAGCGAACAGCATGAGCACGAAGAAGGGTCGGCTCTGGTTGATGGATCCGTTGGTGAGGATCGTGTACAGCATGAAGCTCACCAGAGCGGCGGCCACGGCGGCGGTGCAGAAGCTCTGTGAGGCGGCCGTCGAGTACCCGCGGGGTGCCTCCGGGACCGGGCGGCGGTGGGCCCGGGTGGCGAGGAAGGCCAGAACCAGAGCCGTGAGCGGAAGCAGGAGGAGCGGCCAGAGCCACGGCAGGAGCCCCGTTTCGGAGAACACCAGGGACAGGGGGATCACCGCGAACAGCCACGGCATCCAGACGAAGGCGACGGCGTGTTCCGGTCGCGCCGAGGGCGCTCCGGGGCGCTGGGGCAGGGCCGCCAGGTACAGGACGCCCAGGCTGGAGAAGGCCAGACCGAGAAGGTTGGTGGAGCCGTGGTGGAGGGGGTGACCCGTGGTGAGGGTGAACCACAGGGTGACGCAGAGAATCGCGGACACGATCGAACCGATTCCGAGGCGCGAGGACGCGTGGATCGGGGGCCCGGAGGGGGAGGGCACTGGGGGCCTTTCAGGGGACTGTCCAGGCTCGGGGCGGCGGGTTCGCGGCCTCCCGCCGGACCCAGTCAAAATACTGACATTCCCGGCTCAACGGTCCCTTTGGCCGTTTCTGGTCAGCGCCCGTTGAGGGTGTCGATGACCGCCTGCTCCCGCCGCTGGGCGAGCCGGTCGGCCCGCTCGAAGTGGCGGTTGGCGAGTTCCGCGCGGGCGGAGGCGGTGCGCACCGTGGGCCACAGGGCGTCGATCTCGGAGTTGAGCGAGGACCCCACCAGCACGGCGATCGCCATGACGTACAGCCACGCCAGGATCGCGATGGGGGCGGACAGCGAGCCGTAGATGCTCACCTGTCCGAAGGAGGCGTCCAGGTAGGCGCGCAGGCCGGCCGAACCGGCCAGGAGCACGAGGGTGGCCAGCAGCGCCCCGGGCAGGTGCCGCCACAGCGGGGTGCGGACGGGGACGCTGAGCGCGTAGAGCAACGTGACGGCGGCGGTGACGAGCAGGGCCACCAGCGGCCAGTAGAAGAGGTTGAGGTGACCGACGGTGAGCGGCAGCAGATCGTGGACGATGTCGGGTCCGGCCACCAGCACCGGCAGCAACAGGACCGCGAACAGCAGCCCTCCCAGGTAGGCGAAGAAGGCCAGCACCCGCTGCCACAGCCAGCCGCGCAGTTCGTCCAGGCCGTAGGAGATGGTGATGGAGCGGATGAAGACGTTCATCGCCCGCGAACCCGACCACAGGGACACCAGGAAGGTGACGGAGAGGACACCGCCCGGGACGCCGCCGAGGAAGTCGTCGACCAGCGGCTCCACCACGCTCTCGACGGTGGAGGGAGTGAGGATGCGCGCCGCCAGGTCCAGCATCCACTCGCGGATCTCCACCACGAGGTCCTCTCCGAACACCATGGCCAGCGGCCCCAGGGCGCCCAGGAGACAGAGCAACAGCGCGGGGAGGGAGATCAGTGCGAAGAAGGCCGACTCGGCGGCCAGGCCGACGACCCGGTCACGGGAGAAGGCCCGGATGGTGCGCAGCACGAGCAGCGTGCCGCTGTGGAAGACGGGATGGCGTCTGAGCCAGGCGTCGACCATGCGCCACAGGCTTTCCCAGAATCCCACCACAGGGAGAACGTTAGCGCTCCTCAGGACGGTCGGCACCATCGCGGCATGACGTGACTCACATTCGGGCCCGATCGGCACGCCTGGACAAGCGCCGGACGCCCGTGCCATTCTCGAAACATGAACGCTGTTCTCGACCCCATGCTCCGCGTGCGCCGCCACGTGGACTTCCTGCGGGTCAGCAGCGCCATCTGTTGCAGCGTCGGATAACTTCTCGCCGCCTTTTGACGCACCCTCAGGGGTGCGCGCGGCCCCGGCGCTCCCCCTCTTCCTTCAACTCCCACACGGGCTTCACCCGTGACACCAGCCACGACGACGTGCGGTGTCCACGGGTCAGTGGTGCGGGCGCCGGGATCGTGAGCACCCCGCGACCCCAACGGAGACACCCGCGATGCCTCCCTCTTCCGCGCAGCCCGGCAAGCCACCCACGGCAGCCAAACCCAAGCGCCGCCGTGGTGAGGGCCAGTGGGCCCTCGGCTACCGCGAACCGCTGAACAAGAACGAGGAGAACAAGAAGAACGACGACGGGCTCAACGTCCGCGATCGGATCATCAACGTCTACGCGAAGGGCGGGTTCGACTCCATCGACCCGGCCGACCTCCGTGGGCGCTTCCGCTGGTTCGGCCTCTACACCCAGCGTGCCCCGGGCATCGACGGCGGCAAGACGGCCGTGCTGGAGCCCGAGGAGCTGGACGACCGCTACTTCATGCTCCGCGTGCGCATCGACGGCGGCCAGCTGTCGGCGGCCCAGCTGCGCGCGGTCGCGGAGATCTCCCGTGACTACGGGCGCGACACCGCAGACATCACCGACCGGCAGAACGTGCAGTACCACTGGATCCGCGTGGAGGACGTCCCCGCGATCTGGGAGAAGCTGGAGTCCGTGGGGCTGTCCACGACGGAGGCCTGCGGGGACACCCCGCGCGTGATCCTGGGCTGCCCGCTGGCCGGGGTGGCCGAGGACGAGGTTCTGGACCCCACCGCGCAGATCGAGCAGATCTACGACGAGCACATCGGCAGTCCGCTCTACTCGAACCTGCCCCGCAAGTTCAAGTCGTCGCTGTCCGGGTGCACCGTGCACTGCGTGAACCACGAGATCAACGACATCGCCTTCGTGGGCGTGCGCGACGAGGCGGGCGAGGCCGGGTACGACCTGTTCGTCGGCGGCGGTCTGTCCACCAACCCGATGTTCGCGCAGCGGCTGGGCGCGTTCGTGCGCCCGGACCAGGTGAGCGAGGTGTGGGCCGGGGTCTGCGGGATCTTCCGCGACTACGGTTTCCGGCGCCTGCGCACCCGTGCCCGGATCAAGTTCCTCATCAAGGAGTGGGGCGCGGAGAGGTTCCGGGAGGTCCTGGAGCAGGAGTACCTCGGCTACGCGCTTCCCGACGGCCCCGCTCCCGTGCTGGACCCGGGGGTGCGCCGCGACCACGTGGGCGTGCACCGCCAGCGCGACGGACGCTTCTACGTGGGCTTCGCGCCCAAGGTGGGCCGGGTCTCGGGCGCCTCGCTGCTGCGGGTCGCCGAGATCGCCGAGGAGCACGGGTCGGACCGCATCCGCACCACCGCCGACCAGAAGCTGGTCATCCTCGACATCGAGGAGGAGCGGGTCCCGTCGATCACGGCCGCGCTGGAGGCAGAGGACTTCCAGGTCAACCCGAGCGTGTTCCGCCGTCAGACCATGGCCTGCACCGGCATCGAGTTCTGCAAGCTGGCGATCGTGGAGACCAAGGGCCGCGCGGCCACCCTCATCGACGAGCTGGAGAAGCGGCTTCCGGACTTCGAGGAGCCGGTGACCATCAACGTCAACGGCTGCCCGAACTCCTGCGCACGTATCCAGGTCGCCGACATCGGTCTCAAGGGCCAGCTGGTCATGAACGACCGGGGTGAGCAGGTGGAGGGCTACCAGATCCATCTGGGCGGCGGCATGGGGCTGACCCAGGCCTTCGGCAAGAAGATCCGCGGGCTGAAGACGACCGCCGACGATCTCCCCGACTACGTCGAGCGGGTGCTCCGGCGCTTCCAGGAGCAGCGCGAGGACGGCGAGAACTTCGCCGCCTGGGCGGGCCGCGCCGACGACGCGGACCTGAAGTGACCACCTGACACCCAGAGGCCCGGGCGGTGCGCGCCCGGGCCCGCCCGACCCCCTGACCCGGGCCGGGTCCACCGGAAGGAAGAGGTGCGCCGTGTCCGAAAGGGCCGCGCCTTACTACTGCCCCTACTGCGGCGACGAGGACCTGATGCCCGAGGAGGGCGCCGCCGTCAAGGGTGAGGGCTACCCCTGGGCCTGCCTGTCGTGCGCCCGGGTGTTCCGAGTCAAGTACGTGGGCCTGCGCTCCGCCTCGTTCTCCGCGGGCGGAGCCCCCTCCAGACCGACGGAAGGCAGCGAATGAACGCCACCATCACCGAGACCGGCGGACCGGAGCTGGCCGAGCGGGCCGCCCGAGAACTGGAGGAGGCCTCGGCGCCGGAGATCATCGCCTGGGCGGCCGAGACCTTCGGCTCCGAACTCTGCATGACCTCCTCCATGGCGGACGCGCTCATGGTGGACCTGGCGTCCAAGGCCGCTCCGGGGATCGACGTGATCTTCCTGGACACCGGTTACCACTTCCCCGAGACCATCGGCACTCGTGACGCCGTGGCCTCCGTCTACGACGTCAACCTGATCACCGTGGAGCCGCTGCGGACCGTGGCCGAGCAGGACCTGGCCCTGGGCCCCCGGCTGCACGGGCGCGACCCCGGCATCTGCTGCCACCTGCGCAAGGTGGAACCCCTCCAGCGGGCGTTGGAGCCGTACTCGGCGTGGCTGACGGGGCTGCGCCGGGAGGACTCGGTGACCCGCCGGGACACCCCGGTGGTGCAGTGGGACCGGCGTCGGCGGATGACCAAGGTCAACCCGATCGCCCGGTGGACCCAGGAGGAGGTGGACGCCTACATGTCCGAGCACGGGGTCATGGTGAACCCGCTCCAGTACGACGGCTTCCCCTCGATCGGCTGCGAGCCGTGCACCCGTCGCGTGGAGCCGGGCGAGGACCCCCGTAGCGGCCGCTGGGCCGGGACCGGCAAGACCGAGTGCGGAATCCACGTATGAGCGCCGGTGCGGGGCACCGACCGGGCACCTCGGTCCCGCTTCTGGCGGTGGCGCACGGAAGCCGGGACCCGAGGTCGGCCCAGGCGGTCTCGGCCGTCTTCGATCGGGTGCGTGCCCTGCGGCCCGGGCTGGACGTGCGCCTGTCCTTCCTGGACCACGTGGCCCCCGCGGCCGAGGAGGCCCTGGACGAGCTGGCCTCCGGCGGGGCCGGTGAGGTCGTGGTCCTGCCCGCCCTGCTGACGGCGGCCTTCCACAGCAAGGTGGACCTGCCTTCGGTGCTCGACCGGGCGCGTGAGCGCGGCCCGTGGCTGCGGCTGCACTACGCCGACACACTGGGCCCGCACCCGCTGCTGTTGGACGCGCTGGAACGGCGTCTGGCCGAGGCCGGGGCCCACGCCGAGCCGGGGACCGCGCTGGTGCTGGCCTCGGCCGGGTCGAGTGACTCCGGGGCCAACGCGGTGATCCGGTCGATGGCGCGCGAGCTCGCGGAACGGGGCCCGTGGGGCGAGGTGGTGGCCGCCTACGCCTCGGCGTCCGAGCCGAGCCCGGGCCGGGCGGTGCGGGAGCTGCTGGAACGCGGCCACCGCCGCGTGGCGGTGAGCGGCTACCTGCTGGCTCCCGGTTTCTTCTCCGACCGGGTGCGTGAGCAGTCGACTGCGGCGGGGGCGTCCGTGGTCGCCGACTCCCTCGGAGACGTGCCCGAGCTCGCCCGTGTGGCGCTGGAGCGCTACGACGCGGCGGTCGCGGCCCGGCACGCCCACGTGCGGGAGTCCGCGGCACGCCCGTGAGGGGTCGAGGGCGGGCGGCCAAGGTGCCGCCCGCCCTCACGTGTTCCCGACCGGCGGCGCCCCGGCGAGAGGGACGGCCAACGGCCGCATCAGGCGGCGGCCGGGTCAGGCGGCGGTGACGGCCGCGGCGAGCAGGATCACGGCGGAGAACAGCAGCGCGCCCGGGGCTCCCACCGCACCCGCGACGCCGGCGGCCGCGGCCGGTACGGCGACCTGGCCCACGCGGTTGCCCCAGATGCGCAGGGCCAGGGCCGCCCCTCGGGACCCCTCCGGGGCCAGGGTGGCGACCTGAGCCATGGTCAGGGGCTGCCCCAGACCGAGCAGGAAGCCGCCCACGACCAACACCACCGCCAGGACGGCGAACCCGCCCAGGGGCAGCGCCACCAGGGTGAGCGCGACCGCAGCCACGGCGGTGCTGGTGACGACCAGCGCCCTGCGCGACCACCGGCGCCGCATCCACGGCAGTGTGAGGCGTGAGAGCAGCGAGGCACCGGCGCGCATACTCAGCAGGACGCCGACGAGCATCGGGGACAGACCACGGCTCTCGGCGATGAGCGGCAGGTAGGCCGTGAGGATGTCCACTGCGGTCAGCAGCGCCAGGCTGGTGAAAAGCGCTGAGGGCATGCGGCGGCGGCGCAGGAGGTCCCTGGTGGGGACCGGGGGCGCGGCCCTCTGCTCGGCGGTGCGTCTCATCGGGCGCAGCCGCGCCAGGGGGATCAGCGGCAGGACTCCGAGGGCGGCGACGACCCCGGCCACCAGCAGCGCGGTGGAGGTCGCGGAGAGCAGTTCCGCTCCCGAGGCGTCGGCGAGGATGGCCCCGGAGATCAGTGGTCCGGCGAGCTGGCCCAGGGAGGCGGCGGCGGTGAACCAGCCGAAGTCGCGGTCCAGGTGTTCGGGGCGCGAGTAACGGGCGATGAGTGCCTGAGCGGAGACCATGCACAGCAGGTGGCCGACGCCCACGACCGTGCTGGCCAGGGCCAGACCGAGCAGCCCACCGGAACCGGCCAGGAACAGGCTTCCCACGGCCAGGATGACCGAGCCCAGACCCGCGATCCAGGCGATGCGGGCCGCGCGGTCGGTGAAGCGGCCCAGGGACACCGCGATCACCAGCGGAAGCAGTGCGTAGGCGGCGGTGACCAGCCCGACCTCGACGGCGTCCCCGCCCACGGCGATGGTGCGGTAGGAGATGAGGGGACGGACGAGGTTGAGCGCGGTGTGGGTCAGGACCACGCTGCCCAGCAGTCCCCAGAGCCACCGGGAGCGTTCCGTCGGTCCCGAGTCCGTCATGGTCCCCCTCGCGGCGTGTCCTGTGTGAACACCTCGCGGATTCGTCCCGTGACGGGATGATGGCATGAGCGGGGTGTCGTACGGCGTCGGGCATCGTATCGAAGGGGCCGGTCAGGGAGGCCTACCGGGGGTCCGGGGTTGGCCGCTCCCGGGTGGCGGCGGGTTTCCTCGGGGCCAGCGTCGGCGAAGCCGTGCGCGGTCGACCAAGCGGAGGCAGCCGACGTTTCGGGCGGTCGGCGTCCGTTCCCGGCCCCGGTTGAGTAGGTTCGGGGTACTGGAACCGAGCGGACGGAGTGGGCGATGACCGGGCGGGACGGAATCCGGGACATGCTGCGAGGACTGCGGGTCTTCGCGGGGCCCATGGCTACCTTCGACCCCTCCGCCGCCCCGGACGACCCGGTGGACCTGTTCGTGGAGTGGCTGGGCGAGGCCATCGAGGCGGGCGTGCCCGAACCGCACGCGATGACGGTGGCCACGGCCGACGCCGACGGGACGCCCTCCGCGCGCGTCCTCATCCTGAAGGACCTCACCGCCGACGGGTGGTCGTTCGCGACCACCACGACCTCCGTCAAGGGTCGGGAACTCGCACGGAACCCGAAGGCCGCGCTCCTCTTCTTCTGGGGGCTCCAGGGGCGTCAGGTACGCCTGCGCGGCCCCGTGGAGCTGGCCGGGCCCGACGAGCGCGCGGCCGACTTCACAGCCCGCTCGTTGGAGGGCCGGGTGGCGGGCCTGCACGGACGCCAGAGCCAGCCCCTGGACAGCCTGGAGACCATCCACACGACCGCTGAGGAGAGCCGCGCCCGGCTGGAGGCCGACCCCGGACTGGTGCCCGACAACTGGGGCCTGTACCGGCTCGCGCCCACCGAGATCGAGTTCTGGCAGGCGGACCCCGACCGGCGCCACACCCGTCTGCGGTACCGGCGCGAGGACGTCTCGGCCCCATGGGAGCGCGGACTCCTGTGGCCCTGAACCGTTCGCCCCGCGTCCGTGCGCCTGAGCAGGAGCGGACCGGGGAAGGGCGTCGCGTAGACGTCACCGAACCGGCTTCGGTCGGGGGTTCCGGGCAGGGATAGGATTCCCGCACCCGCCCCACCCCCGAACCAGGATCGGAGCCGGAATGCCCGACACACACGAAGTGTTCAACCAGGCCACTCCGCTCGGTGACTACAGCGCCGCCGACGACCCCGCCCTCCTGGAGGGCCTGCGCCGCGAGGGCGCGGGCTGGGCTGAGGCCGACGTCCGCGAGATCGGAGACGCGGCGGGATCCGAGCGCGTGCGCGCGTGGGGCGAGTCCGCCAACGCCTATCCTCCGGTCCTGCGCACCCACGACCGCTACGGCCACCGCGTGGACGAGGTCGACTACCAGCCCGCCTACCACGTGCTCATGGACCAGGCCGTGGAACACGGTCTGCACGCCGCGCCCTGGGCGGACGAGCGTGAGGGCGCCCACGTGGCCCGAGCGGCCAAGTTCTTCCTGTGGTCGCAGGCGGAGAGCGGTCACGGCTGTCCGATTTCCATGACCTACGCCTCCGTCCCGGCGCTGCGTCACTCCCCCGAGCTGGCCGCGCGGTACGAGCCGCTGCTCACCGCGCGCTCCTACGACTTCGGGCTGCGGTCGCCGCTGACCAAGCGGGGCCTCCTCGCGGGCATGTCGATGACCGAGAAGCAGGGCGGCTCGGACGTGCGAGCCAACACCACGCGGGCCGTGCCCACGCCCGAGGGTCACCACCTGCTCACCGGTCACAAGTGGTTCACCTCCGCGCCCATGAGCGACGTCTTCCTGACCCTCGCGCAGGCTCCCGAGGGACTGACCTGTTTCCTGGTGCCGCGTGTTCTGCCCGACGGCTCCCGGAACCGGATGTTCGTCCAGCGGCTGAAGGACAAGCTGGGCAACAGGTCGAACGCCTCCGCCGAGCTGGAGTACGACGGTGCCGTGGCCCACGCGGTCGGCGAGCCGGGCCGGGGCGTGCCCACCATCATCGAGATGGTCAACAGCACCCGGCTGGACTGCGTGATCGGTTCCGCCTCGGGCATGCGCGCCGCCGTGGTGCAGGCCCTGCACCACGCCGAAACTCGGAGCACCTTCGGCTCACCGCTCGTGGACCAGCCGCTCATGCGCAACGTCCTGGCCGACCTCGCCCTGGAGTCCGAGGCCGCCACCGCGCTCATGACCCGCCTGGCCGGTTCGGTGGACCGCGCGGTGCGCGGCGACGAGGGCGAGGCCGCCTTCCGCCGCCTGGGCGTGGCCGTGGGCAAGTTCTGGGTGACCAAGCGCCAGCCGGTGCACGCGGCGGAGGCCCTGGAGTGCCTGGGCGGCAACGGGTACGTGGAGGAGTCGGGCATGCCCCGCCTGTTCCGGGACTCGCCGCTCAACTCCATCTGGGAGGGCTCGGGCAACGTGGCCGCACTGGACGTGCTCCGGGCGATGGCGAGGGCGCCGGAAGCGGTGGAGGCCTTTATGGCCGAACTCGGCACCGCCGCGGGCTCCGACGACCACTACGACGCCGCCCTGAAGCGGCTGGGTCAGGCCCTGGGCGATCTGGAGGAGGTCCAGTACCGGGCCCGCGCCGTGGTGGAACTGATGGCGCTGACTCTCCAGGCGTCGGTGCTCCTGCGCTACGCGCCCACCCCGGTGGCCGAGGCGTTCACCGTGTCCCGGCTGGGCGGCGAGTGGGGACACGTGTTCGGGACGCTGCCCAGGGGCGTGGACGCGGAGCTGATCCTGGACCGGGCGCGGCCCCGGCGCTGATCGTCGGGCTCCGCCTCCGCAGGCCGACGCCGTGACCCGTGTGCCGACCACTCCCCTGGTGGGACGGTCGGCACCGCTGGTTCACGGGCCAAACCCCACCGACACCATTCCCACCCCTTTCACCGTCGCTCACATAAGCCGCAGAAAACGCAGAACGGGCACCCGAGAACGAACATCGGCCCAGTTCGGCATACTTCCGCGGCCGAAGCGGAAGAAAGAAGTCGTCACCATCAAAAACGCCCTTACGGGCCCTGAAACCTAGAGACTGACGACGCCTATGGTGGAAGTGTGGCCAGGTAGTTCCTATCCGCTCGGTGCGACCTACGACGGTTCCGGCACCAATTTCTCGCTCTTCTCCGAGGCGGCCGAACAGGTGGACCTGTGCCTGTTCGACGACGACGGCGAAGAGACCCGCATACCCCTGACCGAATACGACGGCTTCGTCTGGCACGGATACCTGCCCGGCATCGGTCCGGGACAGCAGTACGGGTACCGCGTCCACGGCCCCTACGCTCCCGACCAGGGGTTGCGGTGCAACCCGAACAAACTGCTCACCGATCCCTACGCGAAGGCGCTCAACGGCGACCTCACCTGGCACGAGTCGCTCTTCAGCTACCACTTCGCCGACCCGGACCGAAAGAACACGGCCGACAGCGCGAGATACGTGCCCAAGTGCGTGGTGGTCAGCCCGTTCTTCGACTGGGGCAACGAGACGCGCCCCAACACCCCGTACCACCAGACGGTGATCTACGAGGCGCACCTGCGCGGGCTGACGATGCGCCATCCGGCCATCCCGGAACACCAGAGGGGCACCTACTCGGGCCTGGCCCACCCGGAGGTCATCGACTACCTCACCTCGCTGGGGGTCACCGCCGTCGAGCTGATGCCCGTCCACCACTTCGTGCCCGAGCACGCGATGGTGGCCCGTGGGCTGACGAACTACTGGGGCTACAACACCCTGGCCTTCCTGGCTCCGCACAGCGGGTACGCCGCGCGTGGTTCGCGCGGCCAGCAGGTGCAGGAGTTCAAGGCCATGGTGAAGTCGCTGCACGAGGCGGGCATCGAGGTGCTGCTCGACGTGGTCTACAACCACACCGCCGAGGGCGACCACATGGGCCCCACGCTGTCCTGGCGGGGCATCGACAACCTCGGCTACTACCGGGTCAGCGACGAGGACCAGCGCTACTACCTCGACTACACGGGCTGCGGGAACAGCCTGAACGTGCGCCACCCGCACTCGTTGCAGCTCATCATGGACTCGCTGCGTTACTGGGTCCTGGAAATGCACGTGGACGGGTTCCGCTTCGACCTCGCCTCGGCCCTGGCCCGCGAGTTCCACGACGTGGACCGGCTGAGCACGTTCTTCGACATCGTCCAGCAGGATCCGGTGATCTCCCAGGTCAAGCTGATCGCCGAACCCTGGGATGTGGGCCCGGGCGGCTACCAGGTGGGGAACTTCCCGCCGCTGTGGACCGAGTGGAACGGCAAGTACCGCGACACCGTCCGCGACTTCTGGCGCGGCGAGCCGGTCAAGGGCGAACTGGCCTCGCGGCTCGCCGGATCGAGCGACCTGTACCAGGACGACGGGCGCCGCCCCGTCGCCTCGATCAACTTCATCACCTGCCACGACGGCTTCACCATGGCCGACCTGGTCTCCTACAACGACAAGCACAACGAGGCCAACGGCGAGAACAACCGGGACGGCACCGACGACAACCGCTCCTGGAACCACGGGGTGGAGGGCCCCACCGAGGATCCCGCGATCCTCACGCTGCGCCGCAGGCAGGTCCGCAACTACCTCACCACCCTGTACCTGTCGCAGGGCGTGGTGATGATCTCGCACGGGGACGAGATCGGGCGTACCCAGGGCGGCAACAACAACGCCTACTGCCAGGACAACGAGATCGCCTGGATCGACTGGGAGGGGGCGGGGCTCACCGGCGACTACCCCGGCAACGACCTCCTGGCCTACGTGCGCGACCTGGCGCGGCTGCGTCGCGAACACCCGGTCTTCCGGCGCCGACGGTTCTTCCAGGGCAGCCCGGTGGAGGGCACCAGGGCGGGGGCGGACGGTCTCCCGGACATCTCGTGGCTGCGACCGGACGGCTCGACCATGGAGGGTGACGACTGGGACACCGGTGAGCGGGCGCTGGGAGTGTTCCTCAACGGGGACGCCATCACCGAGCCCGACTCGCGTGGGCGCCGCATCCGCGACAGCTCCTTCGTGCTGCTGCTCAACAGCGGCCCCGAAACGGTGGAGTTCAAGCTTCCGGGCACCGAGTACGGCATGGCCTGGGAGACCATGCTGGACACCGCCGATCCGGACGTGGAGGGGCGTCCGTTCGTCACGGCGGGCGGACCCGTCCGGGTGATCGACCGCGCCCTGACGCTGCTGAGGCGCGTCTCGCACCGCCACGGCTGACCGGGCACCCGTCCGGGACGGCTCCCCGGTACCGGAGGGGCCCGGGGAGGGGCCGGGGAGGGGCCGGGGACCCGCGACGGGACCCGGCCCTACGCCGTGCGCCCGTCCCGCGCCCCTAACCTGGGTGACCATGTCGAGCACACACAGCGCGGGACCCGCCCCGGAGCCCGCCCGCTTCCGCGAACTCCTGCCCGTCCCCGGCAACACCGACGTGGACCTGGCCGAGGCCTACGCCTATCCGTTGGCCCTGGACCGGCCCTGGGTGCGCGCCAACATGGTCGCCAGCGCCGACGGCGGGGCGATCGGCCCCTCGGGGCGCAGCCGCGACCTGTCCTCCGACCCCGACCGCAGGGTCATGGGACTGCTGCGCGGGCTGTGCGACGTCGTCCTGGTCGGCGCCGCCACCGCACGCAAGGAGGGCTACCGCCCGGTGCGTCCGCGCGAGGTGTGGGATCGGCTGCGTGAGGGCCGTCCGTCCACGCCCCGTATCGCGGTGGTGTCGCGCTCGCTCGAACTCGACGCGGAGCTGCTCACCACGGCGCCCGACGACGCCCGCACGATCGTGTTCACCGTCGCGGACGCCCCCGCCGAACTCCGGGAGTTCGTGGCCGAGCACGCCGACCTCGTGGTGGTCGACGGCGTATCGGTGGGACCCGAGCACATCGTGAACGCCCTGGCCGAGCGCGGTCTGTACCGGGTGCTGACCGAGGGCGGCCCGCACCTGCTGGCGGAGTTCGTGGCGGCGGGGCTGCTGGACGAGCTCTGTCTGACGGTGAGCCCGCACCTGCTCGGCGCGGGCTCGCCCCGGATCGTCACCGGCGGCCCGGGGACGCCCGGCACCCTGGAGCGCACCTCCGCGAGGAGCACACCCGTGCGGATGGCGCACCTGTTGGAGGCGCATGGCCACCTGTTCACGCGTTACCTGAGGGAATAGGGCGCCGCGCGGGTCCTCCCCGTAACCGCTCGGTTTCGGCCACCCCACAACGACGCATGAACCATCCCGCAACCGGACATACCCGTTGTGTGCCTCCCTAGGGAGGCACTCCGAATGGACACACCGCACCGGCGGGGCTCACCGGTGCGGCCCCTGGGCGAGAGGATGAACGTGGTGCCGACGTCCGAGAACGGGTCCCCTCCGGTGTACCGGGAGATAGCCGAGGAACTACGAGGACGGATCCGCTCCGGACGGTACGCCGACGGCGACCGCCTCCCCGGGGAGAACGCCCTCATGGAGCGCCACGGCGTCGCCCGGGCAACCGCCCGGCAGGCCCTGTCCGTGCTCATCAACGAGGGCCTGGCCGTGGCCGTGCGCGGGTCCGGCATCTACGTGCGCGCCTTCCGCCCCCTGCGAAGACACGGCGCCCGACGCCTCTCGAAGGACCTGTGGGGTGCCGGACGGTCCATCTGGCAGACCGACGGCGGCACACGGGGGTACGAGGTGGCGGGGCTCGCCGTCGACGAGCTCGTCCCCCACGACCACGTCCTGAGGGCTCTGGAACTGGACGAGGGGTCCACCGTGGTGCGCCGCTCCCGGCTCTACCTCGTGGACGGCCGACCGGTGCAGAGCGCCGTATCGCACCTACCCCCGCACCTGTGGGCGGGACGGGAGGAGGCCCCCGCCGCGCGCCGGGTCCGGGCCGAGGACAGCGGCCCCGGAGGCATCTACGCGCGACTCGCGGAACTCGGCCACGCCCCCGCCCACTTCACCGAGGAGATCCGGGTGCGCATGCCCACACCCGAGGAGGCGGAGGAGCTGAACCTGGCCCCGGGCACCCCCGTGCTGGAGGTGGCCCGGACCGCGCTGACCGCCGATCACCGGCCAGTGGAGTTCAACGAGATCACCATGGACGGTTCGGCGTACGTGTTGCAGTACGACTTCGACGCCTGAACACTCCCCGGAGGCGTCCCCGCCCCGCCTCGGGTCACGCGCGCCCCCGCGCCCGTTGATCGTGCACCCTCCCCACCTGGGAAGACGGGAGGGGCGCCCCGTGTGGGGCGCCCCTCGCTCTCTCGTGGCGGACCGGACACGGCCCGCCGTTCGTCGCTACCTTGTGACGCTCGCGCTCGGACTCCGCGCGGTCACGGACTCCCCGCTCGGGGCCCCCGTGAGGTGGTCGCCCACGCGCGGACGCACCACGACCGGGACCGCCTCGCTCGGAACCTCACCGTGTGGAGTCCCCTCGCTCGAGCTCTCCGTCTCCGCGCTCGGGGCTCGACCGCGACGGGAGACGAAGACCAGGTACGAGAGCGGTAGGAGGGTGAGTCCCACCGCCACGGCCCCGGCCGCCGCGAAGAACATGGTGCTGGACGAGGTCATCGCCCACTGCGCCATGCCCATCCCCAGCACGACCGCCACCACCAGGGCTCCGACGGCGATCGCCGTCACCAGCCCGAACAGCTTGCGGTCGCCCCAGGGCTCCGGCCGCGCGTACTCGATTCCGGCGACGGTGGAACGCAGGCTGAGCTCGGCGGCCCAGCGCAGTTCCCGTCCCACTCTCCGGCCCACGCGGGCGGCGCCGTCCCCGACGACCCGTACCCGTGACCGGGGTCCGGCGGTGGTCTGGTCCAACCACCACAGTCCGTACCGGATCCTGCCCACGCGCAGAGGCCGCTTGCTCACTCCGAGTGCCTCTTGAGCTGTAACAGCCATGCCACCTGCCTCAGTGCCCTCGATCACTGACCCCTGCAGGAGCCCCTACCCGCATGTTTGACCACCGAACGTCATGGAAGGTGAAGTTAGGCGTATGTGGCTTTTAAGGATGATTTACCTGAAGAGTGGGCTTAAGCCCGTTTTCTTCACACCGTGTCCCCTGTCGGCACCGGAGCGCGTTTCCGGGTAGCGTCGTCACCATGGCTGACGCAGCGGACCAGGCCCCGGACACCAACGGCGGGGCACCCAGGGACCTTCCCAGGAGCGACCAGGAGTGGCGCGAGCGCCTCAACGAGCAGGAGTACGCCGTGCTCCGCCTCTCGGGCACCGAACGCGCCTGGACCGGGGAGTACGTGGACACCAGGACCACCGGTGTCTACCGTTGCCGGGGGTGCGGAAGCGAACTCTTCCGCTCCGGCGAGAAGTTCGACTCCCACTGCGGGTGGCCGAGCTTCTTCGACCCGGCCGACACCGACGCCGTGACCCTGCACAGGGACGCCTCGCTCGGGACGGTGCGCACCGAGGTGCGATGCGCCACCTGCGCCTCCCACCTGGGTCACGTCTTCGAGGGCGAGGGGTACGACACCCCCACGGACCTCCGGTACTGCATCAACTCCGTCGCCCTCACCCTGGAGCCCACGGAGTAGGCGGCATGGCATCCTGGGTCGGGGACCGCCCGGACACCCGAACGGGACCGTCCCCGGATGCCAGCCGATCCCCGTTCCCTCCGGATCGGCGATAATCTCACCAGCGCACCGACGATCGGCCAGAAGTCGACCGGAGGGCGCGCGCGGCGGGACCCCACCCGGTGACCGCGCACACGCGAACCCGGCCCTCGCCGGGTTCACCCCTCACAGCGGTAACCGATGTGCGGGCGACCGACCGACCCGCGACGAAAGCGCTCGATGACCGACGACTCACCTTCCTCCTCCGTCTCCCCGCGCCCCCCGGCCAGACCACGCTTCGGCATGGCCCAGGGTTCCGCCCCGTGGCTGGTGCCCGCGCTCGGCGCGGCCGGCGTCGCTGCCCTGTCCGCCCGGCGTTCCCGGGCCGGGGCCGTGGTCGCCGCCCCGGTGATCGCCCTGGCTGCGGGAATGACCTGGTTCTTCCGGGACCCCAACCGGGGTCCGGCGACCGGGCGGGTACTGTCCGCGGCCGACGGCGTCGTACAGAGCCTCGACCCCCAGCCCGACGGGCGGATCAGGGTCGCGGTGTTCATGAACCCCCTCAACGTGCACGTCAACCGTGCGCCCCTCGCCGGAGTCGTGACCGGCGTCGAGCACCGCCCCGGGGGTTTCCGCCCCGCCTTCGACAAGGACAGCGAGCGTAATGAGCGCGTCATCTGGACCCTTGAAACCGAGATCGGTGAGATCACGGTCGTTCAAATCGCCGGCGCGTTGGTCCGGCGTATCGTCCCGTATCTCGCTGCGGGGCAGAAGGTCGAACAAGGCGAGAGGATCGGCCTCATCCGGTTCGGGTCACGCGTCGACGTCTACCTTCCGACCGGGGTCACCCCGGCGGTGGAGGTCGGCCAGAAGGTCCGCGCCGGAGAAACCCGTCTTGACGCCGACTGAGACCGTCCCCGCAGCACGGGCCGCCTCCGACCTCTCCGGTGAGGCGCCCCGGCTCCGTCTCGGCGTGGCCGACTACCTGACGCTGGGCAACGCCCTGTGCGGGTTCCTCGCGGTGTGGGCACTGGCCACGGCCCAGGCCGCGCACCTGGCCGGGGGCGCGGCGGGTCCGCTGCCGAAGTCGGCCATGGCCACGGCCGTGGGTCTGTTGATCGTCGCCGCCACCCTCGACGTGCTCGACGGCCGGGTCGCCCGCAAGCTGGGCGGCAGCGGCATGGGCGCGGAACTGGACAACCTCGCCGATGTGATCAGCTTCGGGTTCGCCCCGGCGTTCTTCTTCGTGGTGTGGGGCACCATCACAGGTGGCGCCGGAGTGCTGCCCGTGCTGGCGGGCGGCGCCGTGCTGCTGGCGGTGATCGTCCGGCTGGCCAGGTTCTCCTGCCAGGCCCCCGACGCGAACTACTTCACCGGGCTTCCGTGCCCGTTCGGGGCGATGGCCGTGGTGACGATCGTGCTGCTGGACCCGCCGCTGCTGGCCGGGGTCGCGGCGGTGCTGCTCGTCTCGTGGCTGATGGTCAGCCGGATGGAGTACCCGAAGCCGCGTGGGAAGCGGATCTACGTGGTGCTGGGCATGCTCGCCACGGGCGTGGCCTTCATCGCCGCCTGGGGTCTGGGGCTGCCCGCCGGTGAGGCGCTGATCTACCTCATGAGCGCCCTGGTGCTGCTCACGATCGTCTCGCTCCCCTTCTACGTGATCGCCACACGTCGCGCGACGCCGCACGTCGGTCCGCACATCGGCCCGCACGCCGGTCCGCGCATCGGCCCGCACGTCGAATAGCGTTCGAGGACGCCGGTCTGCGGCGTGTCGACGGCGAAGGACGGCCCCCGCGCCCAACGGTGCGGGGGCCGTCCTCGTCGTATGGGGCGTTACGGCAGGGAGTCGACCAGCTCGGCCACGCTCTTGCGGCGCCCGGTGTAGAAGGGCAGCTCCTCGCGGGTGTGCAGGCGGGCCTTGGCTCCGCGCAGGTGGCGCATGAGGTCCACGATGCGGTACAGCTCGTCGGCCTCGAAGGCCAGCAGCCACTCGTAGTCGTTCAGACCGAACGAGGAGACCGTGTTGGCCCGCACGTCCGGGTACGGGGCTGCCATGCGGCCGTGCTCGGCCAGCATCGCGCGGCGCTCGTCGTCGGGCAGCAGGTACCACTCGTAGGAGCGCACGAACGGGTACACGCAGATGTTGTCGCGCGGCTCCTCCCCGGCCATGAAGGCGGGAACGTGGCCCCGGTTGAACTCCGCGGGGCGGTGCAGACCCATGACCGACCACACCGCCGTGCCGGCGCGGCCGATCCGGGTCCGGCGGAACTCGGAGTAGACGCCCTGGAGCTGCTCCGGGGTGTCGGCGATCCACCAGAACATGATGTCGGCGTCGGCGCGGAAGCCCTGGACGTCGTAGCTGCCGCGCGTGGTCACGCCCTGCTCGGCGGCCTTGTCGAGGAGGCCCTGGAGCTCCTCGGCGGCGGCGGCGCGGTCCACGCCCTCCAGGCCGTCGACCCGGAAGACCGACCACATGGTGTAGCGGATGAGTTTGTTGAGGTCGGTGCCGTCCTGGGCGACGGCCTCGTTCTGCTGCCCCGTCACGGGTTGACTCCTTGCTGGTTCGGTCCGGCGGCTCTCTGGTCGCCGCCGCTGGTGCGGCTGTGGTCGGTGAGGGTGTCGGCCAGGCGCGCGGCCTCGAGGCTCGCGTCGGCGACACAGGCGGGGATGCCCACTCCCCCGTAGGCGGCGCCGCACACACCCAGCCCGCGGTGGCGTCGCACACCGGACCGGACCCGTTCCACCCGGTCGGCGTGGCCGACCCCGTACTGCGGTAGTCCGTCCGTCCACCGGGTCACCCGGGTCTGCACCGGCGTCCCGCGCAGACCGGTCACGTGCGCGAGGTCCGCGAGGGCGGCTCGGGCCAGTTCCTCGTCGGAGCGGCGCAGCGCGCCCGCGTCGCCGAACCGGCCGATGGAGCAGCGCAGGACCAGCAGGTCCTCCCCCGGGTTGACCCTATCCAGCTCCTGGGCCAGCCAGGGCCACTTGTTGCTGGAGAACGTGGCCGCCTTGATGGTCAGTCCCTCGCCCGCCGGGACCAGGAAGCCGGTGCCGGTGAGCGGGCGCGGGAAGGCGGCCGCGGGCAGGGCGAAGGTCGCCAGCGCCATGCTCGCGTACTCGATCCGGCGCAGTTCCCCCGCGGCCCCGGGTTCGGTGTCGGCGAGCAGGCGTGCGGCCTCGGGGGCGGGGCAGGCGAGCAGGACCGCGTCACAGTCGACGCGCTCCTCGCCTACCGTCCCGTCCGCGCCCTCCAGACGCACCCTCCAGCCCCCGGGGGCCCGCTCCAGGGAGTGGGCCCGGGTACCGGTCCGCAGGTCCTTCTGCCGCGACGCCAGCGCGTCCACGAGTGAGGCGACGCCGCCGCGCAGGGAGGCGAAGACCGGTCCGGACCTGGTGGGGGCCGCGCCCCGACCGCTCAGACTCGTGTGCACGGCGCTCATCAGGGAGCGGTCGCGGCGGGCCATCGGGGCGATCTGCGGGAGGGTGGAGTCCAGGGAGAGTTCGTCGGCCCGTCCCGCGTAGACGCCTCCCAGGAGGGGTTCGACCAGGCGGTCGACCACCTGACGACCCATGCGTGCGCCGACGTAGGCGGCCACGGGCACGTCGGAGCGCACCGGGGTGCGGGGCCACACCAGGTCGAGGGCGGCGCGCAGGGTTCCGGCCGGGGAGAGGACCCCGCTGCGGGCCAGGGCCCGAAGGTCCCCGGGCACGCCCATGAGCTGCCCTTTGGGCAGGGAGCGGACGCGGCCGCGGCTGTAGATGGCCGCGCCACCGGACCCGGGGTGCACTACCTGGTCGTCCAGGCCGAGCTCACCGAAGAGGTCGAGGGCCTCGGGGCGGCGTGCGAGCACCGCCTCGGCACCGGCGTCGACGGACACACCGGCCACGGGCGAGGCGCGGAGCTTGCCCCCCGGGACGTCGGCGGCCTCGACCACCGTGGTGGTGACCCCCCGACCGTTCAGGCGGTGCGCGGCGGTGAGTCCGGAGACCCCGCCCCCGATCACGACGACATGCGGTGCTTCTGGCATGTCACCAGCTTCCCAGATGCCGCGCGTCACAGTGATCCGACGTCCCCGAAGACGGCCGTTGCCGTCCCGTTACGGCGCGGGGGAAACGATGCCCGCCCGGGCCGCGTCGAAGCGGCATGGACACCTCAGCGTTGACGCCGCCCCGCGCGGGCCGTGCCGCCGGACTGACCGTCGCCTCCGGCCTGGCCGTCCTCCTGCTCGCCTCCTGTGCGACCTCCTCCGACAGCGGCGCGCCCGAACCCGCGCACCTGACCGCTCCGGAGCGGCAGGCCGACTCCGAGGCCGAGGCCGGAGCGGGGGCAGGGGCGGGGGCGGGGGTCGAGTTCTCCGCGCAGGGCCCTTCGGAGACGGAGGAAGGAACCGAGGGCGGCGGCACGGACGTGGAGGTCGCCGACCGGCGACTGGTCCACACCGCCGACATGACCGTGCGCGTCGAGGACGTGGCCGAGGCGGCCGAGCTGGCCAAGCGGCTCACCCTGGACACCGACGGCTACGTGGAGTCCGAGAGCCTCTCCACGCCCCGGGACGGCCACCCCGAGGGCCGCCTGACCCTCCGCATCCCCGACGAGGACTACGAGGGCGTGCTGGAGGACCTCGCCGAGCTGGGCGACCGCTCCATGCTGGAGCGGTCCGTGCAGGACGTCACCGAGGAGGTGGCCGACGTCGAGAGCCGGATCGAGTCCTCCGAGACGGCTCTGGAGACCCTGCGCGGCTACCTGGAGGAGGCCCGGGACGTCGACGACCTCCTGCGGGTGGAGGGTGAGATCCAGCGGCGTCAGGAGGACCTGGAGGCGCTCCAGGCCCGGTTGAGGGTTCTGGACAACCAGACCTCCTACTCGACGGTGCACCTGACCCTCCAGCCGCCGACGACCTACCTGGAGGAGCCGGTCCGGGACTCCGTCGGTTTCCTGGGCGGCCTCGAACGCGGGTGGCGCGCGCTGGTGGACCTGGGGCAGGGGCTGGCCGTGCTCGTGGGCTGGCTGCTGCCCTTCGCCGTGGTGGTCGCGGTGGTCGGGGCCTGGCCGCTGTGGGCGTGGCGCGGGCGCCGCAGGGCCCGCCGGGAGCTCGGCTCCGAGAAGGTCGCCAGCCCGGGAGCCGGGGCCCCGGGCGGGAACGACGGCGCGCGGACCGCCGCGCCGGCGCGGGACACGGAGACGGGCCCCGACACGAGGGACGACGGGGGTCGCGACTGACCCGGACGACGCCCCCCGGAACGCGCCGAGGCCCGGCTCCCCACTCGGGGGCCGGGCCTCGGCGCGTGTGAGCG
>NZ_JAGPXK010000077.1:0-444 GCF_018070675.1 Nocardiopsis sp. B62 | reverse complement strand
CCCTTCGAATTCATCAAGGCTCATTTGCGTGACGGCGTCAATGGTTCGGGCCCGCACGGTCATGGTTTCAGCGAGGATGACCTCAATGCCGTGCGCGGTTACTACACCTTCTCGATTGCCAACGGCGTGACCGGAATCAGCCTGGACTCGACGAACCGGGCCGGGTACACCGATGGTTCTATCGACGACCGTCAGTGGAAGTGGCTTAAATCCGTGCTGCGCGCTGGCAGTAGCGTGTACTACGACGATCTCGGCGTGCGTCATCATCACGATGTGAGCGACACAATGTTCGTCCTCTTCAGTCACCACGACTCGATGACGATGAACAACCCCGTCCTCCCCGGCGACGGTACGGGCATCCGTCATCTCGGCCCGGAATTGGTCTCCCTGCTATCGCATTACCCGAACGTGCTTGCCTGGGTCAATGGACACGTGCATGCGAAC
>NZ_JAGPXK010000017.1:0-114399 GCF_018070675.1 Nocardiopsis sp. B62 | reverse complement strand
ACAAACATGGCTTAAAGAAAATCAAACACGCGCTGTTGAGTTCTCAAGAAACAATCACTCTTCCCGTACAAGCGCCAGAACCGAAGTTCCGTCTGCTCTTCCGGAGAAGGCTTTTTGCGTTTCCGCTGTTGTGTCTTTACTTTATCAGGTGTTCCGCGCCCCGCCAAATCGGCGTTTTCGCTTCAAACCTGATCCGGAGAAAGAATTCCCGGTGCTTCTTCCGCCCCGCGTTTCCGCCGGGCTTTTGAAGCAACTCCCCGATCCTACATGCCCCGAGCAGTGCTCGAACCGGTGTGTTTCGGAGGAGGTGGACCGGCCCGCCCGCAGATGAATCCGCGTTCGTCTCGCTCGGTCTTGACCAACTGTACCCCCGGGGTGGAGTGCTCGTGACAGGTTTCGAAGAACTCTCCGGTGTCCTGGCTTACACGGCCCGGAAACACCCCCGAAAGCTCCGAAAGGCCCCGTGGAACTCCGGTGCGCTCGGCTGCGACCGGACCTCCCCTGGGCCCCGGGCACCCGCCACCGAGGCTCGGCCCGGGCCCCACCTTCTGGAGGCCCAAGCCCACGCTCAGGCCCTAGAGCTTCTCGATCGGGGCGTACTTGACCAGGAAGTCCTTCTCCCCGATGTCGGCGCCGAAGTCGATCCTGGCCTTGGTCTTGTCCCCCGCACCGTCGACCAGCTGGACGCGGCCCATACCGAACGAGTCGTGGTTGACCAGGTCGCCCACACTCAGCGTGGGGGCCTCCTTGACGGCCTTCTTCTTCCCGCTGCCGAAGGGGCTCGCGAAGCCACCACCGGACGCACCCCCGGAGCCACCGCCGAAGCCGCCACCCGACCGGCCACCGATGGACCTGCTGGGCGGCGCGGCCAGGGTGGACTCGGCGCGGCGCCAGTCGACCAGCGCCGACGGGATCTCGTCGAGGAACCGCGACGCCGGGTTGTAGGAGGGGGTGCCCCAGGCACTGCGCACCGCCGCGCGGCTGACGTACAGCCGCTGCTCGGCCCGCGTGATGCCCACGTAGGCCAGGCGCCGCTCCTCCTCCAGTTCGGTCTTGTCCCCCAGGGTGCGGGTGTGCGGGAAGACCCCGTCCTCCATGCCGGTGAGGAAGACCGCCGGGAACTCCAGTCCCTTGGCGGCGTGCAGGGTCATCAGGGTGACCACCCCGCCCTCGTCGTCCTCGTCGGGGATCTGGTCGGTGTCGGCGACCAGGGAGATGCGCTCCAGGAAGTCGACCAGGGTCGGTTCCCCCGGGTCGATGCCCTGGTTCTCCTCGCCCTCCAGCTCCGCCTCGTCCTCGATGAGCGCGGCGAACGTGTGCTCGAACTCCCGGGCGACGTCGACGAACTCCTCCAGGTTCTCCACCCGGCTCTCGTCCTGGAGGTCCTTGGACTCCGCCAGTTCCGAGAGGTAACCGGTCTTGCTGAGCACCGCCTCGACGATCTCGGCCGGGGTACTGCCCGGGACGACCTCGGCGAGCTCGTCCAGCAGGGCGGTGAAGTTGCGGATCGCCTTGGCCGAACGGGTCGCCAGGCCCGGTGCCTCGTCCACGCGGCGCAGCGCCTGCGAGAACGAGACGCGCTCGCGCGCGGCCAGCAACTCGACGGACTCCTCCGCGCGTGCGCCGATGCCCCGCTTGGGCACATTGAGGATGCGGCGCATGCTGACCGTGTCCTCGGGGTTGGCCAACACCCGCAGGTAGGCGAGGATGTCGCGGATCTCCTTGCGCTCGTAGAAGCGCACGCCGCCGACGATCTTGTACGGCAGGCCGGTCCGGATGAACACGTCCTCGAACACACGGGACTGCGCGTTGGTCCGGTAGAACACGGCGACCTGGCTCGGCTTGACCACGCCCTCGTCGGTGAGCCGGTCGATCTCGCCGACCACGAAGGCCGCTTCCTCGTGCTCGTTGTCAGCGACGTACCCGGTGATCATCGGGCCCTCGCCCTGCTCGGACCACAGGTTCTTCGCCGGGCGGCCCTCGTTGCGGTCGATCACCGTGTTGGCCGCGGAGAGGATGTTCTGGGTGGAGCGGTAGTTCTGCTCCAGGAGGATGGTGCGCGCGTTCGGGAAGTCGCGCTCGAACTCCAGGATGTTGCGGATGGTCGCGCCCCGGAAGGCGTAGATCGACTGGTCCGCGTCGCCGACCACACAGAGTTCGGCGGGCGGGACCACGCTGGTGTCGGAACCCTCCGCCGCGCCGACGAGTTCGCGGACGAACGCGTACTGGGCGTGGTTGGTGTCCTGGTACTCGTCGACCATCACGTGACGGAAGCGGCGCCGGTAGTACTCGGCGACGTCCGGGAACATCTGGAACAGGTTGACCGTGATCATGATCAGGTCGTCGAAGTCCATGGCGCCCGCCTCGTGGAGGCGGCGCTGGTAGAGCTGGTAGGCCTCGGCGAGCTTCTTCTCCTGCTCGGTCTGGGCCTGCTCGGCGTGGGTGTCGTAGTCGACGAGCTCGTTCTTGAGGTTGGACACCTGGAAGCTGAAGGACTTGGGCGGGAACCGCTTGGGGTCCAGGTCCATCTCCTTGCAGACCAGCTGCATGAGGCGCTGGGAGTCCGCGGCGTCGTAGATGGTGAAGCTGCTCGGGTAGCCGAGCCGGTGCGCCTCCCTGCGCAGGATGCGCACGCACGCCGAGTGGAAGGTCATGGTCCACATGGTGTTGGCGGCGCGGGTGCCGAGGAGGGCCTGGATGCGCTCCTTCATCTCGGCGGCGGCCTTGTTGGTGAAGGTGATCGCGAGGATCTCCCCCGGGCGCACCCCGCGTTCGGCCATGAGGTGGGCGATGCGGTGGGTGAGGACACGGGTCTTGCCCGAGCCCGCGCCCGCCACGATCAGGAGCGGCGACCCGGCGTGGGTGACCGCGTCGCGCTGGGGACCGTTCAGACCTTCGAGAAGCTGTTCTTGGGAGGACACGCCTACCAGGTTACGGGCGACCAGTGACGTGACCGTCCACCCGAGGTGGGACCCACCCTCCCCCGGGACCACGGCCTCCCCCTCCTCTTCCTCTTCGCCCCTCCCACCTCTCTCCTTCCGCTTCGTCTCACCCTTCCTCCTCTCCCGGCCCCGTGCCGCCCACCCCTCTCCCTTGTCTTCCTCCCCTGTTCTCCTCCTCCCCCGGCCCGAGCCATCCGTCGACGTCCGGTGTGGTCGGCGGCTTACCCTGTTAGGGGCGTTTTCGGTGGATGTCGCCGGTCGCGCGCGTGCACGCCACGCGACGGGACGCGGGCGCGCCCGCCGCTCCTCCTGTGACGCGGCCGGGCACGAGGCCACCGGACACGCCCCCAACACCAACCAGGTCCTTCGCCTGGCTGGTCCGTGTCCTGTTCGGGGGGAGATTGGTCTTGGCTGACCAGGAGTCCATGCGTGTGTTCGTCGACTGCGATCCGGGGATCGACGACGCCGTCGCACTCGCCTACCTGGCCGCGCGGCCGGAGGTGGAGATCGTCGGGATCGGCGCGGTGTTCGGCAACAACACGGTCGAGGTGACCGCGCTGAACGCACTGCGCCTGCTCGACCTGTACGGTCGCCCGGACGTGCCGGTGGCCGTGGGCGCCGCCCGCCCGCTGGTGCAGGAGCCGAGTCTGGCCGGTCACGTGCACGGTGGGAACGGCCTGGGTGACGTGAAGCTCCCCGAGCCCGCCCGCGAGCCGGTGGCCGAGTCCGCCGCCGAACTCCTCGTGCGCCTGGTGCGGGAGAACCCGGGCGAGATCGACGTCCTGGCCGTGGGACCGCTGACCAACCTGGCGCTGGCGCTCGGCCTGGAGCCGCGTCTGCCGGAGCTGGTGCGGCGCCTCGTCGTGATGGGCGGCGCCGTGGAGGTGCCCGGGAACGTCTCCTCGCACGCGGAGGCCAACATCGCCAACGACCCCGAGGCCGCCGAGGCGGTGTTCGCGGCCGGGTTCGACCTGGACCTGATCGCGCTCGACATCACCATGCGGACCGTGGCCACCGGGGCCTGGCTGGACCGGCTCCAGGAGGTTCCGGGGGCGCGCGCCCAGAACACGTCCGCGTTCCTGGACTTCTACGCCGAGTTCTACCGGGGCATCTTCGGGGTGCGCCAGTGCGCGATGCACGACCCGTTGGCCGCGGCGGTGCTGGTGGACCCGCACCTGGTGACCGGTGCCTTCGAGGCTCCGGTGCGGGTGGAGCTCACCGGCGGGCTGACCCGCGGGATGACCGTCGCGGACCGGCGGCTGCGGCCGAGCGCGGACGAGCGCCGGGCCGCGCGGGTGATCACCGAGGTGCGGGAGGACGAGTTCCTCGACCGCATGCTCGACTCCCTGCGCTGACCGGGCCCCTGGGGACCGCCGAGCGGGGACCGCACCCTTCGTGGAGCGTGTCCCCGCCGGGCTCAGACCAGGCGGCGGGCGGTGGCCCAGCGGCTGAGTTCGTGCCGGTTGGACAGCTGGAGCTTGCGCAGCACCGAGGACACGTGCGTCTCGACCGTCTTGACCGAGATGAACAGCTCCTTGGCGACCTCCTTGTACGCGTAGCCACGGGCGATGTGCCGCAGGACCTCGCGTTCGCGCTGGGTGAGGCGGTCCAGCTCGGGGTCGACCGGGGGCGCGTCGGTCGCGGAGAAGGCGTCCAGCACGAATCCGGCCAGTCGCGGTGAGAACACCGCGTCCCCGTCGGCGACCCGGACGATGGCGTTGGCCAGGTCCTTGCCGGAGATGGTCTTGGTGACGTAGCCGCGGGCGCCGCCGCGCACCACGCCGATGACGTCCTCGGCCGCGTCGGAGACCGACAGGGCGAGGAAGCGGATCTGGGAGTGCTTGGCCAGGACCCGCCGGAGCACCTCGACTCCCCCGCCTCCGGGCAGGTGCACGTCGAGGAGTACGAGGTCGGGCAGGGTCTCACCGATGACGTGCACCGCGCTGTCGACGTCCCCGGCCTCGCCGATGACGTTGACTGCGTCCCCGAGTTCCCCGCGTACCCCGCTGCGGAACAGCCGGTGGTCGTCCACGATCACGACGCGGGGGACCGCGTCTCCGTCACTGAAGTTCGTGCTCTCTTCTCCCACACCTGGACCCTATCCAGGGAACTCACCCGGTAGGTAGTGGCCCGCGTCGCTCCGGACCTCCTCTGGCCCGAAGCGGCCACTTCCCGGACCACTGGTCGCCGGACCCACGGGCCCGTGGGCTCCGGGGCTCCGGCCCCGCGCGTCCGGCCCCGGGGTCCCCCGGCCGACGGGGCCCCGGGCTCACATGTCGGGGATACGCGGCATGCGGAGTTGTACTTCGGTGCCCTCGCCCGGCTCGGTCCGGATGCGCGCGGTCCCACCATGGCGCTCCATGCGGCCGATGATGGAGCCGCGCACGCCCATCCTGTCCTCCGGGATGTCGTCGAGGTCGAACCCGGCGCCACGGTCCCGCACGAACACCAGGACCTCACCTTCGTCCACCTCCCCGAACACGGAGATGCTGTCCGTTCCGGCGTACTTGGAGGCGTTGACCATGGCTTCGCGGGCGGCGCGGAGCATGGCGCTGATGCCGTCGTCGATGGGCGCGTCGCCGACGCACACCACCTCGATGGGCACGCCGTGTTCCTCCTCGACCTCGGCGGCCACCCGCTCCAGGCCGGGTGTGACGGTGGTCTCGGCGTCGGCGGGGCGCTGGTAGAGCCAACTGCGCAGGGCGCGTTCCTGCACGCGGGCCAGGCGCTGGACCTCGCGGGGGTCCTCGGCGCGGCGCTGGATGAGGGTCAGCGTGTGCAGGACGGAGTCGTGGATGTGCGCGGCGAGTTCGGCGCGTTCGGCGTTGCGGATGCGCTCACGGCGCTCGGAGTCGCGTTCGCGGATGAGCCCGATGATCCAGGGGGCGACGATCAGCGCGATCCCGGTGATGAGCGTGAACGCGAAGGTGAGTCCGGCGCGGGCCTCCTGGAGCTGCTGTTGGAAGACCAGGAAGCCGATCACGCCGACCACCACCAGCAGGACACCGGCGGCGGTGCGCATGATGCTCTTGGGTCGCGTGCGGCTGACTGTGCTGTTCATCCACTCGTTGCGTTCGGCGGGGTTGGCCTGCTGCCACAGGATGGTGGCCCCGAGCGCACCGAAGATGACGAACCACAGGAGCGGGTCGAAGACTCCGCCGAAGATCAGGAAGAGGAAGCCCAGCCCGGCGGCGAGTCCGACGTAGGCGACGAGCTGTGAGATGTCGCGGCCCTTGCGCCTGGCGTCCTCGGCCGGTTCGGGTCCGTCGCCGCCGGCCTCCTCCTTGGGTACGAGGAAGTAGAGGGCCACGTAGACGGCCACCCCGATGCCGCCGACGGCGAGCGCCATGAACGCGAGGCGGACCACGACCGGGTCCAGGCCCAGGTGCCGGGCCAGCCCCGAGGCGACGCCGCCGAGGAGTCTGCCGTTGACCGCGCGGGTGAGCCGCGGGGTCTCCACGGCCGTCGTTGGCACCGCCCGATCACCGCTTTCGTGTGTGGCGCGAAGCTCCTGGCGTGGCTCGCGCGTGGTTCTGGACGGTTCCAGCATGCCCTGTGTGAGCCTCGTGGGACATCCGGGGCACGGCCCTGGTCCTGCCCTGGTGTTCTGGTCAGGGTGGGTTCAGGGTCGTCCCGGATTCCCTTCGCGACGTATCAGAGGTCACGATGGTTCCATGAGGAAAGTGTGGTGAGCGTCCATGTCTGACGGACAGTCGCCGACCGGGGCGTCGGCGGGGGGCGGCCCTCTGGGCAACGGGGCCCTTGGAGACGGGGCGGCCTTCGGGTACGGCCCCCCCGGGGGCGGTCCCACTGGCCCCGGGGGTCCCACCGCTTTCGGTTCCGGCTCGGGCTCCGGCTTCGGGGCCACGGCGGCCGAGGGCGTCGCCACCGAGAACCATCCGCCCGCTGGGGCGTCGGGCCGGGCGACCGGCCCCGAGCTGCGCCGCGACGACCAGCGACAGGCCCTGGCCGGGGTGTGCGCCGGACTGGGCGCGTACACGCGGGTGGACCCCGTCGTGTGGCGGGCGGCGTTCGTGCTGACCGCGTTCGCCGGTGGTGCCGGGCTGCTGCTGTACATCGCGGCGTGGATGCTCATGCGCGACTCGGAGGGCGGTCCGGCGACCTTCGAGCAGATGCTCAACCGCAGCATCCCGCCGCACGCGGTGCTGAAGCTGCTGACCGTCGGCCTCGCCGGAGCCACGGCGCTCAGCCTGGTGGGCGGGTTCGGTTGGGGAACGCTCGTGTTGGCGATCCCGCTGGTCCTGGGGTTGCTGACCGCGAGGAACCGGGGTGTGGACCTGCGGGCCTCGTTGCTCGCGCTCCGTTCGGACCTCGCCACGCGCGAACCGCCACCCACCGGTCCGGTGCCGCAACCGGTTCCCGCCTACTACAACCCGGCCCAGCCGTGGGCCTCGGCCCCGCAGGGCCCGGTGGACCTGGCGGTGGTGTCCGAGCGCACGTCGCTGGACCCGGACGACGAAGAGGACGAGTACGAGGACGACGGGGACGAGGACACCTGCGACGGAGGGAGGAAGGAGGCGGACCGGCACGGCGGGGGCTGCCGTGGCGACGGTTCCGGTCACGGATGGAAGCCGCGTTCCTCACCGCTGGCCTCACACGCGCTGTGGACCGTGGTCGCCATGGGGATCGCGTGGGCGTTCACCGCTCCGCACCTGGGCCCGCCCGTGTCCGAGGCGAGCACCGCCCAGCTGCTGTGGGGGCCGGACCTCGGTGTCTACTTCATGGCCGCCGTGGTGGCGGTGATCGGTTTGTACGCACTGGTCGGGGCCTGGGTGGGCAACCCTCGGGGGCTGATGTCCCTGGGCTGCCTCGCCGTGCTCGGCGCGATGCTGGTGTCCGCCACCGACGTCACCAAGGTCCGGATCGGTGACCGGGACTGGGCGCCGGCCACGGCCGCCGAGGCCGGGTCGGACGACCTGTGGCTGAACGTGGGGTCGGGGACGCTGGACCTGACGGGGCTGCCCGCGGACGTCGACCCCGGTGAGTCGGTGGACGTGACGGCCCGGGTGGACGTGGGCTCCCTGGTCCTGGTGATCCCCGAGGACGCCCGCGTCAACCTGGTGTCGAACGTCTGGGCCGGGACGGTCGGTGTCGGGGACGCCGAGCCCGACGGCGACTTCGTGACCGGGCTGCGCGTCACCCATGAGGAGACCTTCGAGCCGACGCGAGCCCCGGAGGGTTCCGGGAGTACCGACGGATCCGGAAGCGCCGAGGGGACCGGGGAAGCAGGGAACGGACAGGACGGTGTGCCGGTGATCAACGTGCACGCCATGAGCAGGGCCGGAACAGTGGAGGTGCGGTATGACCAAGCGGGGAACTGACTGGGGTTCGCTGCTCGCGGGACTGCTGTTCCTGGGGCTCGCGGTCGCGTTCGTCGTCCGGGGCAGCGGTGAGTGGGAACCGAACGTGCTGTGGCTGCTGCCGGTGCTGGCGGTGGGTCTGGGCGTGGCCGCGGTGGCGCGGGCCCTGTTCCGGTCCCGCCCCCGGGAGTCGGAGGAACTCCCTCCCCCGCCGGACCGGGGCTGATTCGCCGTCCGGCTTCAGGAACAGGAAAGGGGCGTCCTCCTCGGAGGGCGCCCCTTCGTCATGCGCGGCGATCGGATGCCGGCGAGTTCCTGTCCGAAACCCACCCCACCCGAACGCCCGCGCGTCCAACCGTCACGCGTCACCGTCCGCCGCCCACTCCCCGGCCAGCCCCTGGCGCGCTCCGGGCACACCGCACGCCTCGGCCGCTGCTCCCGGCGGTGTCCCCGGCCGAGCCACTCCCGCGGCTACCCCCTGGCGGTGCGCCCAGCGCACCCCGGGCGGCGCTCCAGGAGCACTCCCGCCGGTGCCCCAACGGCACTCCGGGCACTACTCCGGCCGGTGCTCCGCGATCGCCGCGAACTCCTCGATGCCCAGGGACTCACCGCGCGCGCTCGGCTGGACACCGGCGGCCCGGAGCGCCTCCTCCGCGGCGGGGGCCGAGCCCGCCCACCCGGACAGGGCCGCGCGCAGGGTCTTGCGGCGCTGGGCGAAGGCGGCGTCAATGACCTTGAAGACCTCCCGGCGCGGCGCCTTCGTGCTGGGCTCGGGACGGCGGATCAGCTCCACCAGCCCGGAGTCGACGTTGGGCGCGGGCCAGAAGACGTTACGGCCGACCGAACCGGCCCGGCGCGCGCTGGCGTACCAGGCGACCTTCGCGGAGGGCACCCCGTAGATACGGCCACCTGGGGTGGCCGTGATCCGGTCGGCGACCTCGGCCTGCACCATCACCAGGACCCGTTCCAGGCTGGGCAGGAGTTCGAGCAGGTGCAGCAGGACCGGCACGGAGACGTTGTAGGGCAGGTTGGCCACGAGCGCGGTGGGGGCGGGGCCGGGCAGTTCGGTGACGCGCATGGCGTCGCCGGGCACCACCGTGAGCCGGTCGGCGAGGTCGGGGGCGTGGTCGGCGACGGTGCCGGGCAGCGCCTCGGCCAGCCCCGGGTCGATCTCGATCGCGGTGACCTGCCGCACGTGCGGGAGCAGCGCGAGGGTGAGCGAGCCGAGTCCGGGCCCCACCTCGACGACCACGTCGTCGGCGCCGACGCCCGCGACACGGACGATGCGGCGGACGGTGCCGTGGTCGATGACGAAGTTCTGGCCCAGGGTCTTGGTGGGCCGGATACCGAACCGCTCGGCGAGGGCCCGCACGTCGGCGGGGGTGAGCAGGCGGGAACGGTCGGCGGGGTCGGATTCGGGTGTCTGTGTCACCCACACATCTTGCCAGCCGCCGCCCACCCGCTCATCCACGCCGTGTTCGGTGGGATCGCCTCCCGACGAACGGCCTGTTCGTCCCGGTCAGTCGAAGAGGTGGACCCCGCAGTGCGGCCACTGGCTCTGCCAGTTCCCGCCGACGGTGTCGTAGAGCTGTTGGGCGCGCTGGGTCTGCTCGGCGGGGCTGGCCTCGGAGGGCAGCCCGCTGCCGCCGACCGACGCCCAGGTGCTCGGGCTGAACTGGTAGAGCCCGTAGTAGCCGCCGGCCGAGTTCACCGCGGAGGCGTTGCCTCCGGACTCGCACTGGGCCAGCCCGGCCCAGTTGAGGCCGCTCGCCTCGCCGCTGGCCTCGTCGGGGTCGGGCTCCTCCTCGACCTTGGTGCCGATCTCCACGAGGCCCTCGACGGGTTCGGTGACGACCTTCTCGGAGAGTTCGTGCTCGACCTCCTCTCCGTGGCGCAGGACACGCAGCGTGGTGACCTCCTTGAGCCCGTCCTCCGGTTCGGTGACGACCTCGCGTTCGCCCTCGGGGAGGTCGGGGTTCTCGCGCTCGACCGTCTCGGCCTCGATCACGACCTCCTCGGTCTCGGGTGTGCCGAGGGCGGGCAGGACGCGGACGACCATGTCGGGTTCGGCGGGCTCGTCGGGTTCCGGGGAGACGATGTCGTGCTCGCCGGTCTCGACCCCTGCCGCGCTGAGCACGTCGGCGACGGTCTCGCCGGTGGTGCGGGTCTCGGAGCGCACGGTGTCGTACATGACGACCATCCGGGGAGCGCGTTGGGCACTCACCTCGAGCCCGCCCTCGGGGATCGCGGCGTCGTGGGCCAGGGAGAGTTCGACGCCCTCGGGGTCGAGTCCGATCTGTCCGAGGGCCTCGCCGAGGGTGGCGGCGTGCACCCGGTGGGCGAGTTCGTGCCCGTCGAGGTCGACGGTGAGCTCTCGGGGCGAGCGGACCACGACGTGGTCACCGGCGCTGAGGGTGGTGTCCGGGGAGGGGGCGACCACGTCGTGTTCGCCGAGCTCGATCCCGGCGGAGTCGAGAACGTCCTGGACGCTGTCGCCGAAGGTACGGACCTCGCTCTGCTCACCGTTGGCGTCCAGCCGGACGGTCTTCTCCATGGCCAGGGCCGTTCCTCCGCCCGCCGCGGCCAGTACGGCGGCGACGGCGGCCGCCATCACCGGCAGCGGAAGGACGAGGGACGCCCTGCGTCGCCGACGCCTTCGGGAACGGCGGCTGGCGCCGTTCTTCCCGGGTTTTCTGGGCATGACTTCCGAGCCCTTCTTCAAGGGTTGGTTCGTGGAGTTCTCGGTGGTGGAGGGGAGTTCGGGGGCGCCGAACAGGGTCACATTAACACCAGGAGTACGTGGAGTTTTGACATGACCCGAAAACCATTCCCTGGCAAATCACGTATTTCCCTCTATTCTTTTCCCCTCCCCGACCGGAGTCGGCGACCTGGCGTCGGGGCGACACAGCCTGCACAATGAACCGAACGTCGTTCTAGTCACCACTCCCGACCAACACCCCGGAGGCACCATGGGACCGCTCAACGGAACCCGCGTCGTCGAGTTCACCGGGATCGGCCCGGCACCGATGGCCGGGATGCTGCTGGCTGACATGGGCGCCAGCGTGATCCGGATCGACCGCCCCATGGCCGCCGACGCCATGAACGGCGGCTCCACGGGACCGCACATGAGCGAGGGGCGCACCGTGGTCGGCGCCGACCTCAAGTCCGACGAGGGGATGGCCCGCACCCGCGAACTCGTCGCCCGCGCCGACGTCCTCCTGGAGGGCTTCCGACCGGGGGTCATGGAACGGCTGGGCCTTGGCCCCGACGACTGTCTGGAGCTCAACCCGGGCCTGGTGTACGCGCGGGTCACCGGCTGGGGGCAGGACGGCCCGTTGGCCCGCACCGCAGGGCACGACATGAACTACGTGTCCGTGAACGGAGCCCTGCACTCCATCGGACGCGCGGAAGGGCCCCCGGTCCCGCCCATCAACCTGCTCGGTGACTTCGCGGGAGGGACGATGTTCGCGGTCACGGGTGTCCTGGCCGCACTCCTGGAGCGGCGCGGTTCCGGGCGCGGCCAGGTCGTGGACGCCGCGATGGTGGACGGCAGCGCCCTGCTGATGTCGATGGTGCACGAGGACCGCGCGCGCGGAGCGTGGACCGACGAACGCGGCACCAACTACCTCGACACCGGCGCTCCCTGGTACGACGTCTACGAGTGCTCCGACGGCCGCCACGTCTCCGTGGCCTGCATCGAGCCGCAGTTCTACGCCGCGTTCCTCGCGGGAGTGGGGCTGGACGGCGAGGACCTGCCCGAACAGTGGGACACCGAGGGGTGGCCCCGGCTGCGCGCACGCTTCGCCGAGGTGCTGCGCACGCGCGGTCGTGACGAGTGGGGTGCGGTGTTCGAGGACACCGACGCCTGTGTGATGCCCGTCCTGTCCCTGGCGGAGGCGCCCGACCACCCGCACGTGCGGGCCCGGGGCGCGCTCGTGCGGGGCGAGGGCGACCGCTTGGTGGCGGGCCCGGCGCCGAGGTTCGGCCGCACCCCCGGCGAGGTCACCCGGGGACGCCCCCTGCCCGACGCCGACGCGACCCTGGAGGAGTGGGGCCTGACCCCCTGAACCACGGTGCCCGCCCCGAGGCCGCGCCCCGGTCCCCCGGTACTCCGCGCCCCGCTTCTCCCGTCCGGTTCCTCCCTGTCCGGAATCGCCGTTTTCCCCGCTCAGAGCGGTGTGATCACTAGGGTGGGCGACCAGTGAGGTGATCGCGATCGGGGGGACCGCCATGTCACCGAGTCGATGGCTCGGCCTGCGCTCGGAACGGTGTTCGGCCGAAGGCCGTGCCCGGCGACCTGGAGGGCGCCCGGGCGGGCTCCCAGGGGGGCTCCCGCGCAGGAGCCCCAGAAGGCGCCTGTACGCCCTCATCTTGGTAGCCGCGGTCCTGCTCTGCACGGCTCCCGCCGCCGCGAGCTCGGGGGCCTCCGCGAACCTCGGCCCGGACCACACCGGTCAGGCCGACGGCCCTGTCGTGCTGGTGGGCGTTCCGGGCCTGCTCTGGGAGGACGTCACCCCCGAGCACACGCCCGCGCTGTGGGAGATGGCCGAGGCCGGGGCGATCGGCAACGTGTCCATCCGCACCGCCACCTCGCGGACCTGCCCCACTGACGGGTGGCTCTCGGTCTCGGCCGGGCAGCGCGCACTCTCCGACCGTGAGCGCTTCACCGTGTGCGAGCCCGCCCCGGAGCCGGTCGTGGACGGGTCGGGAGCGACCGTCCCGGGATTCGGCGACTTCGTCGACCAGAACGCGCGGTCGGTCTTCTCCGCACCGGTGGGCCTGCTCGGACAGACCGTGCGTGACCAGGGCGGTCTGACCCTGGCCGCCGGTCCGGGCGCCGCTCTGGGCGCCGCGGACGAGTCGGGGCGGGTCGACCACTACGTCGACTCGGCGCGCGACCTCTCCCAGGAGCGCCTCCAGGGCGTGTCCCTCGCGACGGTGGAACTGCCCGAGCTGACCAGCTTGTACCCCGCCGAACCCGACGAGGACGACGAACCCCAGGAGGCCAAGCCCGAGGACGTGCCCGAGCAGATCCGCGAGGACACCCTGGAGACACTCGACTCCCGGCTGTCCGCTCTGGTGCGGAACCTGCCCGCGGGCGCGACCCTGATGGTGGTCGGCGTCTCCATGGACACCGGCCCCTCCCAGCTGACCGTGGCGCTCACCGGGGAGATGACAGCCCAGGGGCTGGTCGGGCCCTCCGCCTTCCTGGCGTCGGAGTCCACCCGGCGTCCCGGGTTGGTGACCCTGACCGACACCACCGTCACCGTGCTGCGCACTCTGGGCATGGATCCGGGCGGGCCCACCGGCGGTCGGGCGTGGCAGACCACCGACCGCCCGCAACCCGCCGAGGAGGCCATGGTCCGCCTGGTGGACTTCAACACCGCCGCCGTTGTCGTGGGCACGGCCATCCCCGGGTTCTTCAGCGGCCTGGTCGCCATCCAGCTGCTCATCTACGCGGCGGCGGCCTACGCGATGCACCGGTACTCGTGGGGCGAGCGGGGCAAGCGGGCCGTGGTGCTGTCGGTGACGCGCGTCGTGGCGCTGGCGGGCGCGGCCTTCCCCGTGGCGAGTTATCTGGCCAACCTGATCCCGTGGTGGGCGACGCAGTTCCCGCTGCTGGCCCTACTGGCCTCGGTCCTGGCCGTGGACGCTCTGGTGGTGGCACTGGCTGTGGCGGGACCGTGGCGCCGGACGATCCTGGGTCCGATGACGGTGGTGGCGGGAGCGACCACCCTGGTGCTCTTCGTCGACCTCTGTGTCGGTGCGCACCTCCAGATGAACTCGCCCACGGGGTACTCCCCGATCGTGGCGGGACGGTTCTACGGGATCGGCAACATCGCCTTCGCGACCTTCGCCACCGGCATGCTCATGGCGGTGGCGGGCATTTCCCACTCGCTGATCTCGCGGGGCAGGCGCCGCGCCGCCGTCGTGACGACCATCGTCGTGGGAGCCGCCTCGGTGCTGATCATCGGCTGGCCGGGGCTGGGCACGGACTTCGGCGGCGTCATCGCGCTGATCCCCGGTCTGGCGGTGACCACGATGATGATCGCGGGGGTGCGGATCACCGCCCTGCGCATGGCCGCGGTGGCCGTCGTCTCGGTCACGGCGATCTCCCTTCTGGCCTGGATGGACTACCTGCGCCCGGTGGAGGACCGCAGCCACTTCGGCGCGTTCGCGGAGCTGGTGGTGAACGGGGACGCCGGGACGGTGCTGGCCCGCAAGCTGGGCGCGATGCTGGGCACCCTGGGCAACTGGCACCTCACCCTGCTGGCCGCCGGGGCCCTGGTGTTCCTGTTCGCCGTCCTCAACCGGCCGGGCAGATGGCGGATCGGCGCGCTCCAGCGGGCCTACGAGTACGCCCCGACACTCCGGGCCGGGCTGACCGGTTCCCTGGTGACGGCCCTGGTGGGATTCGCGGCCAACGACTCGGGCGTGGCCATCCCCGCGCTGGCGCTGACCGTGGCGGTCCCGCTCACCCTCTCCGCGTGTGTGTGGGCGGTCCAGCAGAGCGAGCGCGAACCCGAGGAGAACCCCGCGGAGCCCCCGTGCGTGCAAAAGGCGTAATCCATACACCAGGTATCCCGGAAACGGTGAATTGGCGGGGGCACGACCTTGCGTCGCTCCCGTCACGAATCGGCCACGGCGCTGTGGTAAAGTCCGAGGCTGGACGGCCCCGACTCCAACGCGTCCCAGCGCCCTGACAGTGCGCCGGGAGGAGTCGGGTCCACCGGGGACCACCGGCCCAGCCACGGTCCCCGCCGCGACCCACCGGGGAATGCCCGCCGTCGCGGGCGGGTTCTCACGAGTGGAGGACCCGACGCGGCCGCCGGCTACGGCGGGACGGCCGAGCGCGGGGACACCATGCACCGAGCCCTCGTCGCACGTCACACCGACGCACGTCACACCGACGCACGTCACACCGACACACGGCACCAGGAACTCCTGGCCCTGGCCAGGCGTTGCCCCGGTGCCGTGCTTTTCCGAGCAAACCAGGCGAGAAAGGCGTTTCCTCCCCGGTTCCCAGCCCGGGGCACCACGCAAGGAACTTGATGAACCATCAGCTTGGCTCACGCGGTAACGCATCCATCGCACCGGTCACCGCACGTCCCCGATGGGGCGACGTGCGGCCTGCCTCGCCGACCCGTCGGGCTCGGCCCGAGTACGCCGGAGTCGCAATGCCCGACCTGACCATTTCCTCCACCCTCCACGAGGCCGGAAGAGTGCTGGCCCTGGACGGCGAGATCGACATGGCCACCGAGAACCGCTTCCAGGAGGCGGTCACGGAGGCGTTGACCACGCAGCCCTTCGGCCGCGTCGTGCTGGACTGCGCCGACCTGCGGTTCATCGACTCCAGTGGGCTGCGCGTGCTGATCCGCGCCCACAAGGCCGCCAAGGAACAGCAGGCCCTCCTGGTGATCGCCGCCCCGCTGCCGCGCGTGGTGCAGACCCTGCGCGTCACCTCGCTGGACACCCGCATCCCGGTGTTCGCCTCGGTCGCCCTGGCGCTCAGCGCCCCGCAGACCGCCCAGTAGCCGCACCGCCTCCGGGCACGACGAAGGCCCCGCGTCCTGACGCGGGGCCTGTTTTCGTCTCTCGGGTCGGCGTCTCCCGCTCAGAAGAACAGCAGCCACACGCCCAGGGCGGTGACGGCGGCGTTCACCAGCAGGAACACCCCGACCCAGAGGGTGCCAGGGAGTCCGGTGAGGCGGGCGAGCTGGTCCGCGTCGGAGTGCGGGGAGGGGTTGCGCACTCGCTGTGACTGGAGCTCGATGACCGGGCGCACACCGGCGAACAGCAGGAACCAGATGAACAGGTAGGCGAAGGCCGCCTGGACCTCGTGCGGGGTGAACCAGCTGACCCCGAAGACCACCGCTCCGGTGACCACGACCGACAGCACGCCGTAGAAGTTGCGGATCATGAGCAGCATGGCCGCCAGGATCACGATGCTCAGCCACAGCAGCGCGGTGATGTAGCCCGCCATCAGCATGAGGATGCCGAGGAGGCCGATCACGCTCGGGGCGACGTAGCCCGCGAAGACCGTGAGGATCATGCCGATACCCGTGGGCCTGCCACGGGAGACCGTCACCCCGGACGTGTCCGAGTGCAGTCGGATCCCGGTCAGCTGGCGGCCGCTGAGCAGGGCCACGAGTGCGTGCCCGCCCTCATGGGCGATGGTGACGACGTTGCGAGCCACGCGCCAGGGCGGACCCAGCAGCACGGCCGCCAGGGCGACCACGGCGGTCGTGACGATGATCCACTGTTCCGGATCGGGCTGGCCGGTCAGCACGTCCTGCCACACGTCGCCCAAGCTCGTTCCCACCACTGGTCTCCCGACTTCCCGCATCGACCGGCACGCCTGTCACCGGAAACTCCCTGTCAGCGGGCCCGCTCACCCTGCGCGCCGCGGCGGCCGGGAGGCGCGGGGGAACGCGGCCCTTGCCGAACTTTAGGGCATTTCGGAGAGTGCCGTGCGTGGCGGTCGACCGCTGACCGGGGGGATCGCGAGCCCCGGTCGCGGTCAGGCCTCCTCGGCCTCGGCGGCCGCCTTGAGCCGGTCCAGCGTCAGGAGGATGCCCCGCGCGTTGCGCGCCGGGGCCCCGCTCAGCACGTAGAGGGCGATCTGGCCCCGCGAGTAGTCGAAGGTCTCGGTGACGAGGGTCCCGCCCTCGGGCAGCTCCCGGAACTCGTAGCGCCAGCGGTGCGAGCCCACGTGCCTCCAGGCGATGAGCCGCCCCTCCTCGAACTCCACCACGCGGTTGGTCATCCGGTAGGGGAGCCCGAGCATCTTCATGTCCATGCCGAACTCGGAGCCCAGCTCCAACCGGTCCGGGCCGGACGGCCCGCCCTGGACGGTGCCGGAGCCGTCGAGCACGGCGTGCTGGGACGGTGTGGCGACGATGTCGAAGATCCGCTTGGCCGGTGCGTCGACCACGACGCTCCGGGCCACCATGTGTTTGGGCATGACGGCATCATGTCACCGTCGGGGACCACTCCCTCACCGGGGCCGACGGGCGGACCTACTCGCGCACCCCGTGCCGCTCCACCCCGGCCAGCTCCCCCTCCGGGGAGACGTGCACCACCCAGAACGACCCCTTGCGCAGGCCGCGCTGTTGCGAAAGCGGCGCGCCCAGCCGTGTGAGCGCCTCGGTGAGCAGGTGCGGGACCAGCTCACCGTGGGTGCACACGACCGTGGGCCGTTGCTCGTCCAGGACGCGCGCGATGACCTCCCGGGCCTCCTCCACGTCGTAGCCCCCGCCCTCGAGTCCCACCGTGAGGGCGCGCTCTGTACTCATCGGGACGTCGCACTCGACCGTCAGCGGCAGCAGGGACTCCGTGCAGCGGGCCGCCGCCGACGTCAGCGCGCGCAGTCCCCCGTAGGCGCCCAACACCCGGGGCAGGGCGAGGGCGTCGGCGCGGCCGGTCTCGTCGAGCGGTCGCAGCAGGTCACTGTCGGTCCAGGAGCGCTTCTCCCCCGCTGACAGGTGCCGCAGCAGGACGATCGGGAAGGTCCGCGCGGGACCGACCCGGAAGTTGTCGAGCACCTGCACGTCGTGGTCGTAGGTGAGACGGGCACGGGCCTCCTCGACGGCGACCCACTCGACCGTCTCCACCTCCTCGTTCGGTTCGTAGTCGATCCGCCCGCCGGGCTGGGCCGGGGTGGCCGCCCACCACTCCACCTGTTTGGGCCAGCCGTCCTTGAGGTAGCGCTGCGGCGGGAGCCGGCGCCCCATCACGGGAGTGAGGCCGGTCTCCTCCTCGACCTCCCGGACGGCGCCGATGATGGGGTGTTCCCCGTTCTTGAGCTTGCCCTTGGGCAGGGTCCAGTCACCCCGGTCGGGGCGCCGGATGAGGACGACCTCCCGACCGGAGGGGCCGTCGCGCCAGAGCACCGCGCCGCCCGCGCGGATGGGTTCCAGGTAGCCGCCCACCGCGGTGTCGCGCGGCGGGAAGGCACTGGTCATACGGATCTCGGGGACGTTCGTCCTCGAGGGTCCCGCGTCGGGGCCCTCGTGACCTGCCCCGTGTTCGTGGGTGTTCACCCGTCCACCACTCTCAGGTGCCGGTCGCCTCTCAGGGTGTCCTGGAGGTCGACCAGCGGTTGGCCCTCCGCGTCGTGGGTGACCCGCTTCCACAAGCCGTCGGGTTCGAGCCGCCACGAGGAGGTGCTGTCGGACATCGCCAGCTCCATGATGCCCACAAGCCGACGGCACTGCTCGGGGTCGGCGATCCGGACCAGTGCCTCCACGCGCCGGTCGAGGTTGCGGGGCATGAGGTCGGCGCTGCCGATCCACACCTTGGGACGCCAGCCGTTGGCGAAGACGAACACCCGTGAGTGTTCGAGGAAGCGGCCCAGGATGCTGCGCACCCGGATCTTCTCGGACAGGCCCGGAACCCCGGCGCGCAGCACGCAGCTGCCGCGTACCCACAGGTCGACGTCGACCCCGGACTGAGAGGCTCGGTACAGGGCGTCGATGATCTCCTCGTCGACGAGGGAGTTCACCTTGATCCTGATGTGGGCGGGCTCGCCCTTGAGGCCGTTCTCCACCTCGGTGGCGATCTGTTTGAGGAGTCCCCGGCGCAGGGCGGCGGGGGCCACGAGGAGCCTGCGGTAGTGCTTCTTGCGGGAGAACCCGGTGAGGCTGTTGAAGAGGTCGCTGACGTCCTCTCCCACCTCCGCGGCGGCGCTGAACAGGCCGAAGTCCTCGTAGATCCGTGCGGTGCTCGGGTTGTAGTTGCCCGTGCCCACGTGGCAGTAGCGGCGGAGCAGGCCGTCGTCGTCCTGGCGGATGACCATGGACAGCTTGCAGTGGGTCTTGAGCCCCACGACCCCGTAGACGACGTGGCAGCCCGCCTCCTCCAGCTTGCGGGCCCACTGGATGTTGTTCTGTTCGTCGAAGCGGGCCTTGACCTCGACCAGGACCACGACCTCCTTGCCCTCCCTGGCCGCCTCGATGAGCGACTCGACGATGGGTGAGTCGCCGCTCGTGCGGTACAGGGTCTGTTTGATCGCCACGACCTTGGGGTCGGTGGAGGCCAGGGTGAGGAACCGCTCCGTGGTGGTGGCGAAGGACTCGTAGGGGTGGTGGACGAGCACCTCGCGTTCGCGGATGGTCGCGAACAGGTCGCCGGAGGTGAGCGCGCGCGGTTCCACCGGGACCATGGGCGGGTAGCGCAGGTCGGGGCGGTCGGTGTCGGCGATCTGGGCGAGCCCGGCCAGGTTGAGGGGCCCCGGAACCCGGTAGATCTCCTCCTCCTCGGCACCGAGCTGCTCGCGGAGGATGGACAGCGCCCCGTCGCTGATGGACTGTTCCACCTCCAGGCGCACGAGCGGTCCGAAGCGGCGGCGCAGGAGTTCGTTCTCCAGGGACTGGACGAGGTCGTCGGTCTCGTCCTCGTCGACCTCCAGGTCGGCGTTGCGGGTGACCCGGAAGGCGTGGTGTTCGACCACCTGCATGCCCTCGAACAGCTGGGGCAGGTGCGCGGCGATGATGTCCTCGACCGGGACGAAGCGGCCGCCGCCGTGGGTGGTGAGCTCGATGAACCTGGGCAGCGCGCTGGGCACCTTGACCCGGGCGAACATGGGCCGGTCGTCGTTGGAGTCGCGCACCGTGACCGCGAGGTTGAGCGAACGGCCCGAGATGTAGGGGAAGGGGTGCGCGGAGTCGACCGCGAACGGCGTCACCAGCGGGTAGATGGCGCGGCGGAAGTAGCCGTGCAGGTACTCGCGTTCGCGGTCGTCCAGTTCGCTCCACCGGACGATGCTGATGCCCTCCCGGGCCAGGGCTGGGGCGACGCTGTCCTCGAAACAGGCGATCAGGCGCAGGATCTGGTCGTGTGTGAACAGGGAGATGCGCTCCAGCAGGTCCCTGGGGTGGTGCCCGCTGGGTGAGGCGACGGACAGGCCCGTGGCCAGACGGCGCTTGAGCCCGGCCACCCGCACCATGAAGAACTCGTCCAGGTTGCTGGAGAAGATCGCGAGGAACCGCGTCCGTTCGAGCAGCGGGATGTTCTCGTCCTCCGCGAGTTCGAGCACTCGTTGGTTGAACCGGAGCCACCCCTCCTCCCGGTCCATGAACCTGTCGGCGGGAAGGTCGGCGGTGGCGGGCCCCGCTGGCGTTGGCGCTGATTCCGTGCTCACAGTGGGCAGACTCCCCCTTTTGCATGACCGCACGGTGACGTCCCCGTGAGGGGAAAATGACCGCAACGCGACTGCTGTGGAGGACCTGTACCCATATCGCGGCCCGTGTCCCTGGACGCCGGGCAAGATTTGCCTCATGACGCGATCACGCGCCCCACCTGACCTGGTGGGACGCGTGGACTCGCGGGCGGCGGAGCTACCGGCTGATGCCGATCTGGAGGTCGGGCGGCAGGATGAGCAGGAACATGGCCACACGCATGAGGACGTTGATCCAGGTGTTGCGGAAGCAGGCCCACAGGTAGCCGTAGAACAGGCCCGCGGCGCCGTAGGTGAGCAGGGCCATGCCGGTGTCGTGCACGAAGTCGATGCCGGGAAGCTGGGAGACGGCGTCGTAGGGCTGGATGAACGCGTAGGTCATCGCGAACACCACCGAGGTCAGCACGATGCCGCCCCAGCGCCCCAGGAGCAGTTCCAGCCGGGTCTGCATCATGCCCCGGAAGAAGATCTCCTCACAGGTGGCGATCACCATGAAGGCGACCAGCATGGCGTACAGCGTGAGTGAGGGCTCGGGGAGCCCGATGTGCGGCGTGATCAGGAAGCCCATCAGGACCACCGTGACGAACACGGGCACCACCCCGAGCCAGCGCCAGAGCTCCCCCACCTTCAGGGCGATCGAGGGCATGGCGGTGCCCTTGCCGTCGACAGTCAGCCCCGAGCGGTCCAGGATCAGCAGGGGGATGGCGAACAGGAACAGCAGGCGCGAGACCAGCGCCACGGACATCGCGAGGTCCGGGGAGACGCCGGTCTCCTCCCCGTAGACGGTGAAGATCCACGACAGCACGACCATCGAGAGGACGAACCCGACGAGCAGGAGCACCATCCAGCCGAGTTCGCGCAGGACGGGGTGGCCGTCCATGGCGGTGGCGATCCGTCGGTCCAGCTCGTCCCGTCGCCCGAACGCCCGGACGAGTCCCCAGGCCATGACGATGCCGATCAACATCGGCATCCAGGAGACCAGGTACAGCACGGACGACTCACCGAGGACGTCGTCCCGCATCCCCGGCCGGATGAGCGCCGGCCCGATGATCAGGACGGCGGCGAGGGCGACGGCCCAGGCGAGCCCCCATCTTCGCACCATGGTCACAAGTGTCCCCCCTGTCTCAGAACACACATTCTGCACCAGGGAAAACTAAAAGCGACTTAATGACTACGGTATGTCGTTACCCCGTTGTCACCAGGGCCCCGACACGCCCGGAGAGCGTCACCCACGACCGGAATCCGGCGAGGTGGTCCCGAGGCGGAGGACGGCGCCCCCAAGGGGCTCCTGACCGCTTACCGTCGGACCCGACCACCCCCGAACAGGAGTCGAGGCCAACGTGACCACCAGCGACTACGACGACTTCGCCGAGGCGTACTCGGCCGACAACGACGCCAACCTCATGAACGCTCACTACGAGCGCCCCGCCATGCTGAACCTCGCCGGTGACGTCGGCGGCCGCCGCATCCTGGACGCGGGTTGCGGCTCCGGCCCCCTCTCCCTGGAACTGCGGAACCGGGGCGCCGAGGTGACCGGGTTCGACTCCAGCACGGAGATGGTCGGGCTGGCCAGGAAGCGCCTCGGCGACGACGCCGACCTGCGCGTGCTCGACCTGGCGAAACCGCTCCCGTTCCCCGACGGCGGGTTCGACGACGTCGTCTCCTCGCTGTCGTTGCACTACCTCAGGGAGTGGGAGGGACCGCTCCGGGAGCTGCGCCGGGTCCTGAGGCCCGGCGGCCGTCTCCTGGTCTCCGTGGACCATCCGGCCGCCCACGCGCTGCTGAAGCCGGACACCGACTACTTCGAGGTCTCCCCCTGGCCGGTGGAGTGGGAGTTCCAGGGCCGGACGGCGGTCCTGCGCGTCTGGCACCGCCCGCTGCACGCGATGGTCCGGGACTTCACCGGGGCCGGTTTCCGCGTCGCGGACATCGACGAACCGCCCTTCGCGCCGGACACCCCCCGGCACCTGCTGCCCGAGCGGCTCCGCGGGCGCACCCGGTTCCTCGGGTTCCTCTTCTTCGTCCTGGTCGCCGAGTAGGCCGAACAGGAGGTGACACGGGGCGGGGCCCGCCCGGACCGTCGCGGTCGTGTGCCGCGACGCCCGGGCGGGCCCCGTCTCCGGATCTAGTGCCCGTTCTCCAGGACCGACTTCAGGAAGGTCTTGGTCCGCTCCTCCTGGGGGTCCCCGAAGATCTGGTCCGGGTGGCCCTCCTCGGCGATGCGGCCCTCGTCGAACATCATGACCCGGTGGGACACGTCCCGCGCGAAGCCCATCTCGTGGGTCACGCACAGCATCGTGATGTCGGTGGTCTCGGCCACCTCCCGCAGCACGTCCAGCACGCCCGCCACCAGCTCCGGGTCCAGGGCCGAGGTGACCTCGTCCAGCAGGAGGATCTCCGGGCGCATCGCCAGGGCGCGGGCGATCGCCACGCGCTGCTGCTGACCGCCGGACAGCTGGGTCGGGTGGGCGTCGATCTTGTCGCCCAGGCCCACCAGGTCCAGCAGTTCCTCGGCCCGGGCGCTGGCCTCGTCCTTGGACAGTCCGAGGACGTTGACCGGCGCCTCCATGATGTTCCTGCGCACCGTCATGTTCGGGAACAGGTTGAACTGCTGGAACACCATGCCGATGCTCTTGCGGCGGCGCCGCAGGTAGCTCTCGCTGGCCAGGGCCAGGCCACTGCCCTTCGGCATGTGGCTGAACGGCTCTCCGCCGATGTTGATGCGGCCCTCGGTGACCTTCTCCAGCGTCATGAGCAGGCGCAGGATGGTGGTCTTGCCGGAACCGCTCGGCCCGATCAGGGTGACGCGCTCGCCGGCGGCCACGTCGAAGTCGAGGTGGTCCAGGACGGTGAGGTCGCCGAAGCGCTTCACCACCTGGTCGAACACGATCAGCGGGCCGTCGGCGACGCCGTCCCCGACACCCGGTGCCGTCGTGTTCTCAGGGGTATCAGACGGCGGCATATCGCTTCTCCAGTCGTCGAATCACAATCGCGGACGGGATGCTCACCAGGAGGAAGAGGAGCCCGACCAGGGTGATGGCCTCCATCATCCGGAAACTCTCGCTGCCGACCCGCTGGGCCCTGGTCAGCAGCTCCGCCACACCGATGGCGAAGAGCAGCGGCGTGTCCTTGAACATGGAGATCAGGTAGTTGCCCAGAGCGGGGATGACCTTGCGGATCGCCTGGGGAAGCACGACCGCTCCCCAGGTCCGTGTGGTCGGCAGGCTCAGGGCCCGGGCCGCCTCCCACTGGCCCTTGGCCACGCCCTCGATACCCGAGCGGTACACCTCGGCGGTGTAGGCCGCGTAGTGGATGCCGAGGACCACCACACCGACGGTGAACGCCGTGATGGGGACCGGGCCGACCACCGGCAGTGCGTAGCTTGCCGGCAGCAGGAAGAAGACGAACACCAGCTGGATGATCAGCGGTGTGGTCCGGATGAACTCCATGACGAAGTGCACGATGGAACCGACGTACGGGACCCGTCGCACGACCGCGATCAACAGGCCCAGGGTCAGGGCGATGCTGTAGCCGATCAGCGTGAGCTGGATCGTCACCAGCAGGCCCTGGAGCAGGCTCGGTATGACCTCGAAGGTGAAGGCGAAGTCCCAGATCATGGGCGTGGAATCGTTGTTCATTACTTGGCCACCCCCACCTGGGTACCGACCGACGGAGGCCGGAGCAGGCTCATGATCCCGCCGCCGGTCGGCGGGGTACGGCCCAGCTTCTGGTTGGCGCGGCGCTCGAGCAGTCGCATACCGAAGATCAGCACCTGCGCGATCAGGTAGTAGATGACGAACGCGATCGCGAACGCGGCCAACGTCTCGCCCGTACCGCTGCGCACCTCACGGGCGACGGCGGTGAGGTCGAGGATGCCGACCATGTACACCACGGCGGTCGCCTTCATCAGCTCGATGATCAGGTTGCCGAACGTGGGCAGCATCTGCGCCCACGCCTGTGGCACGACAACCAGGCGCATGCGCTGGAACCAGGAGAGGTTCAGCGCGACGGTGGCCTCGACCTGGGCCCTGGGCACCGCGTTGAGCGCGGCCCGCACGACCTCGGCGCCGTAGGCACCGACGTTCAGGCCGAGCGCGAGGATCGCGGCGAACATCGGCTCCAGCTCGAAACCGGTCATGTCCGGGACCGCGAAGACGAACCAGAACATCACCACGAGAGCGGCGATCCCCCGGAAGACCTCCACGTAGACAGTGGTGATCGCGCGTAGGAGCCAGGACCGTACGGTGCCCATGATCCCGAAGACCATGGCTAAGACGAAGGCCAGGACGGCCCCCCCGAAGGTGAGCTGGAGTGTGATCCAGGCACCGTCGAGGTAGCGGGGTAGCTGTGCTTGCAGGAACTCCACGCTGGATCAGCCCTCGCAGAGCTCGGCGGTGCTCGTGCCGTCGGGCAGGTCGTCCTCAGTGAATCCCCACTCCTCGCCGAGCTCGAGGAGGCGGCCGCTCTCGGTGAACTCGGCGATGACCCGGTTCACCTCGTCGAGCATCTCGTCGTCACCCTGGCGCAGGCAGAGGCCGCCCCAGCCCTTCTCCTCCTTGCCGTCCATGACCGGGTAGAACGGTTCGGTGACCTCGAAGTCGCCGCCGCGCTCCATCAGCAGGTACTCGTGCGAGACCTTCAGCATGGAGATGGCGTCGACGCGGCCGTTCTCCAGCATCTCGAAGCCGGTCGTCTGGTCCGGGATGAGTTCCATCTGGCCCTCGGGGACGCCGAAGAACTCGGCGTAGTTCTGTTCCACGGAGGCGTTCAGCACGGCCAGCCTGATGTCAGGGTCGGCGGCGATGTCCTCGAAGTGCTGGATGGCCTTGGGGTTGCCCTGGGCGACCATGAAGGCCTCGGGTGCGGTGGCGGTCGGCTCGCTGAAGGCGACCTCCTGACACCGGTCCGGCGTGATGAACACACCGGCGGCGAGGACGTCGAACTGGTCGTTCTGGAGGCCCGGGATCAGGCCGTCCCAGCTGGTGGAGGTGGCGACGATCTCCGGGATCCCCAGTTCCTCGAAGACGGCCTTGGCGACGGCGGGCGACTGCCCCGCGGCCTCCCCGGACCCGTCGACGAACCCGAAGGGGATCTCGTTGGCGAGGCCGACCCGGACGAACCCCTGCTCACGCAGGTCGGCCAGGGACGCACCGCTGCTGACCCTGGAGCACGACGCGAGCGACGGAGCCAGGGCGGCCACCGCGACGCCGGCTCCGGCCAGGCGGAACGCGTCTCGACGTCCCCAGGTTCCCCGCCGACGCGCTGGTACCTGATTCTTCACGACTGCTCCTCGAAAACTCGCGGGTGCGGAGCCTTCGCCCGAAGGACGGGGCGAGGGCCTCACGCGTTCGGATGCTGGATCGCCTCAAGTGGGCGGGGTCCGCGGCTCGGTGGCCGCGGTCGTGACCGTTGCCCGGGTGCTCGGGACGACGGCGCTGGTACGGGGTCTCCCTCCCCGAGCCCGAGGTGCAGTAACTGAACCCGATTGGTCCGTTATGCACTGGTTATGAGTCGCTGTTCGTCGGGTGACCCGACGACGTACTCCCTCCGAGCTGGCCACCTGTGGTTCGTGACTATGGGTTCTTATGCCCGTTACCGAGGGATTCCTACCCCCGAAAACACGAAAGCGGGGTCCGGACCACCGGACCCCGCCCCGCGTTGGCTCTACGCCTAGGCGTTGACGTCCTCCTCGACAACCAGCGGGTAGACGCCGTTCTCGTCGTGGACCTCACGGCCGGTGACCGGCGGGTTGAAGACGCACAGCACGCGGAAGTCGGTCTTCGGGCGGACCGTGTGCTTCTCGTGGCCGTTGAGCAGGTAGAGGGTGCCCGGGGTGATGATGTGCTTCTCCCCGGTCTCCTCGTTGGTCAGCTCGGCCTCGCCCTCGATGCAGTGCACGAGCTCGATGTGGTTGGCGTACCAGAACGTCGACTCGGTGCCCGCGTAAAGAACGGTCTCGTGGAAGGAGAAGCCGACCTTCTCCTTCGCCAGGACGATCCGACGACTCCGCCAGTTCTCGGTCTTGATGTCAGCGTCGGTGTCGTTGACCTCGTCCATACTGCGAACGATCACTTGTGTCTCCTTCACGCTCTGATGCGCGCTGTGTGCGCTGGTGGTACACGGTACGGGGCCGACCGTCACCCCGGGTAGAGGTACTGGTCGGCCCCGCGCCGGATTCGATGGGCACGCCGGTCCGAAACCGCACCGGCGTGTCGCGTACTAGGCGGTCTGGGGAACCTTGACGGCCTCGCGGACGGCGTCGGCCATGATGTCCAGGCCGGCGGTCAGCTCCTCCTCCGTCGTGGTGAGCGGCGGGAGCAGCTTGGCGACCTCGTCCTCGGGGCCGGAGGTCTCCAGGAGCAGACCACGGTCGAAGCACCCGGCGGCGACCTTCTTGGCGATGCCGCCCTCGGCGTCGAAGGCCAGACCACGGGCCAGACCGCGGCCGCGCACGTGCGCGCCGAAGTCGGAGTGCTCCTCCGCCATCTCGGCGAGGCGCCCCGCGACCAGTTCGCCCTTGGCCAGGGTGGCCTGGGCGAAGGTGTCGTCGGACCAGAAGCGGCGCAGCGCCTCGGTACCGGTGACCATGGCCGGGTTGAAGCCGCGGAAGGTGCCGTTGTGCTCGCCCGGCTCCCAGACGTCCAGCTCGCGCTTGAACAGCGTGAGCGCCATCGGGAGGCCGTAGCCGCTGATGGACTTGGACAGGGTGACGATGTCCGGGGTGATGCCGGCCTCTTCGAAGCTGAAGAACTCGCCGGTACGGCCGCAGCCCATCTGGATGTCGTCCAGGATCAGCAGGATGCCGTACTCCTGGCAGAGCTCGGAGAGGCCCCGCAGCCAGGGGGCGCTGGCCACGTTGATGCCGCCCTCACCCTGGATGGCCTCGACGATCACGGCCGCCGGGGCGTCCAGACCGCTGCCGCTGTCCTCCAGGAGGGTGCGCAGCCACAGGAAGTCCGGGGTCTTCCCGTCGAGGTAGTTGTCGAACGGCATGGTGGCCACGTGGTCGAGCGGCACACCGGCACCGCCGCGCTTCATGGAGTTGCCGGTGACGGCCAGGGCGCCCAGGGTCATGCCGTGGAAGCCGTTGGTGAAGTTGATGATGGTCTGGCGACCGGTGTACTTACGGGCCAGCTTGAGCGCGGCCTCGACCGCGTTGTTTCCCGCCGGGCCGGGGAACTGGACCTTGTAGTCCAGGTTCCGGGGTTTGAGGATGACGTCCTCGAAGGTCTTCAGGAACTCGCGTTTGGCCACGCTGTAGGCGTCGAGGCTGTGGACGATCTTGTCGTCGGTCAGGTACTCGATGAGCGAGGTCTTCAACTCGGGGTGGTTGTGCCCGTAGTTGAGCGATCCGGCCCCGGCGAAGAAGTCCAGGTACGGGCGGCCGGTCTCGTCGTGGACGTGGCTGCCGACCGCCTTGTCGAAGACGACAGGCCAGTTCCGGCAGTATCCGCGGACTTCGGACTCGAGGCGCTGGAAGGTCTCCATCGTGATGTTCCTTGGTTCCTTTCCCCAACTTCGTGGGCTCAGGGCTTGGGACGAGGGGCGGGTGGGGATCGCGTTCGATCCGGGACGGTCGGTTAGTCGTCGGTGTCGGAGTGCGCGCCGATGGGCCCGATGCGCACGAGGTCCTCGGGGTCGTGGGGCCCTTCGCCGTCCTTCGGGAAGTGCTCCGCGCCGAAGAGCGGGCTCCACACGGCCTCCGCGCCCAGGCTCCGCGCGAACGAGGAGAAGAGCGCCCTTGAGGCCTCGTTGTCGGGGGTGACGGTCGCTTCGAGGTAGCGCAGGCCCTGTCCGGCGAGGCGTTCGCCGATGAAGTCGAGCATCCGGCGGGCCAGCCGCTGACCCCGGTACTCGGAGCCGACGGCCACCTGCCAGAGGAAGTACGTGTCCGGGCTGTCGGGACGGACGTAGCCGGTGACGTAGGCCGCCATCCGGCCGTCGGCGTCCCGTGCCACGACGCTGGTCGTGGCGAAGTCCCGGCACCAGAGCGTGTAGGCGTACGGGGAGTTCACGTCCATCCCCGTGTCGCCGGCCAACCGCCACATGTGCGGCCCGTCCTCCGGGGAGGGGTGCGAGAGGCGCACGTCCTCACGGCCCGCGGCCTCCGTGGTCTCGGAGCTCACAGCCCCACCTTCGATTCGGTCGCGTGCTTGGAGGTTCGTTCGTTGATGTGGCACGTCGATCGAACTTAGCGAAAGAAGGTCAAAGGAGTTTCGGCGAGATTCCGCGCAGATGTTTGGGAGGATTACCAATGGGTAGGGCTTGTTTATTTAGCAGCTTGATTCCGCCTTGGGCGGGGCTCCCAGGTGACGCTGGGTAGCGGCCGGACCGCCCGTCCACGCCCTGTCTATCAGGGGCTTCAGCCCCCAGGGCGGACCGGCGTCGCGCGAGGTGAGAGGTGACTCGCGGGCGGGTGGTCGGCAACCGTCAGGGTCAAACATAGAGCCTCCACGACGAATATTAAGCGTGCGTTAAGTCACATCAATTCGGTGGAAAGCTCGCGACATATCGCCCTGGGTGACTCACCACCCACGTCACACGTTACGCGTGACACCCGTGGGAACCACTTGTACGCAGGAATTTCCTTCGGTTCAAGACGCCGGACGAACCCCCGCGAACCGCCCTTCGGCTCACCCCCGACCGACCAGTGGAGACCGGGACCACCGTCGTACGTCCTTGATGAATCTCCGACTTTCCATCAGACTCTGTGTAGTACGACCTCATGTAGTACTACGATTAGTCGCACCGCTTCGCCGCAGCCCATGCGGGACCGGCACCCCCGGGACGGCAGTGCGGACTCGAACTTCGTCGCCCCCGCCGTGGGAACACGGCGAGGACCACTGACCAGGGATCGGAGGCGTCCGTGAACCGCCTGTACCACGACAGCGAGGACTGGGTCGAGCAGGGGAACTGCCGCTCGTACGACCCCGAGATCTTCTTCCCGGTGAGCAGCACCGGGATCGGCCGCACCGACACGGAGCGGGCCCTGGACGTCTGCCGCAGCTGTACTGTTCGCCCGGAATGTCTGCGGTGGGCCCTGCGCGCCGGGGAGGCTCACGGAGTCTGGGGTGGCACCACCCCCGAGCAGCGTCGCTACATGCGCCGCGAGCTGGTTCCGGCGGGTTAGGTCGTGTTCGGCGGACGCCGCGTGCGCCCGCCGAACACGTCCTGGCGAGGTGGCGCCGCCGGACGCGAGGGTTCGCGTCCGGCGGCTCATCTCCGCCACCGAGGGCCCACTCCGAGACGTTCGAGCGCGTTCTCACGTCCGGAGGTCTTGCGGGCCCCTGTGGCACGGCCTAGGTTCACTATCGTGCGACCCGCTCACGGCACGCTCCGCCTCACACGCACGGCGCTCCTCGCCGGTGCGTGCACGGGCATTGCCTGGGTGGGCCACAACGTCGGGGCCGACAGCCCCGCCGGGGCCTGGGGGTTCCTCCTGGCCACGGCGTTCCTGTTCGGTCTCCTCTGGCGGTTCACCAGGATCATGCGGGGCTTCGGCGACATCTTCGCCGTGATGGCCCTCGCACAGGTCGCCCTGCACCTGATCCTCCAGCTGTCGGGACCCGGGACCGTCCAGGTCGAGCACGCCGGGCACGGCTCCGCCGCCCTGGGCCTCGCGCCGGGGATGCTGTTCGCCCACCTGTGGGCGGCCCTGCTCGCCTCCGCGCTGCTGTCCCATGGCGAGTCCGCGCTCTGGTTCCTCACCGCCGCCGTCTCCCGGGCCCTCCCTCGGCCACCGCGCCTGCCCGACCTCACGCCCGCGGAGTCCGGGGTCGCGCCCGTCGCGCCCCCGGCCCTCGCGCCGCCTTCCCCAGAGCCGTCGACACACGGTCCCCGCGGGCCTCCCGGTTCGCCCGCGTTCCGCACGGCCCCGTAGCCCCAGGGCTCCGGCGGTCGAGGCGGTCCCCCGAAGAGCCCCGACGGGCACCGGTCCCCGACCCGTGCCCGCCGGGCGCGAACCGCACCCGAACGGCCTGAGAGAAGATCATGAGAAGAATCCGTACCGCGGCCCTGGTCGCCCCCTTCGCCGCCGCGCTGCTGCTGGCCCCCGCCCCCGCCTTCGCCCACGACGTGCTGATCGCCTCCGACCCGGAGGACGGCGTCACCCTGGACACCGTCCCCGAGGAGGTCACGCTGACCTTCAACAACGCCCCGATGTCCGGTGGCAGCGGCAGCGCCATCGTCGTGACCAGCCCCGGGGGCGAGGAGATCCAGGAGGGCGAGCTGACCTTCGACGGCACCGACGTGTCCGTCGCGCTCACGCCGCCCACCGAGGAGGGCGAGTACGGCATCTCGTACCGGGTGGTGTCCTCGGACGGCCACCCCATCCAGGACACCCTGGGCTTCACGCTGTCCGAGGAGGCCGTCGCGGCCGCCGCCCCCGAGGAGCCCGAGGAGGACCCCGCGGGCGCCGAGGAGGAGACACCTGAGGAGACCACGAGCGAGGCCCCCGTGGCCGAGGAGACCGCCGCCGAGGAGGGCGGGACCTCCCCGCTGATGATCCTGGCCGGTGTCGTCGTGGCCGTCGCCGCGATCGGCGCGGTCGTGCTCGTGGTGGTGCGTTCGCGCAACCGCCCCGGCTCCGGAGAGGGCTCCCAGAAGTAGCACCCACGACATGGGGGCCCGCACGCCGACGCGTGCGGGCCCCTTCCGTGTTCGAGCGCCGGCTACCTTCTGCGGGCCAGCAGGATGCTGATGTTGTCCTTGCCGCCGGCTTCCATGGCGGCCTGCCAGAGGGCGTGTACGGCGGCCTCGTCGCTGCCGGCCTCCGCGATCATCCGTTCCATCTCCTCGGGCAGCACCAGGTCCGACAGGCCGTCGCTGCACATGAGCCAGGCGCTGGGGTCGGCGGCGTCGTCGCGTCCCACGTGGGGGACCATCGAGCCGCCGGAGCTGCCGCCCAGGGACTGGGTGATGAAGTTGGTGGTGACGGGGCGGCCGTCCTCGGAGGGGGGCAGGGCCGGGGAGTCGTCCTCGGAGAGCTGGCGCAGGTGACGGCCCTCGAGGCGGTAGGTGCGGGAGTCGCCCACGTTGAACCAGAAGTTGCCGTCACTGTTGAGCAGCACGCCCGCGACCGTGGTCCCCATGCCGGAGAACTCGGTGTGCTGGAGCGCGTGGTCCTTGATCTCCTCGTCGATGTTGGTGAGGAGCTGGGCGATCTCCTCGGCGCCGTTCAGGCGCGGCCCCATCTCGGCCATGCGGTGCACCGCGTGTTCGGAGGCGATCTCACCGGCGGCCTGGCCGCCGATCCCGTCCGCGACCGCGAGGATGACCGGTTCGCTCACCGGCAGCACGCAGCGGACCGGGGAGGTCATGTTCGCGCTGGCGACGGTGAGAGCACCCATGACCACGGAGTCCTCGTTGGCGGGGCGAATAGCGCCCCGGTGCGTGAGGGCCGTGACAATGACTTCCCCACCAGCGACACCCATACGCCCTTCCTCCCGTTTCATCGGCCGTGGCCGGTTGCCCGGCGCCTGGCGCCGGGCCTTGGTCGAGTCCCGTACATCGTCTGGATTCAGTAACCGTACCGAGCCACCGCCGGAGTCGGTCAAAATCCGCGTACATCATGGCGGAAAACACCCGGATATGCAGTTCCCGCACCGGTTTTCGCCGCCAAAAGTGTGGTCGCGGTTGATCCTGGGACGTGTGTGGTGCCGTCGTTCGGTTCGGGTCCGACAGTAGCGGTGCCGGGGACCGCCCGACAGGGCCCACCGCCAGGTTCGGACAACCCGCAGACCAGAGGCCCCGCGCGACAACGGCCCGGAGGCGCCGGACAGGGGTGCGCCCGCTCCCGCGGCGCCCTGAAGGGGATCGATGCCACGTTGTCGGTTCCCTGAGGGTCTGGCAGAATGGTCCCGTTGGGTGTCTAAGACGCAGACACACACGACCGCCCTGTGCGGTGCCCTGACTTCCTCGGGTGCCCCGGTGGCTCGAACTCCCTTTCGACGGTCGTTTGGTGTGGTCTCATGCGTCCTTCCCTTCCTCTCTCCTCTCCGGTCTCCACCGTCCGTGCGCACCGCGTGCGCGCGGTCCTCAGCGCTGCCCGCCATCCCCCTCCACCGGACCCCGGTCCCGGACGCGCGTCTTCCTGAACCCGTCCGCCCCGCTCCCGTGCCCGAGCGGCCCGGCGCCACCGCGGCCGCCGGTGCGGGACCACCGCGCAAGCCCCGCCCGGCAGGATTCCGACTCCCCGCTCCGGAGTCCCGCCGGGCCCATCCACGACGGACACCACGGCGGTGTCCAAGGAGTCCGAAGCCCAGTGAAGATCGCCATGGTCGCCGAACACGCCAATCCCCTCCCCGCCCACCGGGGCGAGCCGGCCTGCCCCGCGAGCCTGCACGTGTGTGCCCTGTCCCGCCAGCTCGCCAAGCGCGGGCACCGGGTGACCGTCTACGTCCGCCGCAGCGACCCCGCCCAGCCCGACGGCCGCACCCGCATGGCGCGCGGCGTCTCCGTCGCCTACCTGGACGCCGGGCCCGCCCGCCCGCTCGCCGAGGAGGAGCACGCCGAGCACACCGGGGCCTTCGGGACCGCGCTCGCCGCCGTCTTGGACGAGGACGTGCCCGACGTCCTGCACGCCATCGGCTGGACCAGCGGTCTGGCCGCCCTGCACGCCCAGGCACACAGCGAGAAGGACCAGAGCGGGACCCCGATCGTCCAGACCTTCCACTCGCTCAACGCCAGCGAGCAGCGCTCCGGTCTGCCCGAGCGGCCCGACCGCGCCCGCATGGAGACGATCCTCGCCTCCCGCGCCGACCACGTCCTGGTCAACTCCACCGACCAGCAGGGGGAGCTGGCCCGCCTGCGCGTGCCGCGCCACCACGTGAGCGTCGTGCCGTTCGGCGTGGACCCGGACCACTTCAGCGTGGAGGGCAGCGCCTCGGCCGAGCCGTGGCACGCCCGCCGCGAGGAGCGCGCCCGGCTGGTCTCCGTGACCCCCCTGACCGAGGCGGGCGGCGCCCGGCGCCTCGTGGAGGCGATGGTGCGCCTGCCCGAGGCCGAGCTGGTGCTGGTGTCCACGGCCGAGGACCGGGACGTGGCCCTGGACGAGAACGCCCGGAGCATCGAGCTGCTCTCCAAGGAGCTGGGCGTGGACGACCGCGTGCACCTGACCGGTCCGGTGGAGCGCAAGGAGCTCCCGCGTCTGCTGCGTTCGGCCGACGTCTTCGTCTCCGCGGCTTCCTATGACCCCTACGGCGGCGCGGTCCTGGAAGCCATGGCCTGCGGGCTGCCCGTGGTGGCCACCGCCACCGGCGCTGTCCCCGGCGCGGTCCTGCACCGCACCAGCGGCGTCCTGATGCGTTTCGGCCGCCCCGACGAGGTGGCCCGTTCGGTTCGCGCCGTCCTGGGTACCCCGACGATGAGCACCGCCTACGGGATCGCCGCCGTGGACCGGGCCCGCTCCCGGTTCACGTGGCAGCGCATCGCCATCGAGACCGAGCTCGCCTACGAACGTTCGCGTCCGCATCTGGCCGCGCGCGACGAGATCGAGGAGGATGAGGCGGACCTCCTCCTGTCCGGCTCCGCCAACTGAACGGTCCGCCCACACCGATGACGTTCGAACACCAGGGACTCCTGTTCCGCCGTGAGAGACGGTTCCACGATGTGGCGTTGGAGCGGCTGCGGTCCTCCGTCCGCGCCGACGCCCACGTCGTGCTCTCCGTCGCCGACCCCGGACCGCTCCTGAACGAGCTGGACCGGCACGAGCGTGACAGGGTGAACGTCATCGGGAGGGACGACCTCTACGAGGCCCCTGGGCGCACTCTGGCCGCCCTGCACCGGCTGGCCCTCCTCCACGGGCCGGGGCCGGTGAGCGTGGTGGCCGAGCCTCCCCTGGCGTCACTGGCGGACGGGCCGACGATGGAGCTGCGCGAGTGGCACCGGCTGGAGTCGGTGTTGAGCACAGCGTTGGCGCCGATGCGCATGCGCATGCTGTGCGTGCACGACGAGCGCCCCCTGGGGCCGGGCGTGCGCGCCGCGATCCGCGCCACCCACCCGACGCTGGTGGACGAGGCGGGTCCGCGACCCAACCCCGCCTACCTGGGGACCGAGACCTTCGGCCGCCGCCCCCTGGCGCCGGAGCCGCTCGCCGTGAGGGGGCCGGTGCACCGGCTGGAGATCGGGCAGTCGCTCCCCCGTCTGCGCGAGGAGCTGGCGGCGCTGGCGGGCGCGGTCGGCCTGCCCCGGGCGCGGGTGGACAGCATGGTCGTGGCGGTGAACGAACTCGCGGCGAACGTGCTCGAACACGGCGCGGGCAAGGGCAGCGTCCACCTGTGGCGTGCGCGGGACCGGTGGGTGTGCGATGTGCTCGACGAACACGGCGACCTCACTGATCCGCTGGCGGGCTACCGCCCGGCCGACACCCTCCGATCACGCGGTTACGGGCTGTGGATCACCCGGCAGACCTGTGACTTCCTGGAGATCTGCGGCAGCGGTGAGGGGTCGCTGACCCGGCTGCACTTCGTCGATCAGACACGTGTCGACCATGAGGGCGGTTCGGTCGGTGCCCGGGCGGGGTGCGGCCGGGGGGTCGAGCTCACGCCTTGAGCGTGTCCACGGCGTTGTCCGTGCTCGCGTCGATCGGGATGACCTGGTCGATGCCCGCTATCACGAAGAGGCGGTTCACCTGCGGCTGCGGTTCGGTGACGACGAGGCCCAGGCCGAGGTCGCGGGCCTGGCGGAAGGCCGAGACCAGCACCCCGATGCAGCGGGAGTCGCAGAAGCCCACCTTGGCGAGGTCGACCACCACTCCGACGGGCAGGGGCGCGGACAGCACCTCGTCGAGGGCCTCCGCGAGGGCGGGTGAGGTGACGGCGTCCATCTCCCCCACGGGTGTCACGATGACGACGCCATCCTCGCGGCGGATCGAGATGTCTGACGTCACGCTCGGTTCTCCTTGTCGTTCACGTGCGCCGAGCGGAGCTCGACGCTCCCCCGGGCGGACCGACCGCCACCGCGTACCGCGACGGCCCCGAACCCTCATCATGACGGCTCACGGTCACGCTCTGGACTCGGAGTGACCTCGACCAGTAGGCGAAGCCGCCGTCTCAGCGCCCGTCTGGCCTCGGACGGCGCGACCGCTGCGGCCCGGTGTTCTCCGCGACCAGATCCCGGGCCACGTCCACGACCTTCTTCCGGTTACGCTGCGCCACCTCCCGAAGCGCGGCGAAGGCGGTGTCGGCGTCACAGCCCCGGGCGTGCATGATGATGCCCTTGGCCTGGTCGATCACCGTGCGCGCGGACATCGCGCGGCGCATGTGGGCGGACTCGCGGGCGGCGTCGGCCTGGCGGTCGGCGGTGTTCAGGGCCATCGCGGCGTGTTCGGCCAGCAGCGCCGTGAGCTGGGTGACGACCACCTCGTCGAAGGCGTCGGCGCGGCCGGAGTGCACGCCGAAGGTGAGGATGCGGTCCTCGTCGCCGTCGCCGGTGAGTTTGCTCGGCTGGGTGACGGAGGAGCGGTCGCCGCACTGCACGGCCATGCTCGTGTACCGGGGCCAGCGGTTCTCGCGGAGCACGTCCGCGACGCGGACCTGGGTCATCTCGCGGACGGCCTCCACGGTGGGGCCCTGGTCGGTCGTGTACTGGTGTTCCAGGGCCTCGGCGAGGTCGGAGTGCGAGGCGCCGTAGTCGGTGACCACGTGGCGGATGGAGCCGTCCTGTCCCACCACCTCGCGCCAGACCACCACCAGCGCGGCCGAGCAGCCCGGGACCCCGAGGGCGGCGGCCCTGCTCATCTGGTCCAGGGCACGTTGGAGGGTGGTGTGCTCGGCCTGCCCCAACGCTCCGATGTCACGGGCGAGGCGTTCGATCCACACTGTCCGAACCTCCTCCGACGATTCCCGGGTCCCCGCTCCAAAGGTAACCTTCGGGAGACCCTCGACCGGACGGTCGCCCGACCCGGCCGCGGGTCAACGGTGTCAGGCCCGTGGCTGGCGGGACGCCCTCGACGATGACCGGGAGACCCTGAGCGTGTCGGAGAACCTCGCCGATCTGCAACGCGAGATCGCCGCTCTGAGTGAGCGGATAGTTGCCCTGCGCAATACGCACGCCATGTACCCGGACGACGCCCAGGGCACCGCGGAGGCGGCCCTGGCCGAACTGGAGTACGCCGAGCGCCTGCTCGGGACCGCCGGGTCGGAGCTGGCCCGCGCGCACAGCGAACCGCCCGAACCCCGCAGACCCGCCGAGGACGGCGACCGCGCACTGCTGCGCGCGGTGTTCAACGAACTCAGCGTGCCCGTGGTCCTGCTCGACCACGACGGCTACGTCCGAAGGATCAACGGCGCCGGGGCCACCCAGCTGGGCAGCGCCCCCGGCTACCTCACCGGCAAACCCTTCACGCACTTCGTGGACCTGCGCAAACGCGCCGCGATGCAGTCGTGGTTGGCTGCGGTCCTGCGCGGAGACGGCCCGGCGCACCTGGAGTCGCGCCTGGCCCAGCGCGGCTGGGCGGAGGACGTGCACCTGACCCTCACCCGCCTGCAGCTGCCCACCGAGGCGCAGCCGCTGGTGCTGGTGGCGATGTCGCCGCCCATGAGCGGCTCGGAGGAGGAGGGCCCGGCCCCGCTGGAGTCCGAGGTGGAGGACCAGGTGGTCGTGTTGGCCGCTCGACGCCTGGACGTGCTCACCCGGATGACCCGGCTGCTGCTGCGCGGCACCACCCCGACCAGGGACCTGGCCCTGACCGACGCGGCCGACCTCCTGGCCGACTCCTACGCGGACTGGGTGATCATCGACGTCTGCGACCTGCCCGAGGGCCCCAGGGCGGCCCGCCGCGCGACCGTGGTCGGCCCCGCCGACGCTCCCGAGGGACAGCGGGAGGAGGTCGCCTCACTCACGCCGGGTGACTCGGACATCCCAGGCGAGGTGCTGGGACGGGGCCAGTCCCTGTTGTTCCCCCTGATCGAGGACGAGACGGTCCTGGGGCACTCGCGGGTCGGGGCCCCGCTCCTGTCCGTCCTCGGCGCGGGTTCGCTGCTGTCCGTGCCGCTGAGGGGCAGTCGGGGGGTGCGTGGCGCACTCACCCTGATCCGCCGCAGCAACCGGGGCAGCTTCCGGCTGGCCGACCTCGGACTGATCGAGGAGATCGGCGAGCACATCGGCCTGGCCCTCCCACCCCGTCCCTGATATTCGGGCCTCCGCGTCCTTCCAGGGCCTCCGCTTCGCTTCGGCCCGTGTTCGGCGCCTTGGAGAGGATTCGGGTTTCGGGACACAGTGTCCTCGTCCACGCCTGGCTCGTTCCTCGCTGGCGGCTTGCTGGCGTGGCAGACGCGGTGGATCGGCTTTCCCGACCGTGGCTCAGGTGTACAGGCAACTCCCGCAGGGCAGAGCCGGATGCTCGATCGGGGGTCTCAGCCGCCATGGGCGCCCGTGCGGCCGAAGGCCCGACCGCCCCAGCCGCAGGCGGCAACCCGCAGGCTCACCTCAGCCACAGGCGTGAGTCCAGCCTCTACGCGCTCACCCCAAGGGGGGTGCTTGGTTCGGCGCCGGAGAGGGTTCTGGAGGTGGTGGAGGTGGGATCGCGAGGAACGAGCCATCACACCGCAGACGCCGAAGGTTCCTCTGCAAAGGCGCCGAACCCGGGCCAAAGCGAAGCGGAGGCCCAAAAAAGGTGAGACGCCGGAGAGGGTTCTGGAGGTGGTGGAGGTGGGATCGCGAGGAACGAGCCATCACACCGCAGACACCGAAGGTTCCCCGCAAGGGCCCCGAATTACTGGGGCCCGTGCAGGGTGTCGACCAGGGTGGACAGCCGGGAGGCGGAGCGGTCGACTCGTCGGACGGCGTCCACCAGCGGCTGGTCGGCCTCCTGGTAGTTGTCGACGACGTGCTCGCGCAGGGAGGCGAGGTCGGCCTGGACCTGGCGCGAACGCTGGGCCAGCTGCTCGGCCAGGACCCGGCCGGGTTCCCCGGTCTCCTGGTTGAGGACCCGCTGGAGTGACCTGGCCTGTTCGCGCATCTGCGCCTTGAGCTGGTGCAGCTCCACGAACACCTCGACCTTGGAGCGCAGCACCCACGGGTCGAACGGCTTGATCAGGAAGTCCACCGCGCGCGACGAGTAACCGCGGAAGACCTGGTGCCGATCGACCTCCTGGGCGGTCAGGAAGATGATCGGCACGTCCTTGGTCTTCTCGCGCTGCTTGATGTGCGCGGCGGTCTCGTACCCGTCCATGCCCGGCATGATCACGTCGAGCAGGATGACCGCGAAGTCGGTGCCCAGAAGGTGCTTCAGAGCCTCCTCACCGGAGTTGGCCCTGACCAGGTTCTGGTCGAGGGAGGTGAGGGCCGCCTCCAAAGCGATCAGGTTCTCGTCTCGGTCGTCGACGAGAAGGATGTTGGCCTTCTGAGTCACTGCTGGCTACTCCGAGTCTTCTGTCGGGGTGCTACCGGTGCTGCCAGTGTCCCCGCTCGCGTCGTTGTTATCCGTGGTTTCGCCGTGGCCGTGGTGGCCCGTGGCGCCATTGTGCCCGGCCTCGGTCGCGTCCGCTCCACCGGCCCTGAGGTCGTCGCCCGCCGCGCCCGCTCTGGTCTCCTCCGGGCCCGCCGTGAGCCAGCGTCGCATCACGTCCAGGAGGTGGTCCAGGTCCACCGGCTTGGTCACGTAGTCCGTGGCCCCCGCCGCGAGGCTGCGCTCCCGGTCGCCCTGCATGGCCTTGGCCGTCAGGGAGATGATCGGCAGGTCCTCGAACTGCGGCATCTCGCGGATGCGCTGGGTGGTCTGGTTGCCGTCCAGCTCGGGCATCATCACGTCCATCAGGACGAGGGAGATGTCCTCGTTGGCCTCCAGCTTCTCGATGCCGGTGTGCCCGTTGTCAGCGTAGAGGACCTCCAGCCCCTGGGCTTCGAGGGCACTGGTCAGCGCGAACACGTTGCGCACGTCGTCGTCGACGATCAGCACCCGCTGTCCGGCCAGTACGGCCCGCCGCTCGGGGTCGGTCCGGGCCTCCACCGTCTCCTGGGAGCTCTCACTCGACTCCGCCTCGGCGGGATCGGGCGCCTTGAGCACCTGCACCATGGGCAGCGGCTCGACCGTCTCCCCGGAGTCGGTCAGGGCCGCCACGACGGCGTCGAAGTCCTCGTCCGGCATGTTGAGTTCGTCGTCGGTCAGGTCCGGCAGGGAGTCGAACTCGATCCGGCTCGGTTCGATCGCGGGCACCGGCTCCAGGCTGGTGGTGATCTCGTCCGCGTTCTCCCCGGCGTCGTCGGGCAGCCGGACCGGGAGCAGCAGGGTGAAGGTCGACCCCTGGTTGGCCACGCTCTGCACGCGGATCTCACCGCCGAGCAGGCGGGCGAAGTTCCGGCTGATGGACAGGCCCAGGCCCGTGCCGCCGAAGCGCCGCGAGGTGCCGCCGTCACCCTGGTGGAAGGCCTCGAAGATCACCTGGAGCTTGTCCTCGGCGATCCCGATCCCGGTGTCGGCGACGGTGAACGCGATGACCTCCTCGTTCTCCACGAACATGTCGAGGTCGGCGTTCTCCAGCGCCCAGGCGGGTTCGATCAGCAGCCGCACCTCGCCCTGCGGGGTGAACTTCACCGCGTTGGAGAGCAGGTTGCGCAGGATCTGCTGGAGGCGCTGCTCGTCGGTCCACAGGGTGCCCGGGATGTCCGGTGAGACGTCCACCGCGAACGCCAGCCCCTGCTCGCCGGTGACCGGGCGGAAGGTGGCCTCCACGTAGTCGACGAGCTGGGCGATGGAGACCTCGCTGGGCTGCACCTCGGCGCGGCCCGCCTCCACCTTGGACAGGTCCAGGATCTCGTCGATGAGCAGCAGCAGGTCGCTGCCGGCCTTGTGGATGGTCTGCGCGAACTCCACCTGCTTGGCGGACAGGTTCTGCTCGGCGTTGTCCGCGAGCAGGCGGGCCAGGATCAGCAGGCTGTTCAGCGGCGTGCGCAGCTCGTGCGACATGTTGGCCAGGAACTCGGACTTGTACTTGGACGAGACCTGGAGCTGGTGCGCGCGCTCCTCCAGGGCGTTGCGGGAACGCTGGATCTGCTGGTTCTGGAGTTCGATCGCGCGGTTCTGGTTGGCCAGCTGTGTGGCCTTCTGCCGCAGCTCCGCGTTCTTGCCGCGCAGCTCCTCCTGCTGGCGCTGGAGCTCGTTGGAGCGTTCGCGCAACTGGCTGGTGAGCTGCTGGGACTGTTCGAGCAGGTGCTCCGTGCGGTTGTTGGCCAGGATGGTGTTGATGGTGGTGCCGAGCAGGGCCACCAGCTGGCGCAGGAAGTTCTTGTGGATCTCTCGGAACTCGTCGTAGGACGCGAACTCGACCACGCCGAGCGAGCGCCCCTCGGTGACGATCGGGAGGATGTACAGGTTGCGCGGCTGCGCGCCGCCCAGCCCGGACTCGACCTGCACGTAACCGGGCGGGATGTTGGAGATCTGCTGTTCGACCTGCTGGGACAGCGCCTCACCGGCCAGGCCGATGCCCTTGCGGATGCGCTGGCGCCCCTCGGGCGGGTCGAAGCCGAACCCGGCGTAGAGGCGGAAGACCCCCTCGTTGTCCTGGTCCTCGGGCAGGTAGCAGGCTCCGTGCTGGGCACCGATCAGCGGCGTCACCTCGGTCATGATCAGGCGGGCGAGCTCGTTGAGGTCGCGGTGGCCCTGGATGTGACCGGAGATGCGGGCCAGGTTGGACTTGAGCCAGTCGGCGTCGGCCTGGTCGGCGGTGGTCTCGCGCAGGTTGGACACCATCAGGTTGATGTTGTCCTTGAGCTGTTCCATCTCGCCGCGGGTGTCGACCTGGATGTTGCGGGTCAGGTCGCCCTTGGCGACGGCGTTGGCGACCTCGGCGATCGCGCGGACCTGTGTGGTGAGGTTGCCCGCCAGCCCGTTCACGCTGTCGGTCAGCTGCTTCCACGTGCCGGTGACGCCCTCGACCTTGGCCTGGCCGCCCAGCTGCCCCTGGCTGCCCACCTCGTGCGCCACTCGCGTGACCTCGGTGGCGAAGGCCGACAGCTGGTCGACCATCGTGTTCACCGTCGTCTTCACCTCCAGGATCTCGCCCTGGGCGTTGACGTCGATCTTCTTGGTGAGGTCGCCCGCGGCGACGGCGGTCGTGACCTCGGAGATGTTGCGCACCTGGGTGGTGAGGTTGTGCGACATCGAGTTCACGTTCTCGGTGAGGTCGTTCCAGATACCCGAGACGCCCCGGACGCTGGCGCGTCCGCCCAGCTTGCCCTCGGTACCCACCTCACGGGCCACACGGGTCACCTCGTCGGCGAACGCGGACAGCTGGTCCACCATCACGTTGATGGTGTCCTTCAGCTCCAGCATCTCGCCCTTGGCGTTGACGGTGACCTTCTTGGTCAGGTCACCGGCGGCGACCGCCCGCGTGACCATGGAGATCTGCCGCACCTGGTAGGTCAGGTTGTTGGCCATGGAGTTCACGTTGTCCGTGAGGTCCTTCCAGACCCCGGACACGTCCCGCACATGGGCCTGCCCGGCCAGCTTGCCCTCGGTACCCACCTCGCGGGCCACCCTGGTGACCTCGTCGGCGAACGTCGACAGCTGGTCCACCATCTTGTTGATGGTGTCCTTCATGTCGAGCATCTCGCCCTGGGCGTCGACGGTGATCTTCTTGCTCAGGTCGCCCTTGGCGACCGCCGTCGTCACCTGGGAGATGTTGCGGACCTGGTAGGTGAGGCTGTTGGCCATCGAGTTGACGTTGTCGGTCAGGTCCTTCCAGATACCCGACACGCCCTTGACGTTGGCGCGACCGCCCAGCTTGCCCTCGGTGCCCACCTCACGGGCCACCCTGGTGACCTCGTCGGCCAGGGAGTCGAGCTGGTCGACCATGGTGTTCACGGTGTTCTTCAGGGCCAGCATCTCGCCCTGGACGTCCACCTCGACCTTGCGGGTGAGGTCGCCCCGCGCCACCGCGGTGGTCACCTTGGAGATGTCGCGGACCTGGTTGGTCAGGTTGTCCGCCATGGAGTTCACGTTGTCCGTGAGGTTCTTCCAGATGCCCTGGACCCCCCGGACGTTGGCGCGGCCGCCCAGCTTGCCCTCGGTACCCACCTCGCGCGCGACGCGGGTGACCTCGTCGGCGAACGTGGAGAGCTGGTCCACCATCGTGTTGAAGGTGTCCTTGAGCTCCAGCATCTCGCCCTGGACGTCGATGGTGATCTTCTTGCTGAGATCACCCCGGGCGACGGCGGTCGTGACGGTGGAGATGTCACGGACCTGGAGGGTGAGGCGGGAGGCCATCTGGTTGACCGACTCGGTGACCTCGCGCCAGGCACCGGAGACGTCCTCGACGCGGGCGCTGCCGCCCAGCTTGCCCTCGGTGCCCACCTCGCGGGCGACCCGGGTGACCTCCTCGGTGAAGCCGCTCATCTGGTCGGCCATCCGGTTCACGGTGTTGGCCAGGCGCAGGAGGTCGCCCTTGAGCTCGCCCCGGCGGCCCTCGGTGGAGGCCCGGCGGTTCAGTTCGCCCTCGGCGACCGAGTCCAGGACGCGCGCGACGTCGGTGACGGGTTCGGCGACCTCGTCGAGGAGGACGTTGAGGGCGCGGGCGCTGTTGCCCCACGCGCCGCGTGCCGGGTGGACGTTGACCCGCTCGTTGAGCCTGCCCTCGTCGCGCACGACGTCGCCGACCCGCTGGAGTTCGGTACTGAGCTGCTCGCTGTGGTCGATCACCTCGTTGAAGACGGAGGTGATCTCGCGGAGTTTGCCGCTGCCGCGCGACCTGAGCCGGACACTGAAGTCGCCGTCACGCATCCGGTACAGGGCACTCAGGATCTCGTCGAGCTGGTCGTCGGCCAGTTCCGTGACCGCCTCGGGCATGAACCCCTCCTCAATCCCGCACGTCTTCTCGGCCACCGAACGCGTATCGGCCCACGGTGAACGGCCCCGTACGAATCGCACGCACGGGACACGGAGGTGCACGTGCCTCACGAGCACCCCTGGTGACACCCCGTCACGTTATCGTCGCGGAATACCACCCGAAAGAAGCGGATGTGTCGTCTTACACTAACTGGCGGAGCCAAAGCGCACAGGAGTGTTGGGCATGTTCCCCTTTCGCTCGTGGCTGACCCGCCTCGGGTTCCCGTCCGTGAGAGCCGTTCCCGCGCGGGGTCGCGTGAGGTTCGGGGTGGTTCGGGGTTCCCAGGGAGGACGGCACGCGTATCGTGGCAGTGGCCACCCCTCCCACACCCGCGCCCAGTGACGAAGGACACCGACGGCTTGGCAGCACAAGACGCGTTGAAGGTCGCACGACGAGAGTTTCCCCCTGCTCCCGAGACCGCGGCGGCCGCCCGAGAGTTCGTGCACGACACCCTGCTCAGCTGGGGCGTGCCCGACCCCTTCGACGACATCATCCTGCTGGTGAGCGAACTGGTCACCAACGCCGTCATCCACGCGGACTCGGCGCTGGAGGTGGCGGTGCGCCGCGCGGAGGGTTCGACCGAGGTGATGGTCACCGACTCCGCGCCCGAGCGCGCCGTGCCGCAGGCCGGGCCGCTCGCCGTGGACACCTCTCCCTCCACCGGTGACGAGCGCAGCGGCGGCCTGGGACTGGCCCTGGCGTCGGCGATCGCCTCCAGCTGGGGCGTGAGCTACGGACGCAACGACAAGGCCGTGTGGTTCCGGATCGAGGACCGGCCCGGGGACCACCCGTCGTTGGAGTCCCCTCCGGTGCGCAGGGGCCCGACCCGTCCGGTGCGCCCGCCCGCGTGGTCGGCGCTGGACTCGGCGCTGGGCTCCCGGCTGTCCCTGCCCCAGCTGCTGGAACGCACCGTGGAGTACTCGACCACGGCGCTGAGCGGGGACGCCGCCTACGTCGCGCTGGCCACCTCGGACGAGACCATGTGGGAGGTGCGTTCGGCGGTGGGGCTCACCGGCGGTGCGCCGTGGCGTCCGCTGCGGGTGCGCTCCGAGGAGATCTTCCCGTCCGCGGCGCCCGAACCCGGACCGGTGATCAACGACGACCTGATGATCGCCCGCACCACCCGGGGCGCCCTGGCCAGGGCCGGGATGCGTTCGCTGGTGACGGCTCCGCTGATCGTCGACGGCCGGGTGACCGGTCTGCTCGGCGTGGCATCCACGAGGGCCCGGCACTTCGGTCCGGCCGCGGCCAAGCGGCTCCAGGAGGGCGCGGACCTGATCGCCCTGCCGGTGGAGCGGTCCCGTCTGGCCGAGGTGGAGCTGAGCCGCCGCGCCTCGCTGAGCTTCCTGGCCGAGGCCAGCGACCTGCTCGCGGGCACGTTGGACGAGCGGATGACGGGTGCGCTGGCCGCGCAGCTGATCACCTCCCGGCTGGGCCGTTGGTGCGCCATCCACACCACCAACGAGCTCGGGATCTCCCGGCTCACCCACGTGGTCCACGGGGACGAGAACCTCAACGACGTCCTGCGCTCCCTGCTGACCGGGCTTCCCCCGCGTGAACAGCGTGAGCCTGGCCCGCTGTGGTCGAACAAGGAGCTGGCCGAGGAGGGTCTGGACGAGCAGATGACCGGGGCGATCGCGCGGGGTCCGGCGATCAGCATCCCGCTGGTGGCCCACGGGCGCGCGCTCGGCCGGATGACCATCGGCAAGAACGATTCGGACGACTTCACCCGCGAGGAGGCCGACGTCGCGGACGACCTCAGCCGCAGGGTGGCGTCGGCGATGGAGAACGCGCGGCTGCACGAGCGGCACACGGCCATGAGCACCGCGCTCCAGCGCAGTCTGCTGCCGCCCAAGGACAAGGAACCCGTGATCCCTGGTGTGGACCACGCGGTCTACTACCGGCCCTCGGACGAGCGCAGCGAGGTGGGCGGGGACTTCTACGACGTGTTCTCCGCGAGCGGCCGCTGGTGCTTCGCCATCGGTGACGTGTGCGGCACCGGACCGGAGGCGGCGGCTGTCACGGGCCTGGCCCGGCACACGCTGCGCGCCCTGGCCCGGGAGGGGTTCACCCCGGCGCACATCATGCAGCGGCTGAACCTGGCGATCCTCGACGAGAACACCTCGACCCGGTTCCTGACCATGCTCTACGGGGAGATGACCCCGGCCACGGACGAGGCCGGCGGGATGCGGGTGCGCATGGTCTCGGCCGGGCACCCGTTGCCGCTGCGCCTGAACCAGAAGGGCGAGGTCGAGCCGTTCGGCACGTCCCAGCCGCTGCTGGGCGCCTTCGAGGACGTGGGCTTCAGCACGGAGAGCGTGGACATCCGCCCGGGCGAGGTGGTGCTCGCGGTGACCGACGGCGTCACCGAGCGCCGCAGCGGTTCGGACATGCTCGGTGACGAGGGTCTGATGAAGATCTTCTCCGGCGCCGCCGGGCTCACCGCGCAGGCCGTGATCAGCCGGATCGACCGTGAGCTGGAGGAGTACGCCCCGGGCGGCAACTCCGACGACACCGCGATGCTCGTCCTGCGCTTCCTGTAGCCCGGCCGCCTTCCGGCCCGGCCCCGTCGGTTCCCGACGACCCTTCCGGTCGCGCCGGTCCCGAGCCGGACCGGGCACGCCGGATCGGCCGGAGTCCCGAGCCGGTCAGAGCCAACCCATGTCCTGGGCGGTGCGGATGGCGGCCATGCGGTTGTCCGCGCCCGTCTTGCCGATGGCGTTGGACAGGTAGTTGCGGACGGTGCCCTCGGTGAGGTGCAGGGCCTTGGCGATGCGGGCGACGGTGGCGCCGTCGGCGGCGGCTCGGAGCACCTCCGACTCGCGGTCGGTGAGCGGGCTCTCCCCGCCGACCATCGCGGCGGCGGCCAGTTCGGTGTCGATGTAGCGCCCGCCCTCGTGGACCCTGCGGATGGCCCCGGCGAGCTGTTCGACGGGGGCGTCCTTGGCGAGGAAGCCCCGGGCCCCGGAGGTCAGGGCGCGGCGCAGGTAGCCGGGGCGGCCGAAGCTCGTGAGGATGACCACCCCGCAGTCGGGGGCGCGCTCCTTCAGTTCGGCGGCGGCCTCCAGCCCGGTGGCGCCCGGCATCTCGATGTCCAGGACGGCGACGGCGGCCCCGTGTTCGAGGACGGTGTCGACCACCTGGTCCCCGCGCCCCACCTCGGCGACGACCTCCAGGTCGTCCTCCAGTCCGAGGAGCGCGGCGATCGCTCCGCGCACGAGGTGTTCGTCGTCGGCGAGCACGAGCTTGATCACGGGTGGGGCCTTCCCTGTCGTACCGGGTTCTGGAGGCGGGGGCGCGGTATCGTTTCGGACATTGTGGTGCATAAGTCCCTGTGTTCGCAGGGCAACACACACCGGGGCGCACCGCCGACCAGGGCCGGAGCCAACTCGAAACCACGATGTATGGGGCTCTCACCCTGTTCTAACCCACGCCCCCCAAGATGAAGCAAGTCAGTACATCGTCCCGTCAGCCGGAGGATGAGTTGCACCCGAACGACCCGAGTGAAGGTCCGGAGACCGGTGCTGGAGCCGAGCGCGGCGACGCCGAGCACGGTCACACCGGGTCCGGTGCCACGGACCAGCCCGAGACCGGTGAGGCGCGTCCCTTCGAGGGCACCCTCCCCGACGACGCCGCGAACGAGCAGCCGGGCGAGCCCGGCCCGTCCGCGCCACGCTTCACCGCGCCCGAGGGATCCGAGCCCGGCTGGGCGACCGGCCCCAACGACACCGACCGGGCCTCCTACGTCTTCCCCGGCCCCGACGGCCACGCGGGCTCGGCTCCCGGTCCCGCGCCGGAGGGCCCGCGGCCCGGTGACGGCCCCGAGCGGCCAGGCGGCTTCGGCGGCCCGTTCGGCCCGCCCCAGGGTCCGCGGATCGCGGGCCACCAGCCTCCCGGGGCGCCGCCGCCCCAGGGGCCGCACACGGCGGCCTTCATGGCCGGGGGTCACGGAGGCCCGCAGGGGCCGGGTGGCTTCGGTGGAGCGCACCCCCAGGGTCCGCACCCGCAAGGTGGTCCGCAGCCCCAAGGGCCGCACCAGACGGGTCCGTTCGGACCGTCCCACTACCCGCAGTTCGGTCAGGGACCCTTCCCAGGCCAGCCGCAGGAGGCCCGCAGGAAGCGCGGCACCGGCCGGATCGTGGGCGTGGCGGCGGCGACCGCACTCGTCACCAGCCTGATCGTCGGCCCGGCCGCCGCTCTGGGCACCGCCTACCTGATGCCCGGCGGGGGCAGCTCGCCGATCAGTTCGCTCACCGGCGAGCAGGGGACGACCGCGACCGAGGGCGCCGTCGGCGACGTCGCCGACGAGGTCCTGCCCAGCGTGGTCTCCATCCAGACCAGCGCGGGCGGCGGCAGCGGTGTCGTCATCTCCTCGGACGGCCAGATCCTGACCAACGCGCACGTGGTGGAGGCCGCCGGAGAGGGGCCCCTGCTCGTGCGGTTCAACGACGGCACCTCGGCGGAGGCGGAGCTGCTCGGGGCCGACCCGGTCTCCGACATCGCCGTGCTCCAGGCCCAGGACCGCACCGACCTGACCCCCGCGAAGCTCGGCGACTCCGACCAGGTCGGTGTCGGCGGCGACGTGGTGGCGATCGGTTCGCCGCTCGGGCTGTCCGGCACGGTGACCACGGGTGTGGTGAGCGCGCTCAACCGCCCGGTGAACACCGGAGCCACCGAGAGCGGCGGCAGCCAGACCGCGACGGTGATCAACGCGATCCAGACCGACGCCGCGATCAACCCCGGCAACTCCGGCGGCCCGCTGGTGAACATGGCCGGTGAGGTGATCGGGATCAACACCGCGATCGCCGGGCTCTCCCAGGAGAGCGGCTCGGTGGGACTGGGCTTCGCCATCCCCATCAACCAGGTCCGGCCGATCACCGAGCAGCTGGTCGAGACCGGCAGCGCGAGCTACCCGGCCATCCAGGCCACCATCGCGCCCAGCCCGGTCGGCGGCGCGCAGATCATGGAGCTGACCGAGGGCGGGGCCGCCGAGGAGGCGGGCCTGAAGGTCGAGGACGTGATCGTGTCCGTGGACGGGGAGGCCGTTTCCTCCCCGGACCAACTGATCGCGCTCATCCGTGCCCTGCGGCCCGGTGACGAGGTCACCCTGGGCGTACTGCCCGGTGGCAGCGGCTCCGAGCAGGAGGTCACGGTGACGCTGGGCGAGCAGAGCGCGGCCGCGGCCGAGGAGGAGGCCTCGGAGATCGAGGAGGACTGACGGGGGCGTCTTCCTTTTCTTTCTCCGATCCCGGGACGGGGGCGGACTGGCCAGGGGGCCGGTCCGCCCCCGTCCGCTGTGCGGGGTGGGGGCTTTGCGAACCGGTGTCCGGGACGCGGCCGTTGTGCCTTGACACACGGTGCCTTGACACACGAGGCGACCACGGAGAGTATTCTTCCCTGCGCCTTCTGCTACGTCGCCGGTCGCCTCGGCGTCACCGGGAGGTCGGCGACGGTCCATACCGGTGGACCACACTCGTCGTACACCGCACCGGACCAGAGCACGGCCCAGCCGCTCGACGCCTCCAGGAGAACCGGTATGTCCACGTCCTTCGTACCGCAGTCCCCCACCGTTCCCCGGTCGCCGGACAAGGGTCGCGGGGGGCGCCGCGTCCGGGTCCTCATCGGCACCGACACCTACCCGCCCGACGTGAACGGCGCCGCCTACTTCACCGCCCGCCTGGCCCACGGGCTGGCCGAGCGCGGTGCCGAGGTGCACGTCCTGGGCCCCTCGCCCACCGGCCGCCCCTTCGTGGCCGAGCGCGACGGAGTGGTGGAACACCGCCTGCGGTCCATGCCGTCGCTGGCGCACGAGAGCGTGCGCCTGGCCCTGCCGCCAGGGGTCCGTGGGCACCTGAACCGGCTCCTGGACCGGCTGCGCCCGGACACCGTGCACATCCAGAACCACTTCGTGGTCGGCCGGATCCTCACCCACGCCGCGCGCGCCCATGGCATCCCGGTGGTGGCTACCAACCACTTCATGCCCGAGAACCTCTTCGACCCCATGCGCATACCCGAGCCGCTGCGCCCGTACGCGGCCCGCCTGGCCTGGTGGGACCTGGGCCGCGTGCTGTCGAAGGTCGAGCACGTGACCACACCGACCCCGGCCGCCGCGGGGCTCCTGACGGAGCAGGGGTTCGCTCGGCCGGTGGAGCCCGTCTCCTGCGGCATCGACCTCGCCCGGTTCCAGCCGCTGCCCGCGAGGGCCCCGGCGGCCGAACGGCGGCGCCTGCGTGAGCGGCTCGGTGTCCCCGACCGCACGACCATGCTGTTCGTGGGCCGTCTGGACGAGGAGAAGAACGCCGACGAGCTGGTCCGGGCCGTGGGGCTCCTGCCCGGCGTCCAGCTGGTGCTGGCCGGGCACGGCGCCCACCGGGAGAGGCTGGAGGAGCTGGCCCGAGCCGAGGGGGTGGCCGAACGGGTGGTGTTCCTCGGGTTCGTCGCCCACGGGGACCTGCCCGACGTGTACCGGTGCGCGGACGTGTTCACGATCGCGGGCACCGCGGAGCTGCAGAGCATCGCCACCCTGGAGGCCATGGCCAGCGGGCTGCCCGTGGTGGCCGCCGACGCCATGGCCCTGCCCCACCTGGTGGAGGAGGGCCGCAACGGCTACCTGTACCGGCCGGGCCACCCGATCGAGCTGGCCGCACGGCTGCGCCTGGTGCTGGACGAGGAGGCGACGCGGGAGCGGATGGGCGCGCACAGCAGGTCGATGGCGTCCCGGCACCGTCTGGAGGACTCCCTGGAGCGCTTCGAGCGGATCTACCGGGAGGCGATGGTCGGCGCGCGCCCCTGGTGAGAGTCCCGACCGGCCCGGGGTCCGGCCCCGGAGCCGCTCCGACCCGGAAGTGTCGGTGCCGCCTGGTTCGATGTCCACAGTCGGAACACGTGACCGGGAGGACGTCCATGGGTACCTGGGGCAGCGGAAACCTCGACAACGACACGGCCGCCGACCACCTGTCGGCCGTCGTCGACCGGCTCGTCGGGGAGGTCGCCGCGGCGATGGCCGGTGACCCGGTCGAGCTGGAGGCCGACGATTACTGGGGCGACGCCGTCCCGTGCCACCTGGAGCTGTTGTACGTCCTGGCGCGTGAGGGCTACTCGGGCGGGCGGCTGCCCGCACCCGAGGTGGTGCTCGGTTGGCGCCGGGTCTACATGGCGGCCTGGGAGCGGAGCATCGACGGGCTCGAACCCTCCCCGGAGTTCAGGGAGGAGCGCCGGGCCGTGCTGCACCGCACCTTCGACCAGCTGGCCGTCGCGGCCGCCCCCGACGCCTTCCCCCTGACCGGCTAGGCGGGTGGTCCCGGGGGCTCTGGCGGAACCCCTGGCGGCGTGCCCGGCGGCGCGGCCGCAGGTCCGGGCGGCGCGGCCGCGGGTCCGGCCGCAGGTCCCGAACCTCCCGGGTCCGCGGGCGGTGGGCCGTCCTGCGGCGGCCGGTGGAGCGGCAGCTGGAGGCCGATCACCATGCCCCCGCCCTCCCGGTTGCGGGCGAAGACCTGGCCGCCGTGCGTGTGCGCGATCTCCTGGACCATGGCCAGCCCCAGTCCGGAGCCGGGCAGGCCGCGCGCGACGGTGGCCCGGAAGAAGCGCTCGAAGAGGTGACCGATCTCGGCCGGGTCCACGCCCGGACCGCGGTCCAGGACCTCCACCACGCCCTGGCGGACCCGGATGACGATCGGCTCGCTCCCCTCGGGGTCGAACTTGGCGGAGTTCTCCACCGGGTTGGCCAGGGCCCGTTCCAGGGAGCCGGGCCGTCCCCACACCACGCTGTCGTCCGCGTCCACCAGGATCTCCCTGCCCGTGCGGCGGTGGCTGCGCGCCGCCACCCGCCTGGCGACGTCGGCGAGCGCGACCGGGCTCGGGGACTCGTCCTCGTGGTTGCCGGTGGCCAGCCCGACCAGTTCGTTGACCAGCCCGGTCAGCTCGCGGGTCTCCCCCTGGAGGTCGTCGATGAGCCGTTGGCGCCCCTCCGGGCTGAGCCTGTCCACCCGGCCCAGGACCTGCACGTTGGTGTGCAGGCTGGTGAGCGGGGTCCGCAGCTCGTGCGCGGCGTCCTGGACCAGACGGCGCTGTTCGTCCTTGGAGCGTGCCAGGCGGGCCAGCATGGCGTTGAACGCGGTGCTCAGCCGTCCCACCTCGTCGTTGCCCGGCTCCTCCGGGGCGCCGGTCCCTCCAGTCGGGTCGCCCTGCTCGCCGTGGGTGTTCCGGTTCGGGGTGACCGGGTCCAGGCGTCCGGTGGAGCTGACGTACTCGGCCGCGTTGGTGAGCCGGACCAGGCGGCCGGTGATGCGGTGGCCCGCCAGCCAGCCCACCGAGGCCGCGCACAGGGCGACCAGCAGGCCCACCCACAGGATCTGGGTGGCCAGCCGCCCGATCATCTGCTCCACGGGCGAGAGCCGTTGCAGGAGCTGGATCGCGCCGCGCCCCTCCCCCAGGGACACGGTGCCCACCCGGTACTCCTGGCCCTGGATCTGGGTCTCCCTGGTGTCCACGACCCCGGCGCCCGCGGCCCGGGCCACCTCCAGGTCCGCCGAGGTGGGGTGGAAGGAGGAGAGTTCGTGCCGGTTGGCGATCAGCCGCGCCCAGGTGCCGTCCGGGGTGAGGATCTGCGCGTCCAGGCTGCCGGGCGCCAGGAAGGTGAAGGTGCTGCCGTCCGGGGCGTCCTGGTTGTTCTGCGCGGAGACCACGAGCTGCCGGGACAGGTTCTGCACGGCCTCGTCGAACTCGCTCTCGGCGTCGGCCCGGATGAGCGCGGCGGCGGTGCTGTAGGCCAGGGTGCCGACGAGAGCGATGGTGAACGCCGCGACCAGGGCGAACAGCACGGCGAACCGGGTGCCGAGGCGCCACTCCCTGGGATGCAGGACCATGCTGGCGCGCGAGGGACCGGCGGGAGCGGGCATCGGTGCGGGAGCGGGAGCGGACACGGGCCTCACCCCTGGGGACGCAGCGTGTACCCGACACCCCGGACCGTCTGGATCAGCGGCGGGCCACCGTCCTCCAGCTTGCGGCGCAGGTAGCTGATGTAGACCGCGAGGTTCTTGGACTCCGGACCGAAGTCGTAGCCCCAGATGCGGTCGTAGATGGTGGCGTGGTCGAGCACGATCCCGGAGTTGCGCATGAGCAGTTCGAGCAGGTCGAACTCGGTCTTGGACAGCTCGATCTCGCGTTCGCCCCGCCAGACCCGGCGGGCCCTGGCGTTCAGCCGCAGCTCGCCCACCCGCAGAGGAGCGTCGCCGTCGGCCTCCTCGGGCACGGGTGCGGCGCGGCGCAGCAGGGCGCGCAGTCGCGCCAGGAGTTCGTCGAGCTCGAAGGGCTTGGCGAGGTAGTCGTCGGCCCCGGCGTCCAGCCCCGCCACCCGCTCCGGGGTCTCCACCCTGGCGGTGAGCATGAGAATGGGGGTCCTGTCCTGTTCGGCGCGCAGCACGCGGGCCACTCCGAGCCCGTCGACCCCGGGCATCATCACGTCCAGGACGAGCAGGTCCACGGGGTCGGCGTGGACGGCGGCCAGCGCCTGGACGCCGTCCGCCGCCGTTCGCACCGTGTACCCCTCCAGTTGGAGGGCGCGTTCCAGGGACTCCCTGATGGCCCGGTCATCGTCGGCGATCAGGACGGTGGCGGTGCTTTCCATGGGGGACATGCTCTCCCACCTTGGTGAGAGGTCGGTAAGAGGCGGGCCGGAGGGGTGCGAGACCGGTGGTCGCGGGTCAGGCGCCGGGGTCGAACGTGCGGGTGCGGGTGAGCCCGGCGGCGCGGCCCTTGCCCGCCACGACCACAGCCATCTTGCGGGAGGCCTCGTCGAGCATCTCCTCGCCGAGCATGACGGCGCCGCGCCGGTCGACGGTGGTGGCGTGCCGGTAGGCGTCCAGAATCAGCTCGGCGTGGTCGTAGTCCTCCTGGGTCGGCGCGTAGGCCTCGTTGGCCGCCTCCACCTGGAGCGGGTGCAGGACCCACTTGCCGTCGAACCCGAGCGCGGCGGTGCGCCCGGCCGCCCTGCGGAAGGCGTCGACGTCGCGGATCTGGAGGTAGGGGCCGTCGATGGCCTGGAGTCCGTGGGCGCGCGCGGCCACGAGGATGCGCATGAGGACGTGGTGGTAGGCGTCACCGGTGTCGTAGCCGGGCGGCTGCTCCCCCACGACCAGGCTCTTCATGTTGACCGAGGCCATGAAGTCGGCGGGTCCGTAGACCAGGGTCTCCAGGCGGGGTGAGGCGGCGGCGATCCGGTCCACCTCGACCAGTCCCTTGGCGTCCTCGATCTGCGCCTCGATCCCGATCCGGCCGACCGGCAGGTCCGAGGCGCGTTCGATCTGGGTGAGGAGGGTGTCCAGCCAGTGGACGTCCCGGGCCTCGGTGACCTTGGGCAGGACGAGGGTGTCCAGGTGCGCCCCGGCCCCCTCGACGACGGCGATGACGTCGCGGTAGGCCCACTCGGTGGCGACGTCGTTGACGCGCACCGACCGGACCCGGCCCTCCCAGCCGCCGTCGTTGAGCGCCCGGACCACGGTGGCGCGGGCCGCCTCCTTCTCCGTCGGCGCGACGGCGTCCTCCAGGTCCAGGAAGAAGGCGTCGGTTTCCAGTCCCCGGGCCTTCTCCACGAACCGTGGGTTGGACCCCGGGACCGCGAGTACCGACCGCCGTGACCTGAGCTCGCCCATCTTCGCCTGCTCCCTTGCCGCGTGTGTCCTGGTGTTGGCTGCGCGGATCATCATCGCACCGCGTCCCGTCGCCGCACGAGGCGCGCCCCCCGCGCTGCGTAGAGTGTGACCTGGGACAGGGGTCGAACCCCCGTCCGGGTCACGCAGGGGAACACGGGAGTGCACATGTCCGCGACGCTTCGCCCGACCAGCGCCCACTGGGGCAGCTACCAGGTCGAGGTCCACGACGACCGGGTGGTCGGCGTGCGCGCCAACCCAGAGGACACGGAGGCGTCACCGGTCATCGGCAACACCCCCGTGGCGCAGCACCACCGCACCCGGGTGGCCCGCCCGGCGGTGCGCCGCCGCTGGCTGGAGCACGGCCCCGGCCCCGACCCGCTCCGGGGGGACCCCGAGGACTCCTACGTGGAGGTGGAGTGGTCCACCGTTCTGGACCTGCTCGCCGGGGAGCTGGACCGGGTGCGTTCGGAGCACGGCAACGAGGCGGTCTTCGGGGGTTCCTACGGCTGGGGCAGCGCGGGTCGCGTCCACCACGCGCAGAGCCAGCTGCACCGGTTCCTGAACACCATCGGCGGCTACACGCGGTCGGTGAACACCTACAGCCACGCCGCCCTCGAGGTGCTGTTCCCGCACCTGATCGGCACGCGGGCGGCCAACCGCCTGTTCCGGCGGGTGCCGTCCTGGAAGCGCATCCGCGAGCACACGGAGCTCCTGGTGAGCTTCGGCGGGCTGCGGGTGAGCAACACGTGGACCACCTCGGGCGGGCGGGACTCGCAGACCGCCGCCCAGGCGATGCGCGCGGCCTCGGACGCCGGCGTCGAGTTCGTCTCGGTGTCGCCGTTGCGCGACGACACCGACGCCGGGGTGAAGTCGGCGTGGGTCTCGCTCCGGCCGGGGACCGACACCGCCGTGATGCTGGCCCTCATGCACGTGCTGTTCTCCGAGGGGCTGGCCGACACCGCCTTCCTCGACCGCTACACGGAGGGCGCGGACCGCGTGCGCGCCTACGTCATGGGTGAGCGGGACGAGCGCGGGAATCCGGGAGGGGTGGAGCGCTCCCCCGAGTGGGCCGAGCGGGTGAGCGGGGTGCCCGCCGCCGACCTGCGCGCCCTGGCCCGGCGGATGGCCGAGAAGCGCACCCTGGTGAACGTGGGCTGGTCGCTCCAGCGGGCGAGGTACGGCGAGCAGCCGCTGTGGGCGGGGTTCGCGCTGGCCTGTGTCCTGGGCCAGGTGGGGCTGCCCGGGGCGGGGTTCGCGTCGGGGTACGGCTCCATGGGCAACTACGGGGGCGGGGCCACCCCGCTGGGGCTGCCGCGCATGCCGCAGGGGAACAACGCCGTGACCGCCTCCATCCCGGTCGCGCAGGTCTCCGACATGCTGCTGCGTCCCGGGCAGGCCTACGACTTCAACGGCGAGCGCCGCGTCTTCCCGGACATCCGGCTCGTGTACTGGGCGGGTGGCAACCCCTTCCACCACCACCAGGACCTGGCCCGGCTGACCAGGGCTTTCGGCCGTCCCGACACCGTGGTGGTGCACGAGACGCACTGGACGGCCACCGCCCGGCACGCCGACATCGTGATCCCGTCGACCACCGTGCTGGAGCGGGACGACATGGCCGCCAGCCACGGCGACCTGGCTCTGCGAGCGATGCCGCGCGTGGTCGCGCCGCACGGGCAGGCGCGCGACGAGTACGACACCTACGCCGACCTGGCCGAACGTCTGGGTGTGCGGGAGGAGTTCACCGAGGGGCGGACCAGCGGCGAGTGGGCGCGGGTGGCCTACGAGCGGTGGCGGTCGCTGCTGGCGCGCCGTGACCTGGAGATCCCCGGCTTCGACGAGTTCTGGGAGCGGGGGCGGATCGAGATGCCCGGCCGGGTCGAGGACGAGACCCACCTGGGCGAGTTCCGCGAGGACCCCGAGGCCAACGCGCTGCGGACGCCGAGCGGGCGGATCGAGCTGTACTCGGAAACCATCGCGTCCTTCGGCTACGAGGACTGCCCCGGGCACCCGGTCTGGCTGCCCGGTCCGGTGGTGACCGGCGCCGACGACGCGGACCTGCCGCTGGTGCTCGTTGCCAACCAACCCGGCACCCGGCTGCACAGTCAGCAGGACATGGGTGCCTACAGCGCCTCCCGGAAGGTCGACGGCCGCGACCCGATGCGGATGCACCCCGACGACGCCGAGCGGGCCGGGGTCCGCGACGGCGAGGTGGTGCGTGTGTCGGGTGCGCGGGGTTCGTGCCTGGCCGGTCTGGTGGTGAGTGACGCCCTGCGGCCCGGGGTGGTCCAGCTCTCGACCGGTGCCTGGTACGACCCCTCGGGCACCGACGTCACCTGCGTGCACGGCAACCCGAACGCCCTCACCGAGGATGTGGGCACCTCGTCGCTGTCCCAGGGGTGCACCGGTCAGCTGGTGCGGGTCCGGGTGGAGCCGTACGAGGGCGCTCCGCCCCGCGTCCGCGCCTTCGACCCCCCGCTGGGCGTGGAGCCGTTCGAGGGCTGACCGGGGCACGGCGAAGTACCGACCAGGTGGGACCCGACCCCGGGCTCCCTGGGGCGATCCGCCCCCGGGCCGCCCCGGTTCGGCCCCACCGGTGGCTGCCTCGGACCACGCCCAAGAACCGAATCCTGGCCCCGGGTCCACCTGACGCATTCGGCCCCGGGCCGGACCGTAGGGGTCCGAGCACGGTCCCGGTCGTGTAGGTCCACGGGCTGCCTCGGACCACGCCCAAGGACGGAATCCGGGCCCCGAGTCCGCCTGGCGTGTTCAACCCCGGGCCGGAGGCCTTGGGCACACCATCCCGGCCCGTCGGGCGCACCGGCGACCACCTCAGTCGCCAGCGGTCTCCGCAGTGAGCTGGCGCATCGTGTGCTCGGCCGCCTCGTCGATGTGCGCGCGCATGAGTTCGGCGGCCAGCTCGCCGTCCCGGTCCCGGAGCGCGGCCATGATCGCGTGGTGCTGCTCGGACGACGCGTGGGCACGCCCCACGAGGCTGATCGCCTGGTAGGGGACCCCGTTCCACAGCCGGTCGATGAAGTCCATGAGGTAGTCGGAGCGGGCCGCGCCGTAGACCGTTCGGTGGAAACGGACGTTCAGCCCGGTGATGTCCTCGTTGCGCCCGTCCGCGACGGCCCGGTCGAGGACCTTCAGGGCCTCCGCCATCTCCTCCAGCTGCGCGTCCGTGGCCTGCTCCGCGGCCAGCCGGGCCGCCATGGGTTCGAGGACGAGGCGGAGCCGGTACACGTCCTCCGCCCGCTCGGGGGTGCACTGGGCGACGACGGCACCGAGGTTGGCCTTCTGCTCGATGAGGCCGTGGGCCGCGAGCATCCGGAGGGCGTCCCGCACGGGGGTCAGGCTCATCCCGAGCCTGCGCGCGAGGTCCTGGAGCCGTAGCCGCTCCCCCGGAGGCAGTTCTCCCGAGCGGATGGCGTCACGCAGTGCGCGGTAGGCCACCTCGGACTTGGTCGGGGCTTCCGCGCGCTCGATCGACATGGGGATCAGACTATCGCACCTTGGCATTTTGTCATTTATAAATTATTGTCTCTCCCGTCGCCGTTCGTGCCGCGCGTCACACCCACCAGTGACCCGCGGCGCACGCGGCCACCGTGAGCGGTGGTCCGATCCGCCCGGCCCCCAACCGCGTCTCCCCGCCAGGAGGCGCCGAAGGAGTTACCCATGCCCTCTCTGGACGGTGTCACCGTCGTCTCCATCGAGCAGGCGGTCGCGGCCCCCTTCGCCACCCGTCAGCTCGCCGACCTCGGCGCCCGGGTGATCAAGGTGGAGCGCCCCGGCTCGGGCGACTTCGCACGCGGCTACGACACCACCGTCCAGGGGATGTCGAGCCACTTCGTCTGGATCAACCGGGGCAAGGAGAGCCTCGCCCTGGACATCAAGGACCCCGGCGACGCGGAACTGCTCGGCAGGCTCATCGACCGCGCCGACGTGTTCGTGCAGAACCTGGCGCCCGGCGCCGCCGAGCGGGCCGGGTTCGGCGCCGACGCGCTCCGGGCGCGCAACCCGCGGCTGATCACCTGTCAGATCTCCGGTTACGGCACCGAGGGCCCCTACCGCGACAAGAAGGCCTACGACCTGCTCATCCAGTGCGAGGCCGGGCTCCTGTCGATCACCGGCTCCGAGGAGGAACCCGCCAAGGCCGGGGTGTCGATCGCCGACATCTCCGCCGGAATGTACGCCTACTCCGGGATCCTGGCGGCCCTGTACGAACGCGAGGCCACCGGTTCGGGCACCCACGTGGACGTCGCCATGCTGGACGCCCTCGGCGAGTGGATGGGCTACCCGTACTACTACGCGAACTACGGGGGGACGGCCCCCCGGCGCACCGGGGCCCGCCACGCCTCCATCTCCCCCTACGGCCCCTTCCGTACCGGGGACGGCGCCGAGGTGTTCCTCGCGGTGCAGAACGACCGCGAGTGGCAGGCCCTGTGCACGCGTGTGCTGGGCCGCCCCGAACTCGCCTCCGCCCCCGAGCTGGCGACCAACAGCGACCGTGTGCGCAACCAGGAGCGGGTCGCGGAGGCCGTGGAGGCGTCCTTCGCCGACCTCACCGCGGACGGTGCGACCAAACGGCTGGACGGGGCGGGGATCGCCAACGCGCGCCTGCGCACCATGGCCGAGTTCGCCGACCACCCCCAGCTCGCGGCCCGCGACCGTTGGCGCGAGGTCGACACACCGCGAGGACCCGTCCGGGCGCTGCTCCCACCGGTGACTCCGGGGGGCGTCGAGCCCGTGATGGGACCGGTCCCGGCTCTGGGGGAACACACTGAGGCCATCCGCGCCGAGCTCGCCGAACTCGCGGAGTCCCCGAGCGGCGGCGCCTCTTCGGCCGGTCCCGCCGGAACCGGGAGGACCTCGTGACGAACCCCCTGCCCGAGGAGGGCGTCTCGCAGACCCCCCTGCCCGAGACACCCGTGTCGGAGATCCCCTACACCGCACCGCTCCCCCTGGGTCCGGACACCACCCAGTACCGCCTCGTCGGCACCGAAGGCCTCCGGTCGCGCACCGTCGCCGGTCGCCCCTTCCTGGAGGTCGGGCCCCGGGTGCTGCGGACCCTGACCCGGCAGGCCATGGAGGACATGGCCCATCTGCTGCGCCCGTCCCACCTCGCGCAGCTGCGCTCGATCGTCGACGACCCCGAGGCCAGCGGCAACGACCGCTTCGTCGCCTCCGACCTGCTGCGCAACGCAGCGGTGGCCGCCGGGGGCGTGCTTCCGATGTGCCAGGACACCGGCACGGCCGTGGTCATCGGGCAGCGGAGCAACGCGGTGCTGACTGACGGGGACGACCACCGGCAGATCTCGGCCGGGGTCTACGACGCCTACTCCCGCCTCAACCTGCGCTACTCCCAGATGGCACCGCTGACCATGTGGGACGAGGTCAACACGGGCACCAACCTGCCCGCGCAGATCGACGTCAAGCTCCTGCCGGGCAACGAGCCCCGGTACGAGCTGCTGTTCATGGCCAAGGGCGGCGGGAGCGCCAACAAGACCTTCCTGTACCAGGAGAGCAAGGCCGTGCTCGAGGAGGAGCGCATGCTCGCCTTCCTGGAGGAGCGGCTCCGTTCCCTGGGCACCGCGGCCTGCCCGCCCTACCACCTGGCGATCGTCGTGGGCGGTTCGAGCGCCGATCAGGCGCTCACCGTCGCCAAGCTCGCCTCCACGCGACAGCTCGACGCGCTGCCCGATCGGGGATCGCCCCTGGGCCACGGCTTCCGCGCCCACGCCTTCGAGCGGCGCGTGCACGAGCTGACCCGCCGGATCGGCTACGGAGCCCAGTTCGGCGGCAAGTACTTCTGCCACGACGTCCGCGTCGTGCGGCTGCCGCGCCACGGCGGCTCGCTTCCGATCGCGATGGCGGTGTCCTGCTCCGCCGACCGCCAGGCCAAGGCGGTGATCACCCCGGAGGGCGCCTTCCTGGAACGGCTGGAGACCGACCCGGCCCGGTTCCAGCCGCCGGTCTCCGACGAACGGCTCTCCCAGGACGCGGTGCGCGTGGACCTGGACCAGCCCATGGACCGGATCCGCTCACAGCTCTCCGGTGTCCCCGTCGGCACGCGGGTGAGTCTCGACGGCACCATCGTGGTCGCCCGCGACATCGCGCACGCCCGGGTCCGGGCCGCCCTGGAGCGCGGCGAGCCGATGCCCGCGTACCTGCGGGACCACCCCGTCTACTACGCCGGTCCGGCCAAGACCCCGGACGGTCGCCCGTCCGGTTCCTTCGGCCCGACCACGGCGGGACGCATGGACGGCTACGTCGAGGAGTTCCAGCGGGCCGGGGGTTCGCTGGTCATGTTGGCCAAGGGGAACCGCTCGCGGCAGGTCGTCGACGCGTGCCGCAGGCACGGCGGCTTCTACCTGGGGTCCGTCGGCGGACCCGCCGCACGGCTGGCCGAGGAGTGCATCCGCGAGGTCGAGGTCCTGGACCACTCCGACCTCGGCATGGAGGCGGTCTGGCGGATCCGTGTCGAGGACTTCCCGGCCTTCCTGGTGATCAACGACAAGGGTGACGACTTCTTCGCGCCCATCGCCTCCCCGACCCTGAACATCACCCCCCGCCCCGGGGTCTGACCCCGTCCGGACAGAGGAACCCCCCATGGCAAGACAGAACGGTCGCGGCGGCGGTCGAGGAACGGCCTCGCCGGTGCCCGCAGACGCGGCGCCGCAGACCTCGGACGAGCGCCCCGAGGCCTCCCCCGGCGCTCCGCCCGACGACGCCACCCTCGAATCAGGAACCGGCACGACCGGGACCGGAACCGCCGAGACCGAGCGCATGCCGTTGCGGCGCGCGATCGGGCTCGGGCTGGGCCCCGTGCTGGGGCTGGCCGTGTTCGCCCTCCTGGCCACCGGCCAGAACGAGCTGACGACCTCCGCGTGCGTGGTCGCGGCCGTGACCGTCCTGATGGCCGTCTGGTGGATGACCGAGGCGGTGCCGTTCGCGGTGACCGCGCTGCTGCCGATCGCCCTCTACCCCGTGTTCGGGGTCGCGGACGTCACCACGGTCGCCGCGCCCTACGCCTCCGACATCGTGTTCCTGTTCCTGGGCGGTTTCGTCCTGGCCCTGGCCATGCAGAGGTGGGGGCTCCACCGGCGGGTCGCCCTGCGCATCGTCCTGGCGGTGGGCACCAGGCCCACCCGTCTGATCGGCGGGTTCATGCTCGCCACCGCGCTGATCAGCATGTGGGTGAGCTCGACGGCCACGGCGATGATGATGCTGCCCATGGGGCTGTCCATCCTGGCGCTGCTCAGGAGGGACGGCGTCGAGGTCGACCGGAACTTCTCGGTCTGCCTCATGCTGGGCATCGCCTACGGCGCCACGATGAGCACGACGGCGACGATCGTCGCCACTCCGGGCAACGCGTTCGTGGTCGCCTACATGTCCCAGACCCACGGCATCGAGATCACCTTCGCCCAGTGGATGCTTGTGGGAACGCCGCTGTCCATGCTGTTCCTGGTGATCGCCTGGTTCCTGCTGACCCGGTTCGTCTTCCCCCCGCGCATCACGGAGATTCCCGGCGGCGAGGACCTCGTCCGCAGCCAGCTGCGCGATCTGGGCCGCATGGGCCGCGGCGAGCGCATCATCGCGACCCTGTTCACCGCGACCGCGCTGTCGTGGGTCTTCGTCCCCTTCCTCGCGAGCTGGGCACCGCTGGCCGAGCTCGCACCGTGGCTGGGGCGCGTCTCGGAGGCGGGCATCGCCGTCGTCGCCGCGATCGCCTGCTTCGTCCTGCCCGTCCACGCCCGCCGGGGCCAGATGCTGATGCGCTGGGAGGACGCCGCCGATGTGCCCTGGGGAATCCTGCTGATGTTCGGCGGCGGCCTCAGCATGTCCGCGATGATCACCCACACCGGGCTGAGCGACTGGCTGGGCGGACACGTCGCGTTCCTCTCGGGCGTCCCGGTGGTGGTCACGGTCGTGGTGGTCGCCGTACTGATCCTGGTCCTGACCGAGCTGACCAGCACCACCGCCACGATCGCCACGTACGTCCCGGTGATGGCCGGCATCTCGGCCGGCCTGGGACACGACCCGCTGCTGCTGGTGATGACGACCGTCTTCGCCGCCGGGTTCGCCTTCATGCTGCCGATCGCGACCCCGCCCAACGCCATCGCGATCGCCTCGGGCCACGTGACCATCGGTCAGATGATGCGTGGAGGGGTCTGGCTCAACCTCGTGGCCATGGCCCTGGTCCCACTGGCGATCTTCACCCTGGCCTCCTGGGTCCTGGGCCTCTGACCGACCACAAGAGAGAAAGACGGAGGAACACGCATGTCCCTTCTCAGCAAGGCCGTCGAGGGCTGGGACCCCGCGCCGGTGAGCGTCACCGGGGTCGTCGACCCGTGGCCCGGTGAGGCGTTCGCGCGGGCGCTGGACCTGCCGACGCGGTTGGCGCCCGGAGACCCCCTGCCCCCGATGTGGCACTGGTTCCACCTGCTCGACCACCCGTCCCGGTCTGACCTGGGCGAGGACGGGCACCCCGCCGAGGGGGCCTTCCTCCCACCCGTCCCGGACCGCCGCCGCATGTTCGCGGGCGCACGCGTACGTTGGCACGCCCCCATCCGGATCGGGGACGAGGTCACCCGCGACTCCTCGCTCGAACGGATCGAGGTCAAGCGGGGTCGCAGCGGCGAGATGGTGTTCGTGACCGTGCGCTCCCGGTTCCGCCGAGGGGACGAGGTGCTGCTCGTCGAGGACCAGGACGTCGTCTACCGCTCCCAGCCCTCCGGGGACCGGCGCCCGACGCGGGGCGGCTCGCCCGAGCGGCCCGCGACGCTGCCCGAGGAGGCACTCGCCGGAACGGACGCGGGGCCCCCGCCGGGCACCACACGGGTCGTGCTCGACACCGATCCCACCTTCCTGTTCCGGGTGAGCGCCCTGACCTACAACACCCACCGCATCCACTACGACCTCCCCTACTGCACGGACGTGGAGGGCTACCCCGGGCTGGTCGTGCACGGCCCCCTCCTGGCCCTGCTCCTGATGGAGATCCCCCGCACGGCGTACCCGGACCGCATGGTGGAGTCGTTCGCGTTCCGCCTGCACACGCCGGTGTTCTCGGGCCAGCGGGTGATCGCCGACGGGCACGCCGTCGACGGCGACGAGCTCGTGCTGTCCGCCTCGGCCGAGGGCGGTCCCACATCGATCAGCGCGTCCGCCGTCCTCGCGCCCTGAACCCCGCCACGACCACCGCCCACCACGACCACCAGCCAGCCGAGGCCGCCAGCGCACCGGCACAGTCACAGGCAAGAAGCAGAGAAGGAACCCGCGATGACCGAGTTGAGCAGTGAAGAACAGGCCGTGGTCTCCTTGGTCGGCGAGTTCGTGGATCGCGAGGTGCGCCCCGTCGCACGCGACCTCGAACACTCCGACACCTACCCGGAGAAGCTCATCGGGCAGATGAAGGAGATGGGGGTCTTCGGCCTGGCCATCCCCGAACCCTGGGGCGACTCCCGTGTGTCCATGCCCTGCTACGCGCTCGTGACGGCCGAGCTGGCCCGCGGCTGGATGTCCCTGGCCGGTGCCATGGGCGGACACACCGTCGTGTCCAAGCTGCTCCTCGCCTACGGGACCCAGGAGCAGAAGGACCACTACCTGCCGAGGATGGCCACCGGCGAGATCCGGGCGACCATGGCCCTGACCGAACCCGGCGGCGGTTCCGACCTCCAGGCCATGACGACCGTCGCCCGCCGTGACGGCGAGGAGTACGTGGTCGACGGGACGAAGACGTGGATCACCAACTCCCGCCGGTCCCAGCTCATCGCCCTGCTCTGCAAGACCGACCCGGCCGCCGAGCCCAAGCACCGGGGCGTCTCGATCCTCCTCGTCGAACACGGCCCCGGGCTGACCGTGTCCAAGGACCTGCCCAAGCTCGGCTACAAGGGGGTCGAGAGCTGCGAACTCAGCTTCGACGGTTACCGGGCCCCCGCCGCCGCCCTCCTGGGAGGCGAGGAGGGCCGGGGGTTCGCGCAGATGATGAAGGGGCTGGAGACCGGCCGCATCCAGGTGGCCTCCCGTGCCCTGGGGGTGGGCCGCGCGGCCTTCGACGACGCCTTCCGCTACGCACAGGAGCGGGAGAGCTTCGGCAAGCCGCTGTGGCGCCACCAGTCCATCGGCAACTACCTCGCGGACATGTCCACCAAGCTCACGGCGTCCCGCCAGCTGATCCTGAACGCGGCGGAGAAGGCGGAGGCCGGGCTGCGCTGCGACATGGAGGCGGGCATGGCCAAGTTGTTCGCCTCCGAGGCGGCGATGGAGATCGCCCTGGACGCGATCCGCGTGCACGGCGGCTACGGGTACTCGACCGAGTTCGACGTGGAGCGCTACTTCCGCGACGCGCCCCTGATGATCGTCGGCGAGGGCACCAACGAGATCCAGCGCAACGTCATCGTCTCCCAGCTGGTCAAGCGCGGCGGGCTGGACTGATGCCCTCGCGAACCCGACCCCTCCCCTGGCCCGGACCCGCACCGCTGTTCTGCCCCGCCGACCGGCCCGACCGCGTCCGGGGCGCGGCCGGGCTCGCGGACGCCGTGATCGTCGACCTGGAGGACGCGGTCTCCCCGGAGCACAAGGCGGTCGCGCGCGGGCACGCGGTCGACGCCCTGCGCGAGCTCGGGACCGGACGGATCGTCGTGCGCGTCAACGCGGTGGGCACCCGGTGGCACGAGGACGACGTCCGTGCCCTCGCCGACCTGCCCGACGCCGTCGTGATGCTGCCCATGACCGCCTCCCGGGAGCAGGTGGAGGCGCTGGCGCCCCGGCCCGTCATCGCCCTGTGCGAGACGGCGGCAGGTGTCCTGGAGGCGCCGTCCATCGCCCGGGCGGACAACTGCGTCGCGCTGATGTGGGGCGGGGAGGACCTGGCCGCCGACCTGGGCGGGCGCCAGCGTCCCGGCCGGGGCCGGACGCCCGTGGCCGAGCACGCCCGTTGGACGGTCCTGCTCGCCGCGCGGGCGTCCGGCCGGTTCGCGATCGACACGGTGTACACCGACATCGAGGACGTCGCGGGGATGGGCCACGAGGCGCGCGACGCCGCGGACGCGGGCTTCGACGCCAAGGCGTGCGTGCACCCCCGGCAGGTGCCCGCGGTCCGCTCGGCCTTCCTGCCGACCGAGGACGAGGTCGCCTGGGCCCGCCGGGTGCTCTCGGCGGCCGAGGCGCACGGCGGCGCGTTCGGGTTCGAGGGGGGCATGGTCGACGCCCCCGTCATCGAACGGGCCCGGACGATCCTGCGGTTCAGCGGCGGATCAGCTGGTTGACCCTCGCGGGCAGGATAAGACCGACCAGTCCCAGGAACGCGTACCCGACCTGACCGGGGGCGAGCATCCCCAGAATGGCGCCGGTGTTGGCGGTGGGGGCCCGCAGGAACTCGCCCATGCGCGGGTGGGCGTGCGGCACGGCGTTGCCCATGGTGAGCAGGCTGAGCACCGCCAGCCCGACGAGTGCGGTCCACACGAGGGTGGCGGTGTCGGCCGCCGTGAGCCAGCCGAGGATCAGCTCCACCGCCCGTACCGCGTAGCCGGGGGTGCCCTCGTAGCCGGGGGTTCCCTCCGGCACCGCGCCCGGCACGGGTCCGGAGCCGAGGGCGAGCAGCGCGGTGGCGGCCACCAGCAGGCCCCCGGTTCCGGCCAGGCCGATCCTCCGGGCCAGGTCGCGGGCGCTGTCTGCCAGCTCCTCCTCGGAGGGGTAGCGGCGCCAGTTCCTCCCCCGTGAGCGGGCCTCACCCATCGCGTTGGCCCGGCGCCAGCGCAGGAACCGGAGCGCGTCGCCGAGCGCGCCCGGGCCCTGCTTGGCGGCCATGGTGGCGGTGGCGAGTTCGTGGGCGATGGTGGTGACCGTGGTGGCGAGGGTGGCGGGCAGGTTGACCCACGACAGCGCGATCCGGCGGAAGGTCGGGGCGATGTCGGCGGGGATGCGCACCCGCAGGGCGACCGACCTGCCGTGCGCCCACCGGCGCAGCCCCGGCAGCGGGGTCCGGCCGGGCAGCGGGGGCGTGGTCTCCGCCGCCGTCGCGATCACCCGGTAGTCCATCGCCACCGCGAACAGCAGGGCGAGCAGCAGCAGCCACGGGGTCAGCGAGCCGCCGCCGAACAGCGTGTGCACGAAGGTGGAGAACGCGTCGAGCCGGGCCCCGGCGGCGCGGGCGTTGACGTCCAGGTGGTCCAGGAACACCAGTGAGGTGGCCAGGACCGGCAGCAGCCACAGCCAGCCCCCGTACCGGCGTCCGACGATCGCCAGACCGAGGGCCGCGCCGATGAGGCCGGTGGCGACGGCGTGCCCCGCGTACGGTTCGGGCGCGGCCCCGCTCACGAGCCCGGTGACGGGGTCGGCCAGGGGCGCGGAGATCCCGACGAACAGCCGCTCGGCCAGCTGGAACCCGGCCCCGGAGGCGGCCGCCAGGAGGAGGAAGTCCACGGCGGACAGGCGGCGCACGCGGCGGCGGGCGAGCAGCACGAGGAGGAGCAGCGGGAGGAGTTTGCCCGTTTCCTCGACGGTGACGGCCACATAGGTCTGGCTGAGCACGTCGTCGATGTCCCACCCGAGCGCTCCGCTGACCAGCGCGGAGGCCAGTGCCAGTGGCCAGAGCAGGAGGGCCCCGAGCGCGGCCACCCTCAGCAGGGTGGCGAAGGAGACGGTCCGGGAGCGGGCCAGCAGCGCCAGCTGGAAGAGCAGGAGGTAGGTGAGGAACAGGGCGGGCGGGGCGGCGGCCAGGGCCGGGACCGCCAGGGGTGCGAGCAGCAGGACGCCGAGCATGGCCCAGCCCCAGGTGCCGCGCAGAGCGCGCAGGAACCGGACCGTTCCGGGGTTGCGCCCGCGGGCGCGTTCGGCTCTTCGGGCGAGCCGTTCGGCCAGGTCGGGGCCGGGGCTGCGGGGGGCCCGCGCGTGCCGGGCGCCGGGATCGACGCAGTTGTAGTGCTGGGCGGCCCGGAGCAGGTCCGGCCGGTTGCCGTCCAGGGCCCTGGTGGCGAAGTTCGCGCGGACCCCGGGGATGTCCGGGCCGACGATCTCGCGGACGAAGTCGACCGGCCCGGCGGCGACGGTGAGTTCGCTGGCGGAGACCAGCACGGCGGCGGAGAAGTCCTCGACGCACACGAGGAAGTCGGTGGGCGTGGGCCCCCACCCCCGGATGAGGTCGATGAGGGTGTCGGTGTCGAGGGGCACCTCGGTCACCGGGTCGTAGGAGTACTCCGCGCGGGTGCGGCAGACCAGGAGCCGGTCGACCCCCAGGGCCCGTCCGGCCTCGACGAGGCCCCGGATGAGGTCGCGGTCGCGCGCCATCACGAAGGGGGCGGTGACCTTGCCCCTGGCCCGGAGCCACTGGGGAGCGAACTCGGTGGGACCGGCACAGACGCGCAGCACGAGGTCGCGCGCGAGCATCGCCTGTTCTTCCATGGACTTCCTCGTGCCGGGGGGCTGGGTGCGGTGTGGGCCGGGCGTTTCCGAAGGGAGGCGCGGCCCCGCCCGAGCATAACGGCGAGGGGGTCCCGTGGAACATGTGAGTTCGCGGCGATTGTTCAGGTGTGGGCTCGCGTCAGCCCGAACTGGACAAGATGGCCGGTGTGTCCGGTTTCCTGGAGGGACGCGGCCCGACGCCGAAGGCGTCCCCGCACAGCTGGACGAAGTGGCGCAGCACCGGCAGGGAGAGCGCCCACCCGGCCATCGCCCACCCCAGGTGCAGGTGCTCCATGGACCGGGCCAGGGCGGCGACGCCGCTCCACCGGACCCCCTCCGCGGTCTCGTAGGTGAGCCGGTACAGCACTTCGGGGTGCTCGGCGGCCGGGAGCAGGGTCAGGGCCGTCGGTCCGCGCGCCGCCAGCCAGGCGCCCACGCCCCGGCACGGGCCGCAGTCCGCCGCCACGTACAGGGTGCCCCGCGCCCTCCCGGGCCACGGCCGCCATCGCGGCAGCCACGCGCGCACCCCCGCGCGGTAGGTGTCCCAGTCCGAGCAGAAGGCCGCCCGCAGCTGCCCGCCCTCGTGCCAGGCGGCGAACCCGGCCCCGTAGGCGAGGGCGACCGGGACACCGAGCAGCAGCGGCGGGTGGAGCAGGCCCAAAACCAGGTAGAGGAGGGTGACGGTGAGCTGCATCGGGTTGCGCACGTACGCGTAGGGGCCGCTGGTCACCAGCCGTGCGGGCGGGTCGTAGGGCAGCGGTGTCCCGCCGCCCACCGCCGCGAACTCCCGTGCCGCCGCGAGACCGGGCAGGCAGACCAGGGCGAGCACCTGCGCCCCGGCGGTCAGGGTCTCCGGGGAGGCGGTCCACCACCGCCAGGAGGTGGTCGGTGTCCATGCGAGCCCGGCCGGGGCGGTGGCGAGCACGTACACCGGCAGGACGACCATCAGGCCGAGGGCAAGCACCGCCTGTGTCCACATCCGGGCGTGGACCAGCTGGCCGCGCCGGGTCCAGTGGGCGAGCAGCAGCGCGGGGATCAGGCAGAGGGTGGCGCCCAGGAACTCCCCGAGCAGCCAGAGCGGCCCCAGCACCACCACCGGTTCGGCCAGCGGCATGAGGATCAGGTCCAGCCACACGAGCACCGCGGTGACCAGCGGGACCGGGAGGATCCGGAGCATGATCGCGGGCAGCGCGCCCCACAGCAGCACCCAGGCCAGCAGCAGGTCCACCGGCAGCCCCTGCCACACGGCGCCCTGCGCGTGGAAGGACCACCAGCCCGCCCGCAGCGCGATCAGGTTCAGCGGCAGGAGGGTGAACAGCGCCCAGCCCGAGGCGACGATCATCGCAGCGACCTCCCGGGGCCGGGGTGCCCGCCACAGGCACGCGGCGGTGACCGCGAGCAGCGGCAGGAGCAGGCCCGCGCCCCGGACCAGCAGGGAGGGGAGTTCCGGGGCGGGGGTGAGTGCGGGAATCAACGCCGGGGCTCCCCGCCCGTGAGCGCCTGGGCCTCCGCCTGGAAGGTCCGCGCGAGGTAGTCGGCGGCCAGGCCCGTGACGTGCGACTGCACCGGCCCGAAGTACCAGGAGGGGTCGTAGGTGCGGGTGTACTCGATCTCCCAGGCCAGCCGGGTCCCGTCGGTTTCGCCCCGCCAGGTGGCCACGGCGCGTTCCATCTCCATCCAGTTGGCGAAGGCGGTGTCCTCGGTGACCTCGAAGACCACCCGGCCGCCGTCCGCGCGCACGTCGCTCTCCGCGACCTCCAGCCCCAGGTGGCGCGGGGTGGGCTCCGCGCCGGGCGCGAGGGTCCGGCGCGGCGTGAAGTGGACGGTCCTGGTGTCTCCGACCTCCAGGCCCGAACCGAGCGCCTCGACCGGTTCGGGAAAGGGGACAGCGCTCAGCAGGAAGGCGTCGGGGGCGTCGTACCCGGGCGGGGCCGCCAGCGCGGCGGCGACCTCGGCGGGGGTCGCGCCGACCAGAACCGCACCCGTTCCGGAGTCCTCGCGCGGCAGCAGGGAGAACCCGCCGATCCCCTCCATGGCCAGGGCGAACAGGATCGGGACGGCCAGCATCGCGTGGGGGTGGCGCCGGCCGCGCCGCCGGATCGAGGCGACCACCCAGGCGACCAGGGCGACGACGCCGTAGATGAGCGGGGCGGAGATGACCAGGCAGACCATCCCCTCGCCGAGCATCGGTCCGGCCAGCAGCAGGCAGACCGTGGTGACGGCCATGGCCGCGCCGAGCCCGCCGCGGGCCCGGACGCAGAGGATCACGAGCAGGGCCAGGAACGCGGGCAGCCCCACGTAGAACAGGGCGGTCTGGTCGAGGCCGCCGAACCTGGTCACCCGTACGGCGAGCAGGGCGGCGAAGGCGGCGAGGACGATCCCGGCCAGGACCCACCGGGCCGTCGAGGGCCTGGGGAGGCCCTCCCCGTCCGCAGGGACGCCCCGGATCGGCTCGAAGGAGCGGTGGGGGGCCGCACAGCGCTCCGCGATCTCGGCGTCGCGGGGATGGCTCGTCTCGGGGTCCCGCCCCGGTTCGGGGGCGGCGGAGAACTCGGGGGGCTGCGTCACGGTGGCACTCCTCGCTGTCGCACTTTGACGACATGATTAAAGCACACGGTTTAATCACTTGATTAAACCGTATGATGAACCCCGACCCGAGGGAGGACCATGTCCAGGACCGGCGGCGGGAGCCGCAAGAACAGCGCCGAGACCAGGGACCGCCTGATCACGGCGGCCAGCGAGGTCCTGCGCGAGGAGGGCTACGCCGGAGCCTCGGCCCGGGCGATCGCCGCCCGCGCGGAGGCCAACTCGGCGCTGGTCTTCTACCACTTCGGCGGGGTCGACCAACTCCTGCTCGCGGCGCTCGACAGGTCCAGCGCCGAGCGCATGGCCCTGTACCGCGAGATGGCCGGAGCCGCCCACACCCTGGAGGAGCTGGTGGAGGTGGCCACCCGCGTCTACCGGACCGACCTGGAGCGCGGCTACATCGCCGAGTTCTCCGAGCTGGTCGCGGCGGCGGTCACCAAGCCCGAACTGCGCGCGGAGATCAACCAGCGCTCCCGCCCCTGGATCGACTTCATCGCCGGGGAGTGGGATCGTGTGCTCGGGGGGTCGGCCCTGGGTCGGCTGCTGCCCGCCCAGGAGGTCGCGAACGCGGCGATCACCTTCTACCTGGGCGTCAACCTGTTCTCCGTGCTGGACGAGGACCGCAGCCGCACCGAGGGCGTGTTCGACCTGGCCGGGACGCTCGCACCGCGCGCCAAACTGCTCACGCTGCGCCTGCCCCGCCGAGGCTCCGCGCCCGAGGGGACCCCCGCACAGGACCACCCGTGAAGGAGAACACCGTGAACGTGGAGATCGCCGAGGGGATCACCTTCCCCGACACCGCCGACGGGGAGCGCTGGGTCGCGGGGGCCGTGGTCGTCGACGCCCAGGGGCGCGCCTTCGCCCAGCGCAGGTCGGCCACCCGCAAGGTGTTCCCGAACTGCTGGGACGTCGTCGGCGGCCACGTGGAGGACGGCGAGACCATGCTCGGGGCCCTGGCCCGCGAGATCCACGAGGAGACCGGCTGGACCCTGTCTGCCGTGGTCGCCGAGCTGTACCGGCTGGACTGGGACCCGGGCGACGGCGTGACCCGCCGCGAGGTGGACTACCTGGTCCGCGTGGACGGCGACCTGTCCGCCCCGGTCCTGGAGGCGGACAAGCACACCGAGTACATGTGGGTCGACGACGCGAAGCTGCACCTGCTGCGCGACGCGCGCGACCCCGGCGACTACTTCATCACCGACATCGTCCGGTTGGGCCTGGAGGCCGCCCGCTCCCGCTCCTGACGGCTTCAGTCGGCCGCGCGCCGAAGCTCCGCGACGGCGAGCGGCAGCGCGTCCAACAGGTCCGAGGCGCTGATCGGGGCACCGCCCCGGGCCAGCACGGCTGCCCGTCCGTGCAGGTAGGCGGCGCACATCGCGGCCTCCCGCGCGGACAGGCCCGAGGCCAACAGCGCCCCGGCCACCCCCGAGAGCACGTCGCCCGAACCGGCCGTGGCCAACAGCGGGGTGCCCGTGGGGTTGACCACCGTCCGCTCCCCGGGGTGGGCGATCACCGTCGTCGACCCCTTGAGCAGGACCGTGGACCTGTACAGCTTCGCGGCGCGGGTGACCTGCGCCAGCCGGTGCGCCTCGATCTCGGCGCGGTCGGTGTCCGGCAGCAGCCGGGACAGCTCGCCGGCGTGCGGTGTGAGCAGTGTCGGCGCGCTCCGCAGGTGCACGAGTTCGGTGAGGGAGACGCTGCTCGACACCAGGTTGAGCGCGTCGGCGTCGAGCAGCACCGGGACGTCGCTCTCCAGCAGCGCCCGCAGCTCGTCCGCGTTGGCGGGGTGGGTGCCGCGACCGGGTCCGACCACCACCGCCGAGACCCGCCCCGGGGCGAGGTCCGTGCTGCTCGTCGGGTCCAGGTGCAGCCCCACGACCTCCGGCCACCGCGAGATCACCAGGGAGAGGACGTCCTCACCGCCTCCGTAACGGACCATGCCCACTCCGGTTCGCAGCGCGCCGCCGACGCACAGGACGGCGGCTCCCCGGTACTGGTCGGATCCGGCGCGGACGGCGAGCACGCCCCGGCGGTACTTGTCGTCCTCGGCGGAGGGGATCGGCAGGAGCCGGGCGATGTCCACAGGCTGTGGACGGACGAGGTCGGCGTCGGGCAGCTCCGGCCCCAGCCCGATGTCCACGAGGCTCACCCGCCCGGCCCGCCCGGCCCCCGGGTCGACGAACAGCCCCGGCTTGTACGTGCCGAAGGTGACCGTCGCGTCCGCCCGTACGGCCTCCCCGGCGACCTCCCCGGTGTCGGCGTCCACTCCGCTCGGGAGGTCCACCGCGACCACGACGGCGCGCGAGTCCGAGGCCAGGGCGGCGAGCGCCGCGTAGGGTTCGCGCAGGCCACCGCGCCCCCCGATCCCGACGAGACCATCGACGACGAGGTCGGCTTCCAGGAGCGCCGACTCCGCCTCGACTGCGATCCGCGGACCACCATCCCCACCAGTCTCAGAAATATCTGTGGCCCCATGAGCCCCAGTGGTCACACCCTCGATCACCCCGCCACCCGCCGCCACCAGCGCGGCCAACCCCTCGGGGTGGACGCGCCTCCCTGCCAGCACCGCGCGCACGGAGGCACCGCGCGCAACCAGGTCCGCCCCCGCGAAGAGGGCGTCGCCGCCGTTGTCGCCGCCGCCGACCATCAGGGTCACGCGGGCGCCGTGGACACGGGGCAGCAGGCGGGCGCAGTGGACGGCCAGGCCCATGGCGGCGCGGCGCATCAGCGTGCCTTCGGGCAGTCGGGCCATGAGCGCCTGTTCGGCCTGCCGGACGGCGCTGACGGAGTGGGCGGAGCGCATGGGTCACACCTTTCGAGGGGCGGTCCCCCCATCGTGGCGCACCCGGCTCGGGACGCGCCCACACCGCCACACGCACGAATGGTGCCTACTCGATTACTTTTTGATGTGACCGCAGGTGGCAGGGCCACCCGACCCCGACGCGAGGAACTGCCATGCCCCCGACTCCCGGTTACCGACGCTTCGTCAAGACCACCGCCCAGGCCCTGAAGCCACGGGAGTGGCACCGGATCGGCTTCGACCTCCGCAACGGCCTGGCCCCGGCGGACCCGGCCGAACTGGTGGGGGCCGACGAACCCTCCGGCGCGTTGTACGACCTCTCGGTGGGGGTGACGCTGACCAACATCACCCCGGATCACGAGGTGCGGCTGCGGGCGGTCGAGTTCGCTCCCGACGGATCGGGAGGGTGGCGGACCCACCGGGACCTGCCGGTGGAGGTCACCACGCACGGGTTCGGGCACGGGGGGTTCACGTACGCGTGGAAGGACCGGCTGGAGCCGGGACATCGCGTGGAGGTGTGGGCCGCGCAGTTCGGTGAGGCCGACGCGCACCTGGTCGCGGCGGAGGCCGTGGTGTTCCTCTGGCCCCGATAACCACTCCGGCCACAGAATTCGCAAAAGGGATTCCTGGCTCAGAGATCACCCTATTCACATATAGCCCGTTGTCACGGATTCACCACGTAGAGAAGTCCTCGCAGGGGACAATAGGTGTATGCCTCGACCAAGCAAATATGTGTCCAGGTCCGATCTGGGCTGGGGTGCCTCCCCCGCCGAGCAGGCCAACCCCCGCTCCGGTCTCGTCATCCACTACGACAGCGGCGACCAGAACCTCGCCAACAAGGATCACTCCGCCTGCCTGACCTACTGGCGCAACACCCGAAACTTCCACACCGGCCCCTCCCGCGGCTGGGCGGACATCGGCTACTGCGCCGACGAGGAGACGCAGATCCTCACCGAGGACGGCTGGCGGACCTTCCGCGACCTCCGCGCGGGCGACGTGGTCCTGACCCTCGACCACACGACCGGAACCTCCCAGTGGCAGCCGGTCCAGGCCGTCAACGTCTTCCCCGCCACCGAGCGCACGCTCGTCCGCATGGAGGGGCGTGCGCACTCCTCCCTGACCACCCCCCAGCACCGCTGGCCCGTGGAACGGTCCCACCGACGGACGGGCACCGAACGCCAGAGGGCGGCGGACGGAACGTGGGCCGCGACCGGGCACGCGGAACGCACACAGCAGAGCCGGGAGCGGGTGTGGGCGACCACCGAGTCGCTGACCCACTGGGACGGGATTCCCCTGTCCGCTCCCTGCGACAGCCTGCCCGACGAACCCAAGTGGGACGACTCCCTCGTCGAGGTGATCGGGTGGTTCTGGACCGAGGGCCACGTGGAGCCCCCGGGCAGGGGCCGCGAACCCGACACGGGTGTGGTCATCCACCAGCCGCGGGAGGAGGACGCCCGGAACGTCGCGAGGATCAGGGCCTGCCTCGGGGACCTCTTCGGTCCCGCGTGCGATCGGTTCCCCCGTACCGGCTCGGACTCGGACGGCGTTCCTCGCTGGCGTGAGGTGCCCAACCAGGACCTGGTCGAGTTCCACCTCTCCGTGGACGCCGGTCGGATCCTGCTGGAGCAGGCTCCGGACCGGGTTCCCACCCACGCGTTCCTGTGCTCCCTCACCCGAACGCAGCTCGAACGCTTCGTCGAGGTGTCCCTCCTGGCGGAGGGGCACGACAACGGGACAGACGACGCGCGGGCGCTCGGCCAGAGGAACCGTGCGGCGGCCGAGGCGTTCCAGTTCGCCGCCATCCTGGCCGGACACGCGACCTCGCTGACCCGTGTGCCGCCCGCCGACTCCACCGGCCACGCCATGTGGAGGGTGGAGCTGCACCGTCGGACCCACTTCTCGCCGAAGGCCGCGGCCTCCCGCGAAGCGGCGTTCTCCATCAGCGAGGAGACCTACGGCGGCCACGTGTGGTGCCCCACCACCCCCAACGGCACCTGGCTGGCCCGGCGCCGGGGCACGGTGTACTACACGGGCAACTCGTTCATGGCGTGTCCGCACGGGTACGTGCTGGAGGGGCGCGGGCTGTACCGCACCCAGGCCGCCCAGCCCGGCGGGAACTCCTCGCACTACTCCTGCACCCTGGCCACCGGACCCTCGGACACCATCACGCCCGAGCAGATCAACGCGGTCCGCGTGCTGCGCCAGTGGCTCATGGAACCCGACACCTCCATCTCCGGGAGGGTGCTCGGCCACCGTGACTTCATCTCCACGTCCTGCCCCGGCGACAAGGCCTACCAGCTGGTCAAGGACGGCACCTTCGCACAGGCTCCCGGAAACTCTGAAGGAGACGACATGCCCTCACACCGCAGGTTCGAGAAGGACAACGCCCAGACCCTGGAGTCGGGCAGCTGGGCGAGCCTGGCCTTCGACCGGCGGCACGACGGCGAGACCGGTGAGTTCTACGCCCTGGTGGGGGTCGAGGAGACCAAGGGCGCCTACTACGACGTCTCGGTCGGGGTGACCCTGGAGGGGCTCGACTCCGGCGCCGAGGCGCAGATCCGCCTCACCGAGTACGAGCCCAACGGTGACGGCGGCTGGAAGGTGGCCCGCAACCGCCCGCTGGACAGCCCCGTGCACGTGGGCGGCAAGGCGCACTTCACCTACTCCTGGAAGGGCAACCTGGCCGCCGGGCGCCGGGTGCGCGTCCGGGTCGCGCAGTTCGGCAAGGCGGAGGCGCGGATCACCTCGGCGACCGCCGACGTCTTCTACTGGAAGCGCTGAGTCTTCGAGTGAACGGGGTGGTACCCGGCCTCCGGGAGACCACCCCGTCACCCCGCTCCGTCGCGGGCCATGCGGCGATAATGGGGCTATGTTGTCCATCGGAGAGGCCGCCCGCCTTCTCGGAACGACCCCTCGCACGCTCCGCTTCTACCACTCCCGGGGCGCCGTCCCCGAGCCGGAGAGGGACGAACTGGGCCACCGGAGATACGACATCGCCACGCTCCACGCGCTGAAGTCCGTGCTCGCCCTCCGCGAACTGGACCTCCCGCTGGACCGATGCGCCGGGCTGGTCGACGCCGACGGCACCGACCTCGGCTCCGCGCTGGGCAGGTGGGAGGCGGAGATCGTCCGGCAGCAGGAGAGGCTGGAGCAGCGGCGGTTGATGATCGCGCGGCTGCGGGAGGACGCCGGTCGGCTCGGCCCGGGGAGCCCGTTGGAACCCTGGTCGGCCTGGGTGGACGTGCTCAACGAGAAGGGCGTCGCCCCGGACCTCGTCGAACAGGAGAGGACCGCGCTCCAGCTCATGTCGCTCTTCGGCGGAGCGCCCGACAATCCCGGCGCAGCCGGGGCCGACCCACGCGTGGGCCCGGTCATGGAGGGCTTCATGGAGCTGTCCCCGGAGACGGAGAAGTCGGCCGGGACGGAACAGCTGGTGGAGGACCTCGTCGACCTGGCGCGGCCCTTCGTGACGGACGCGGGCCCCACCGGCCCCGCCGACGGGCTCACCTCGGAACTGTTCTCCTCCTTCACCCCGGCGCAGCGGCGCGTCCTGGGCAGGGTCGTGTCGCGCCTCTCCGCCAGCCCGGACTGACTCCCGAACCGGCTTGCCCTGACGCCACGTCAGGGCGCCAGCATGGCCCTTCCGTGACGCCGACGGAAAGGACGGACTCCGTGCTCCGCAATCCCCGGGTGGCCGCCCTCCTGCGGTGGCTGCCGTTCGTGGTCATCGCCGCCAACCTCCTCCTCGTCCTCACCGGAGTGGTCGACCTGGCCCGGGCCGCGATCATCGTCGTCGTCCTGGAGGTGTGCCTGCTCGGGGTCGTCGTCGCGGAGTTCGCAGCGATCCGGATCGCCTACCGGAGGGCTCGTTCCCGTGGCGCCAGCCGAACCCAGGCCTTCATGGCGGGCCTGGACGCCTGCCTCCCGCCGAGCGTCGCCTTCGTCGTGAAGCAGGAGCTGCTGGTCACCCTGGCCCTGCCCCGTCTGTTCCGCCGGGAGTCGCGGGCCGAAGGAGTCACGTCGGTGCGCTCTGGTGGGCCCACCGCAGCCGTCGCCCTGTCCATGTCGGTGCTGGCGCTGTCGGGCGCCGTGCTCGCTCTCCTGTTCGTAGGCGGGCCGGGCTGGCTTCGTTGGGTGCTCTTCGCCGTGGCCGTCTACTTCGTCCTCTACGCGCTCGGTCTCTGGTCCCTCCACGGCAGGCAGGGCCACCTGGTGAGCGAGCGGTTCCTACGGGTGCGTCATGGCGCGAACGCGGACTTCGCCTTTCCCACGAGTGAGGTGGTCTCCGCGAGGGTGTCCCGGAGCGCCCACCGGGGCGGCCCCGTCTCAGTGGACGAGGGCACGCTGACGGTCTCCGTGTTCGGCGGGACCAATGTCGTGGTCGACTTCGGCGTCCCGGTACCCGCACGCTTCTTCGACCGTGAGGAGGAGCACGTGACCGCCGTCCGCTTCCACGCCGACTCACCCGAGGAGGCCGTGCGTGTCCTGGTCGGCCACCTCGACCGCTCCCCCTGACTCACCGGTGGCGGTTGTCCTCGCCGACGGCACGGTCCGCTCCGACTGGTCGGACACACTCTTCGCGGACATCGACAAGCTCTCCGTCGTCTCCCTCAGCCCTGGTCAGCGCGTGGAGGGCCAGATCGCGGTGGTCGGCGACGACCTCGACATCGCCTCCGTCGAGATGGCCGAGCTGTTCGGTCTCCAGGAGACCATCACGGCCGAGGTCAGCTAGGCCCACGAGGAACGCGACCCCGGCCCGGCCCGTGCTCCGGTGTCCGGGGCCCTCCCCCGGGTACGGGGTGGTGCCCGGCTACGACTACGATGCGTCGTAGTTTGTTGTGGTCCGCTGACATGGGCGGACGTGCGGAGTACCCGAGCGGAGGCGGCGTGGTCGACTGGCTGACCATGACCATTCAGATGGTGTCGTTGGCGATGGCCGTGTGGTGTCTCGTCTCCACCTTCCGCGACCAGCCGATGCTCGTCCCCCACCTGGTGGGCATGGGTGTGCTGTGGCTTCTGGTGCTCGGTCAGGTCGGCGCGATCACCGTGGCGATGGTCGGCGGTGAACGCCCGGGTGAGACGGTCATGCTCGTCTCCTACCTCGCGACCGTCGCGCTGCTGCCGCCCGCCTGCGCCGTGTGGGGGTTCATGGAGCGCAGCAAGTGGGGCCCGGCCGTGATCGCCTTCGCCTGCCTCATCCTCCCCGTCCTCATGGTCCGCGTCGAGCAGCTGTGGAGTCCCGTTGTCTGAGGCGCCCGATCCCGTCGGCGACCGCACCCTGCGCACCGGCCCCGGCCGGCTCCTGGTGGCGGTGTACGCCGTGTTCGCGCTCGCGGCGACCGCGCGCGGCTCCTACCAGCTCGCCACCCGGTTCGACGAGGCCCCGCTGGCGTACGGGCTCTCCGTGCTCGCCGGGCTGATCTACCTGGTGGCGGCGGTCGGCCTGGCCCGCGCCGGGCGCACCTCGCGCCTGGTGGCGCTGGTGTCGGTGTCCGTGGAGATGATCGGGGTGCTCGTGGTGGGGGCGGTGAGCGTGCTGGCCGCCGGGGCGTTCCCGGACGACACGGTGTGGTCGCACTTCGGCAGCGGCTACCTGTTCATCCCGCTGGTCCTGCCGGTGCTGGGTCTGTGGTGGATCCTGCACGTCCACCGCATGGACCGGGACGCGGCGCGCACCTAGGACGTCACGGGATCAGCGCTGACCCGGTCCGGCGGGTGGAAGCCGCACCACCACCGTGATCACGACGAGCACGACGCACGGCAGGATCATGGCGGCCCGCCCCGGAGACCGCCGACCTCTCCGCCCCTACACCCGGGTCGCGGGTTGACGGATGTCATCCCACCTGGCTGGCGGCCCCTCGGGAACCAACCCCCTCAAACTCTCGCTTCCTGTGGTGAACCCGACCCGGGCGCGCAGGCATGGACCGGCCTCCTCCGGGCATGCCTGAGGCCTATGGAGGCACACACGCGAACGCGCCACCCCAGCCGGACGCCCCTCACCCGCGCGGCGGTGGGCGGCGCCCTCCTACTCGTCACGGGCCTGTGGCTGACCCTCGTGGCCTGGAACGACTCAGTACCCGACCCCGCTCGACACCGGATCTTCCTCTCCCTGTGGTTCATGGGCGTCACCCTCCTGGCCGCCCGGCTGTTCCTCGACGGCCCGCCCGGCGCGGCGCCGCGCGTGTCACGGAGCGTGGTGACGTTCGCGATCGGTGTCGTGGGCGCGGCCTCGGTGGCCACCATGCCCTGGACGGACCTGGGCTCGGTGTTCTGGTACCAGCTCTGGTTCTCCGTCCCGCTCCTGACCGGGCTGGCCTACGCGGCCTTCCGTCCCGGCACGGACCGCTCCACGCCCTAGGCTGGCGGCATGTCCGATCAGACACTGTCCCTGCCGGTGGCCGTCTCCGCCGCCTGGCTCCGTGACCACCGCGACGAGGTCGTGCTCGTCGACTCCCGCTGGTACCTCGACGGCCGCTCCGGCCGGGAGGCCCACCTGAACGGCCACATCCCCGGGGCCGTGCACGCCGACGTGGACACCGACCTTGCCGCGCCCGCCAGCGGCGAGGGAGGCCGCCACCCGCTTCCGGCCGCCGCCGACCTCGCCCGCTCCCTGGGTCGCCTCGGGATCGGCGACACCTCCTCCGTGGTCGTCTACGACGACGCGAACGGCTCGGTGGCCGCGCGACTGGTGTGGATGCTGCGGGTCCTGGGCACCTCGGCGGCCTTCCTGGACGGCGGCATCCAGGCCTGGACCGGCGAACTCGAGAAGGGCGAGGTGAGCGCCGAGCCCGCGCACCGGACCGCGCTCCCCTGGCCCGCCGACCGCGTCGTCGGCACCGAGGCCCTCCAGCGGGAGCTGGCCGACCCCGACCGTCTCCTCCTCGACGCCCGCGTGCACGGCCGCTTCACCGGCGAGGAGCCCGCGCCGGTGGACGCCCGCGCCGGGCACATCCCCGGTGCGCGCAGCGCCGAGTGGCCCGCCAACCTGGGCCCGGACGGTCTGCTCGCCGCACCCGAGGTCCTGCGGGAGCGCTTCGCCGCCCTCGGCGCGGACTCGGCCGGTACGGTCACCGCCTACTGCGGCTCCGGGGTGACCGCCTGCCACGACCTCCTGGCCTTGGAGCACGCGGGGTTCACCAACACCCGCCTGTACCCGGGCTCGTGGAGCCGTTGGGGCGGCGACGACTCCCTGCCGCTGGAGACCGGCGACTCCCGACCCTGACCCCGCCTCCGTTCACCATGACGGGGCCCGCGCCTCCCGCGCGGGCCCCGTCGTCGTGTCCGGGCAGGCAGTGGCGGCCCCGGCACGCTGCGTACGGGTCCCCCAGAAGGACCGAAAACCACCTAGGCTGGTGGGGGACAACGGTCCGAATAATCCGGAACGTGCTGGTCCTGCAACCGCTGACACCCGCGAACGAGTTCCCCCCAACGCCCTCTTTCCCTGACCCGATCCGGCCAGGAGCGGAACCACAACACCCGAACCGGCGTCAGAACACACAGGACCGCCCGGCCCCGGGAACCCCCAAGACTGCTTCACCGCGAATCGAGGAACACTGGTGATCGAACTCCTCCTGCTACTGATTCTCATCGCCGGGATCGTGATCGGGGTCCTGATATACAAGCAGCGCTCGCAGGCGCAGAAGCAGGACACCCCTCCCCCGCCTCCCCAGGACCCCTTCGCCGCGTCCTCCACCACTGACACCGCCGGTGACCCGCGCGCCATCAAGGCGGGCGACATGATCGACTGGGGCCACGAGCGGACCTGGATTCGCGGCACCCTCCGCCTGTCCGAGGGCGGTTACGTCTGGTCCGAGCACTTCCTCGAGGTCGAGGGCGGCAAGCGCTGGCTCTCGGTCGAGGAGGACCCCGACGTCGAGCTGGCCCTGTGGACCGGCCGCCCGGACCTGACCATGGTCCCCCAGGGCAAGTCCATCGAGCTTGAGGGCGTCACCTACAAGCTCGAGGAGAAGGGCTCCGGCTCCTACCGCTCCGAGGGCACCACCGGTCTCAAGGCCGAGGGTGGCATGGACTACGCCGACTACGAGTCCGAGGACGGCCAGCTGCTCGCCTTCGAGCGCTTCGACCACGGGAGCTGGGAAGTCAGCACCGGAACCAAGGTCGCCGCCGGTACCTTCACGATCTTCCCCGGGAGCTGACACCCACATGCGCGCGAGCATCAGCGCCCCCTTCGTCGACACCAAGGCCGATGACCTGGTCTGGACCCTGAACCACCCGTTGGTCGCACCTCTCGCGACCCGCACCGTCACGGTGTCGGGCAGAGAGGTCGAGCTGCGGGTGCTCGGCGCTTCACACCAGGTCGTTCTGCGCCCGGAGTCCGACGGCGGGGCGCTGGTGGAGACGGTCGCCTGCCTGCCGGGTTCCTCCGGCGGGCTTCCCGGTTACGCCGAGCACCCCCTGCCTGGGGTGGGCGGCTACCGCTTCGACTCGATCGTCGAGTCGCTGCCTCGCGCCGAACTCACCCACCGGGTGGCGGAGATCCACGAAGCGACCTCCGACTCACCCGGTGGGCTCCTCGTCGCCTTCCCCGGTGATCCTCTGGCGATCACCGCGCTGCACCTGACCTCTGGCAGTGGGGCGTCCCTGCGCTGGCGTACCTGGCACGCCTACCCGCAGAGCGACGAGCTGGTGACGACGACCACGACCCTGACCCCCTAAGAGGAGGCCGACATGGCCACGACCACGACCCGGGGAGCCCGCGCTCCCAGACACAAGATCGCCGCGATCGGCGGGGCCACCGCGCTGCTGATCCTCCTCTCGGCCTGTTCGGGCGGCAGCAACAACGCCGACTGCGAGCCCAAGGCCGACCCCACCTCCAGTGCCACGAGCTCCACCAACGCGACGGGCACCGCCGGAACCACGAACTCGGCGTCCGGCGCCTCGCCCAGCCCGTCCGCGTCCCCGACCGACGAGTGCTCCAACCGCAGCGGCGGCGGTGGCGGCGGGTTCTTCTTCTTCGGCGGCTTCGGCGGCGGTGGCGGGAACAACAACAACTCCAACTCCAACTCCAACAGCGGCGGTAGCGGAAGCGACAGCCGCGGCGGAGGCTCGGGCTTCGGCAAGTAGTCCGCGTGTTCGGGGGGTCGGGCTGGCGTCCAGCCCGACCCCCCGACGCACTTTCCACACCCTCGTGTCCCTTCCTGAGAGAGCAGTACCTTGAGCGAGACCACGGCCCAAGCACGGCCCCGACTCCCGGTGCCGCCGCGTGCGGCCCGGTTCTTCGTTCTGCTGGCGGTGTTCATCTGCGCCGCCTGCGGCCTGGTGTACGAGCTGGCCCTCGTCGCGATCGGCAGTTACCTGCTCGGCGACACCATCACCCAGGCCTCCGTGGTCCTGTCCGTGATGGTGTTCGCCATGGGTGTGGGTTCGCTGCTGTCCAAGCGCTACCAGGCCCGCCCGGCGCTGTCGTTCGCCGTGGTCGAGGGGCTGTTGTCCCTGGTCGGCGGTCTGTCGGTCCTGCTGTTGTACGGGTCCTTCGCCTGGCTGTCCGCCTCCGCCTACCAGCCCACCCTGGTGCTGTTGGCGTTCGTGATCGGCACGCTGATCGGTATCGAGATCCCGCTGCTGATGACGCTGATCCAGCGCATCCGCAAGCAGGAGGCCTCCGAGGCGGTGGCCGACCTGTTCGCCGCCGACTACGTGGGCGGCCTCATCGGTGGTCTGGCCTTCCCGTTCCTGCTGCTCCCCCTGCTGGGGCTGCCCAAGGGCGCCCTGATGGTGGGTGTGCTGAACGCGGTGATCGGCGTGGCCGTGGTGCTGTGGCTGTTCCGCACGGATCTGACCCGGCTCGCGTACGTGGGGCTGACGGTCGGGCTGGCGTTCATCGTGACGGTGCTGGGTCTGGCCTACTACTTCGCCGAGAACTTCGAGGTGGACGCCCGCCAGGCCATGTACCGGGACCCGATCGCGCACGCGGAGCGCAGTGAGTACCAGGAGATCGTGCTCACCCAGTCCCTGGACGGCCGGGACGTGCGCATGTTCCTCAACGGCGACCTCCAGTTCTCCACCCTGGACGAGTACCGGTACCACGAGTCGCTGATCCACCCGGCGATGGACGGCGCGCGCGAGGACGTCCTGGTGCTCGGGGGCGGGGACGGCCTGGCCATCCGGGAGCTGCTGCGCTACGACGACGTCGAGTCGGTGACCCTGGTGGACCTGGACCCGGCCGTGATCGAGCTGGCGTCCACGGACCCGGTGATTCGCGACCTCAACGACGATTCCTTCCTGGACCCGCGTGTGGAGGTGGTCAACGCCGACGCCTTCCAGTGGCTGCGGGACAACCTGGCCAACTTCGACGTGGTCATCGCGGACCTGCCGGACGGCACGGACGTGGGCACCTCGAAGCTGTACACGATCGAGTTCTACGCCCTGCTGGAGCAGGCTCTGGAGCCGGGGGGCCGGGTGGTCGTGCAGGCCGGATCGCCGTTCTTCGCCCCGGACGCGTACTGGAGCGTGAGCCACTCGCTGGAGGAGGCGGGGCTGGCGGTGACCCCGTACAACGTGGACGTGCCCACCTTCGGGAACTGGGGTTTCTACCTGGGGGTGTCCGGTGCTGAGCCGGGTGGCGCCCCCGAACTGACCCTGCCGGAGGATGCCCCCGAGCTGCGTTTCCTGGACCAGGACCTGCTTGACGCGGCGCTGGTGTTCCCCATCGACCGCCAGGAGGGCGAGGTGGAGGCCTCGACGATGATGCACCCGAAGATCATCGGTTACCACCAGGACCGCCAGGCCTGGCGCGGTTACTGACCGGTTCGGCCAGCCCCCTTTCCTTCCCCGGAACCCCCCGACGAAACTCCCTCCAGCAGGACTGGAAACCTGTAGCGGCTGATGTAGACATGCACGCCGCTCGCTGCTATCTTTTCTGCCATAGCCACTGAGACACACGGCTGGACCACCGGATACGCCGGTGGAGGGATGGACGGCTCGACGGTGCGCACGTGCGTCAAGGCACCGGGGGCCGGTAGGACCGCAGTAACGCAGTACCGTTTTTTCGCAGTACCGGGCTCCCGCTCGCACAGGGGGGACCACAGCTGGAGGAAGGACGCGGTAGGGCTCGACCAGCGCGGGGTTATTCGGCGTTGGGGGCCGGTAGGACCGTGTGAACGGCGTTTCGCTCTTTCGGGGGACGCCGTGCAGGAAACAGAGCAGGACGGCTCGACGGTGCGCACGTGCTTCAAGGCGCCGGGGGCCGGTAGGACCGCAGTATCGAAGTAACGCTGCACCGTTTTTCGGCAGTACCGGGCTCCCGCTCGCACAGGGGAGGCCACAGAAGGACGCGGTAGGGCTTGACCGGCGCACGGTTGTACGGTGCCGGGGGCCGGTTGGACCGCAGTCGAAAGCAGTGCACGAAGTGAGAACGAGAGGAGTAGATGCCATCAGGATCGCCCGAGCGAGGAGAAGTTCCGCTCGGGTACCGCAGGCCCCGATTCGGAAGAAGGTGGTCCACGGTCACACAACCGCGATCCCCGCGATCCCGAAGCAGCTTGACCTCGGGATGCGGAAGACCGGCAGCGGCCGGTAGGTGGTATTGAACTCTCGGGCCCCAGCGCCATACGGCGCTGGGGCCCTCGACGTGCGTTCAGGAGAAGAAGGACACGCACTTGCCCCGTCCCGAGACCGGTCACCGGTTCGACGATGACGACTATCCCGCCTATACCGTGGGCGCCGCGGCGGAGATGATCGGCGCGACGCCGGCCTTCCTGCGCGCTCTGGGTCAGGCCAAACTGATCGAGCCGTTGCGTTCGGAGGGCGGTCACCGCCGCTACTCCCGTTACCAGCTCAAGATCGCCTCTCGCGCTCGCGAACTCGTCGACGAGGGGACACCGATCGAGTCCGCCTGCCGGATCATCATCCTCGAGGACCAGCTGGAGGAGGCCCTGCGCATCAACGAGCAACAGCGCGCCGCGGAACCGCCCAGCTGAGCGTGACCGTTCTCCGCCGGTGTCCCCGCGCAGACCCCGCCCGTCAGGGCCGGGGTCTTTCCTTTTCCACGGGGTCCGCGCGACGAGCGTCCCTGGCGCACCCGCTGACGGAGGGTCGAAGGGCATTACTCCAGAATTCAGCTGTGGCCCCTCGACCTCCGTTCTGACCGGAAGCGCAGAGATGCGGGTACCGGCCTGACCACAACAGGACAGATCAGAATGGAACTCTGACGAATTCCCCCAACAAGGAGCCCTTGGTGATCGAAGCCGTGTTCCACACCCGGGACATCCCCCCGGCGGAGCGACTCGGGTACTGGCAGGAGTGCGTGGCAAGGACGCACGCCCCACTGGTGCTCAGCAGCGACGAACCCGACACGTTCCAGGCCTACCAGAAGCTCCTGGACCTGGACGGGGTCCTGCTCTGGCCCAGCGTCTTCCGACCCGTGGTCTTCACCAGGACACGACCCCTCATCCGGGGCTCGGACCCGGAGAACCTCCACCTGACCCTGATCTTCCGCGGACGGTTGGACGGCGGGTTCGGCCGCACGTCGATCGATGTGGGAGCGAACGAGATCAGCGTCATCGACTCGTCCACCCCGTTCTCCATACGCGCGTGCAGCGGACACGTGGAACAGCACGGGATCGGGCTGGAGGTCCCCAGGTCCCGGCTACCGCTCCCCTCGAAGTTGGTGGGCCGGATCGCTGGAGCCAAGTTCTCCGCCTCCTCCGGATACGGGGCGTTGACCAAGAACTTCCTGCGGACCCTGGTGAACGACCCGACCATCCACGGCCCCAGCGACGTCGACCGCCTCTCCACGGTTCTGTGTGACCTGCTCTCCGGGATGTTCGCCCAGGCGCTGGAGGCCGAGAACCTGCTGCCCCCGGAGACGCGAAGACAGACTCTCCTGCTGAGGATCAAGCGCTTCATCGACCAGCGGCTGAGCGATCCGGAGCTGACCCCATTCACGGTGGCCTCCGCCCACCACATCTCGGTCCGGTACCTGCACCGGATCTTCCAGGAACAGGGCGACACCGTCTCAGCGTGGATACGCAAGCGCCGACTGGCCCGCGCCCGACAGGACCTGGCCGAGGAGGCCCTGGCGCACGTTCCCGTCTACCTGATCGCGCGGAAGTGGGGGTTCTCCAGCGCCGCGGTGTTCAGCCGGACGTTCCGCGATGTCTACGGCGTCTCTCCCAGGGACGTGCGTCCCGGACGCGCTGAGGGGTGAACTCGCGCATCAGATCGGGATTCGGGTGCATTCCTTGACCTGGTGCGCACGGTTTCTTGACCTTCGTCGACACCGCCACCGACAAGTGCCTAGCGTCGGCCGTGATCGAAGTTCCCGAGCCGGAAGGGTGCTCATGCGCCGACACATCTCCCCCACCGCCTTCACCGCCGGTCTCTCGAAGATCGGCGTGCTCGCCGCCGCACTGGCCATCCCCATGACCCTCATGGGAGCGCCTGCGGCGGGCGCCTCCACCGCACCACAGAGCGCCGTGTCGATTCCGCAAGACGCTGAGTTCGCTCCCGCCTCTGCGGAATCCGCCTCACTGTGTAATTCCAAGGCATCTGCGCTGCCGGGCGGGGCTTGGGGGCCGATCTCGAAGCAGTGCACCTGGACCAGCGCACCGGGTGTCACCCAGCGCACCGTCTCCTGGAACGTGGTGAGCGGAAGCAACCAGATCGCTTGCGTGCAAGGGCGAATGGGAAGCTATCACCCGCGCTCGTGGACGAACCTCGGGTGTGGTCAGAGCGGCACCGCGACCATTCCTTGGACCTCGAACACCATCGCCACTGTGGAGATTCGGGTGCGCAGCCAAAGCCCGGTCAGCATGGCGAACGTCAACTACTACTTCTGATCAGCCACGGTGGCAGGTCGTCCACGCCCCTCTCGGACGTGAGCAGTCCGGGTGCGAGTTGCGCAGGTCGCAAGCGACAGAGCATTGACCCCGCGTGGCGCGAAGCTTCCACAACCGATGATCGCGGGGATCCTCTTTGGCCTGAGCTGTGCGGCGATTCCTCTCGTGAAGGGTTCTGGCTTCCTGGAAGGATCCCCTCTCAGCCCACAGCGCGTCTTGCGTGACTCGGCGTTGGGGTTGGAAGGTACCGAGACCAGGGATCGCGCACTGGAGCGCTGACCCCACACCACCCGGCCGGGTTCACGTGCTGGGGGGACGGACCCCACACCACCCGGCCGGGTTCACGCACAGGGAGGACCGCCCACCACCCGCTCCGGGAACCGGTGGGCATCGTCCGAACGCGGGCCCGGGGCGGCGCCGGTTCGTCGGCCCCTCCTGCTAAAAGGGAACGGACCGCACGCTACGACCGTGAAGAGACCCCCTTGACACGCCCCACCCTGCCCCCATCGCACCAGGACGAGACCGAGCGCGTGCCCGGCGCGCTGCTGGTCCGCGGCGACTGTGACGACCACGCCTGGAACGACGTGCTCGACCGTATGGGCGAACTGCCCGGCAAGATCGTCCACACCGGAGAGTCCCTGCCCCCGGCGCGGGGGCCCATCCCCCGGCGCCTGCTCGTGGCACAGGACCCCGCCTGGCGGGGCGCCGTCCCCGAGGAGTTGGCCCAGTCCCTGGGCAGCGAGGGCACCTGGCTTCCCGACCTGGTCCTGATCGCCGACCGCGGCACCACCCGCGATCCCGCCCTGCGCCCGCTCATGGCCTTCCTCCCCAACGACGACGACCTCTACCGTTTCCGCGTCACGCCCCGCCAGGCGGCCATGACCTACCTGGTGATGCACCGCCCCGGCATCGAGGACACCCTGGAGCACCACAGGGACTGCGGCGCCGCCGAGGTGGAACTCGAACCCGGCGAGTCCTACGAGGACTGGTTGGACGGATCCGACGTGATGGGCGAGGTCCTGGAGACCGCGGCGGCTCCGCCCCTCTACCAGGCTCCCGCCGCACCCCTGCCCGTGATCACCCAGGACAACTCGGGGCTGCTCGTGCGCACCGACTTCAGCGACGATGACGCCTGGGCCGCGCTCGCGGCGGACGCGGACCGCCTCGACCCTCAGATCGAGACCCCCGAGGAATACGGCCCCTTCGTGCAGATCGTGGACGACCCGGTCTTCGCGGGGGCCACACCGGAACAGGTGATGGCGGTCGTCCGCCAAGGCGAGGACGACGAGGAGCCGGGTGAGGGGGTGGTGGTGATCGCCGACCGGGCCTCCATGGTCGGCCCCGACCGCACCGTCCTGGTCGTGCCCCTGGAGGACAACGTCGGGTGGTCCTTCCGCCTGCGCCCGGACCAGGTGCGCAGCATGGCGGCCAACCTCTTCGTCGGCAACAACGACATCTCGGACTGGATGAATCAGGGCTCGCCGGGCGGACCGGCGGTCATGACGGAGAAGGAGAGGCGATCCTGGCGGGGCTGGTGATCGCCGCAGGGAACACCCGTCACAGGATCCGGCTGAGTGCGGGTTCGTGTGCGGAAGTTTCTCGACCCCGGTGATCGCACGCGTTCGGCGCCCGTACCGGAGTACGGGCGCCGAATGCGTCTGACACCGCGCGGCCTGCAACTTGGGCCAGTGGGCGGCCACGCGGTGGGTACCGGGGAGGTGGGGCGGGCCGCGGGAGGGGTCCGGTCACCTTCGTCGACCCCTCTGCGGCCCGATGACCATCCTCGCCCCGGCCGGGCGGGCGGCGCGCACGCCACGCCGCCCTCATCGCCCCACATGACAACCCTTGGTACAGACTTTCCGATCCTTGCCGGAAACGGCCGTTTTCCGGCCGGGTGTGCGGGAGTGCCCGGATCGGCCTCTGGGCCCGGCCGCGGGCCACCGCTCAGCTGTCGAAGCCCATCCCCACCGAGTCCAGGCCGCGCAGCCACAGGTTGCGCCGTCCCTCGTCGCGGTCGGCCGCGGCGGTGGCCCTGAGGGTGAGTTCGATGCCCAGCGACCTGACGGGCTCGGGCGGGAACGGAAGGGGCTTCTCCCGAACCATCCGCAGCCGTGTGCGCTCGGTGTCCAGCCCGTCGAGCCGGTCCAGCATCACCTGGGCACCGAACCGTGTGGCCCCCACGCCCAGGCCGGTGTACCCCGCCGCGTAGGCGAGTCGGCCGCCGTAGGCCTCGCCGAAGAACACCGAGAAGCGGCTGCACGTGTCGATCACCCCGCCCCACGTGTGCCCGAACCGGATACCGCTCAGCTGCGGGAAGGTCTCCAGGAAGTGCTCGGCCAGCTTCTGGAAGGTCTCGGGCCGCTGGTCGTACTCGGGCCGCACCTTCCCGCCGTAGTGGTGGACGACGTCGTAGCCGCCCCACAGGATGCGGTTGTCCGCGGTGAGCCGGTAGTAGTGGAAGAGGTTGGCGGAGTCGGAGAGCCCCTGGCGCCCCTTCCAGCCGATCGACGCCATCTGTTCGTCGGTGAGGGGTTCGGTCATCAGCGCGTAGTCGTAGACCGGGGCGAGGTAGTGCCGCAGGCGGCGCAGCGGGCCGGGGAACGCGCCGCCGCCCCAGGCCACCTTGGGCGCGTGCAGCGTCCCGGACCGCGCCTCCAGCCGTAGCCCGGCGGGAACGGAACGGATGGCGCGCACCGGGGTGTTCTCGAAGAACCGCACGCCCAACCCCTCGCAGGCGGAGCGCAGGCCCCAGGCGAGCTTGGCGGGGTGGATCATGGCCACGCCGTCGGGGTCGTGGAGGCCGCCCACGTAGGTGGGTGAGTCGATGTGCCGCCGCGTCTCCTCGGCGTCCCACACGTGCGCGGTGCCGCCCTGGGCCCTGATGGCCTCGGCCGCCTCCTCGAACTCCGCGGCCTGCCAGGGGGCGGTGGCCACGAGGGTCTCGCCGGTGCGCTCGAACTCGCAGTCGATGCCGTACCGCCGGACGGTCTCCTCGATGGCGTCGAGGTTGGCCAGGCCCTGGCGTTCGAGCTCGTCGATCTCCTCGGGCCAGCGCTCGGCGCCGTTCTCGTAGCCGTGGGTGAGGCTGGCCGCGCAGAACCCGCCGTTGCGCCCGGAGGCTGCCCAGCCGGTGCTGCGGGCCTCCACCACCACGACGTCGCGCTCGGGGTCGCGTTCCTTGGCGACCAGGGCCGTCCACAGTCCGCTGAACCCGGCGCCGACCACGACGAGGTCGGCGTGGACGTCGCCCACCAGCCGCGGGGCGGGTTCGGGGACCTCGTGTCCGGGGACGTCCGGGTCCAGCCAGAAGACCCGGGGCCGGGCGCCCTCCAGGGCGCGTTCCGCTGCGGCGCGCGTGGTGTCGGCCAAGGCTCTCACTCGTCTCTCGTCGTCGGACCGGCCGCCGGGGATTCGGCGGCCGGTTCCTCCAGCATGGGGTGCGCGGGTCCGGCCGCCGCTCACCTTCGTCGGCGGGCCATGACGACGTTGACCACCGCCATGATCAGCCCGACCCCGAACAGCAGGGTGCCCATCACGTTGACCTGCGGTGGGATGCCGACGCGGGTCGAGCCCCAGACCCACAGCGGGAACGTGGTGACGTCGCCGCTCACGAAGGTGGTGATGATGTAGTCGTCGATGGACAACGCGAAGGCCAGCAGCCCGCCCGCCATGATGGCGGGGAACAGCATGGGCAGGGTGACCAGGCGGAACGTGGTGAACGGACCGGCGCCGAGGTCGCGTGCGGCCTCCTCCAGCGCCGGGTCCAGGGTGACCACCCGCGCCCGCACGGTGATGGCCACGAAGGACACGCAGAACATCACGTGCGCGATGACGGTGGTCCAGTAGCCGGTGGTCACGTTCATCATCAGGAACGTGGACAACAGGGCGGCGCCGAGCACCACCTCGGGGGCGCTGATCGCGGAGAACATCACCAGGTTGGTGAGCTGCTTGCCCCGGAACGAGAACCGGCCGAGGGCGAGCCCGAGCAGGCTGCCGAGGGCGCCCGCGATCACCATGCTCAGCAGGGCGATGCTCACCGAGTTGAACATGGCCTCGTTGAGCGTGCCATGCGCGAAGGCGTTGGCGTACCAGTGCAGGGTGAAGCCCTGCCAGGTGATGTTGTGCTTTCCGGCGGGGTCGTTGAAGCTGAACGCCACCATGAACACGATGGGCGTGAACAGCCAGGCCAGGACCAGCCAGGTGTAGTAGCGGCCCCAGTCGGTGCGGCGGCGCGGGCGGGGACCCGGGTTGGTCGCCGCGCCCGGTGGCGTCGGCGCGGGGGTGTCGAGGCTGGCGCTCATCACGTGTGCACCTCCATGACCCGTTCCGTGCCCAGGGCCCGCGCGTAACTGAAGATGCCCACGAGCAGCAGTCCCATGAGGACGAAGGTGATCGACGCGGCGATCGGGTAGTTGTTGTTCACCAGGTACTGGGTCTGGATGACGTTGCCGATCATCGTGTTGTGGGTGCCGCCCAGCACGGAGGCGTTGACGTAGTCGGCGCTCGTGGGGATGAAGGTCATCAGCACGCCGGCGAACACTCCGGGCAGGGACACCGGCAGGATGACGCGCACGAACGCCTGGACGCGGCCCGCGTAGAGGTCGTGCGCGGCCTCGACCAGGCGCGGGTCCATGCGTTCGAGGACGGCGTAGATCGGCAGCACCATGAACGGCAGGAAGTTGTAGGCCAGGCCCAGCACCACCGCGGGGGCGGAGTTGAGGACCTGGGCGTCGGCGGGGAGCATCCCCACCGACTTCAGGGTTCCGAGGACGACGCCGTTGTCGGCCAGCAGGAACCGCCAGGAGATGGTGCGCAGCACGAAGGACACGAAGAACGGCAGCAGGATCAGCAGCAGGTACGTGGACTTGTGCGGCCCGGCGCGGAAGGCGATCCAGTAGGCCATGGGGTAGCCCACCACGATGCACACCAGGGTGGCGCAGCCGCCGTAGAACAGGGAGCGCAGGATCTGCTCCCAGTACGTGCCGACGGCCGTGACGTAGTTGCCCACCTCGAAGGTCTGCTGGAAGCCGGTGACCACGTTTCCGGTGGTCAGGGACAGCGACAGCATTCCGACGATGGGGACCACGAAGAACAGCGCCAGCCAGATCCACGCCGGGAGCACCAGGACGTAGGGCGTCGTCTTTCGGTTTCTCATGGGATCAGCTCGGGTTCGGTCGAGCGGTCAGCTCTGGGTGATGGCCTGGAAGATCGAGGCGAACTCGTCCTGCTGGTCGGTCTCCAGGGTGACGAAGTTGTGCAGGTTCTGGTAGTCGCCCTCCTCGGGGAAGACGAGGGTGCTCTCGGCCATGGCGTCGAGGGCCTCGCCCCGGTCGCTGCCGTTCTCGGCCTCGGCCCACTCGGCCATGACCTCCTGGGCGTGCGGCACGGGCGGGATGTAGCTGATGTACTCGGTGAGCCCGGTGGCGATCTCGGGTTCGTACAGGAAGTCCATGAGCTTGAGGGCGTCGACGGGTGCCTGCGAGGTGAAGGGGATCAGCAGGTTGTCGGTCCACAGGGTGGCGCCCTCCTCCGGGATGACGAACTTCAGGTTCGTGCCCTCCTCGGAGTTCTGCTGGTAGATGTCGCCGGACCAGGCCATGGTGATCCACAGGTCGCCGTTGGTGAGCGGCTGGATGAAGTCCTGGTCGTAGTAGGCGCGCACCACCCCGGAGTCGCGCTGTTCGCGGAGCTTCTCGGCGGCGGCCTCCCAGTCCTCCTTGGTGGAGTCGGCGGGCAGGACGCCGTTGGCCAGGAGTCCGAAGTTGGCGATCTCCTGCGGGTCGGCGAACATGCCGACCTTGCCCTCGAAGGCGGGGTCCCACAGGTCCTGGAGGCTGGTGATCTCGCGGTCGACGTACTCGGGGTTGTAGGCGATCCCGGTGATGCCGGAGGCGTAGGGGACGCTGTAGCGGTTGCCGGGGTCGTAGTTGCTGTTCTTGTACACCTCGCCCGCGTAGTTGGCGAAGTTGGGCATCTGGGCGTGGTCGAGCTGGACCAGGTAGCCGAGTTCCACGAGCTTGCTGAACTCGAACCCGTTGGGCACGGTCATGAGGTCGTAGCCGATGTCGTCGCCGTTGGCGAGGCGCGGCTGGATCTGCCCGAAGAAGGACGCGGCCTCCTGGACGTCCTCGTGGTAGGCCACGTCGATGCCGGTGGACTCCTTGAACTGCTCCAGCTGGGTGCGGTCCGGGTCCATGTACAGCGGCCAGTTGGCCCAGCGCAGCGATCCGGTCTCCTCCTTGTCCACCCAGTAGTCGGCGCCGGACTCGGGTTCGCGCTGCTGTCCGCCCACCCCGCAGCCGGACAGGGCGAGCGCCGCGGCGGCGGCGCCACCGGCCTGGAGGGTGCGGCGACGGGTCGGGCCGAGCGGCGCGGGCAGGACGGGGCGTCCGCGCCGGGCCCGGGTGAGTCCGCGCAGGAGTGCCGGGGTCAGGTGCGCGCGGGAGGGGTGGGTCATGTCGTCGTTCCCTACTTCGGATCTGGGGTGTGCCGTGAGTGCGGGAGGCCGGTGAGCGGGGAGGGCCAGGTGGGGGTGGTGCCTGTGGAGTCGTGTGTGGACGCTGGGTGAGGCTGGTGGGGTTCGCTGTGCCCGGGTGTGGGCTGGTCCCGGAGCCTGGGTTGGCCCGGGTGTCAGATGGGATGTGGGGTGGTCCCGGAGCCTGGGTTGGCCCCGGGTGTGGAGTGGTCTGGTGTCGGTCCGGGTGAGCTGCTCCCCGGACCGTGGGTTGGCCTCGGGTGTGGGGGGCTGGGCGTCGGCTCGGGTGGGCTGGTCCCCGGGCCTGAGTTGGGTTGGGGGGTGGTTTCGGGTGTCGGCCCGGGTGGGGTGGTCTGGAGTGTCAGCCCGGGTGGGGCGGTCCTGATGTGGTCCGGGAGTAGGTCGGGTGTGGGGAATCAGGTGGGGTGTGGGGTGGTCCCGGAGCCTGGGTTGGCCCGGGTATGAGGTGGTCCGAGCGTCGGACCGGGCTGGGGAGTCAGGGGGGTGCGGGCTGGTCCAGATGCGGAGTGTGGGTGGTCCGGAGGGGTGTGGCTCAGACGGGCAGCGCGTACGAGTGGCTCGGTGACCAGGAGACCCAGACGGGGTCGCCGCGCCCGGCCACCAGGGCGGAGTCCGTGGAGTTCTGCTGGTAGACGGTCATCTCCGAGCCGTTCGCCAGCGCCACCTGGTAGTGCGTGGCCGCGCCCATGTAGACGGTCTCGGTGACGGTGCCGGGCAGCGCGCAGAGGTCGCCCTCGGGGCGTTCGGTGCCGATCCGCACCTTCTCCGGGCGCACGGTCAGGTGGGTGGACGCGCCCGCCGAGGTTCCCCTGGGGAGTTCGGCGACCAGCGCGGTGAGGCCCTGGCCGAGGTCGACCCGGTGGTGCCCCGCCGGGTCGGCCTCACCGACGGTCCCGGTGAGCAGGTTGCTGGTGCCGATGAAGTCGGCCACGAACCTGGTGGCGGGGCGCTCGTAGATCTCGGCGGGGGTGCCGAGCTGTTCCACGAGGCCGTTGTTCATCACGGCGACCCGGTCCGACATGGTCAGGGCCTCGCCCTGGTCGTGGGTGACGTAGACGAAGGTGATGCCGACCTCGCGTTGGATGCGCTTGAGTTCGACCTGCATGGACTGGCGGAGCTTGAGGTCCAGGGCACCCAGGGGCTCGTCGAGCAGGAGGGCGCCGGGCTCGTTGACCAGCGCCCGCGCCAGGGCGACCCGCTGCTGCTGTCCCCCGGAGAGCTGGGCCGGGCGGTGCTTGGCGCGGTGGCCGAGTTCGACCAGCTCCAGCATCTCCTCCACCCTGCGGCGGATCTCCTGCTTGGGGACCTTCCGGCGTTCCAGGCCGAAGGCGACGTTGGCGGCGACGCTCATGTGCGGGAAGAGCGCGTAGCTCTGGAACACCATGTTGACGTCGCGGTGGTTGGCCGCGACTCCGGTGACGTCACGGCCGGAGAGGCGAACGACCCCCTCGGTGGGTTCCTCGAACCCGGCGATCATCCGCATCGTGGTGGTCTTGCCGCATCCGGAGGGGCCCAGCAGCGAGAAGAACTCGCCGTGGTCGATCTCCAGGTCGACGCCGCCGACGGCCCGGACGGTCTCCGGGCCGGACCGGTAGGCCTTGACCACGCGCTCAAGGCTGATCGCCGAGCCTGGCCGTTCCTGGGCCGTCACCGGCTCCTGTGTGCTGCTGTTCGCGGTGGTGACCATGGGGGGTTCCTGTGGGTTCTGTCGGGTTCGGGGGCTGGTCGGCCCCGGTCAGGGACCGATGTAGCTCATGACGTGCTTGACCCGGGTGTACTCCTCGAACGAGTACGTGGACAGGTCCTTGCCGTAGCCGGAGTGCTTGAACCCGCCGTGCGGCATCTCCGCCGTGATGGGGATGTGGGTGTTGATCCACACGCAGCCGAAGTCGAGGCGGCGCGAGACCCTCAGCGCGCGGGCGTGGTCCCGGGTCCACACGCTGGAGGCCAGGCCGTACTCCACGGCGTTGGCCCAGGCCACGGCGGTGTCCTCGTCGGTGAAGCGCTGGACGGTCAGGACGGGGCCGAAGATCTCGTCGGTGACCAGTTCGTCGCCCTGGCGCAGCCCGGAGACGACCGTGGGCGCGTAGAAGAAGCCCTGGTCCCCCACGCGGGCGCCGCCGGTGAGGATCTCGGCGTGGTCGGGGGTGCGCTCCAGGAATCCGGTGACGCGGGCGAGCTGGTCGGCGTTGTTGACGGGGCCGTAGGCGGCGTCGGGGCGGTCCGGCCCGGCGGTGACGGTGCCGCGAGCCTGCTCGGTGAGGGCGGCGGCGAGGTCGTCGTGGATGCCGGGGGCGGCGAGGATGCGGGTGGCCGCCGTGCAGTCCTGGCCCGCGTTGAAGAACCCGGCCTCGGCGATCCCCTCGGCGGCGCGTTCCACGTCGGCGTCGTCGAAGACGATCACCGGGGCCTTGCCGCCCAGTTCGAGGTGGAGGCGCTTGAGGTCGCGTGATCCGGCCTGGGCGACCTCGTATCCGGCCCGGGTGGAGCCGGTGAGGGAGATCAGCGCGGGGATGGGGTGGTCCACGAGGGCGCGGCCGGTGTCGCGGTCGCCGCAGACCACGTTGAACACCCCGGCGGGCAGGAACTCGGCGGCGATCTCCGCAAGCAGGAGCGTGGAGACCGGGGTGGTGTCCGAGGGCTTGAGCACGATCGTGTTCCCGGCGGCCAGGGCCGGGCCGATCTTCCAGGCCGCCATGGCCATGGGGTAGTTCCACGGGGTGATCTGGCCGACCACGCCGAGGGGTTCGCGCCGGACCCAGGAGGTGTGGTCGCGCAGGTACTCCCCTGCGGCCCGGCCCTCCAGGTTGCGGGTGGCCCCGGCGAAGAACCGCAGGGCGTCCAGGACCTGACCGATCTCCTCGGTCCGGGTGAGGCCGACAGGCTTGCCGCAGTTGCGGACCTCGGCGGCGACGAGTTCGTCGGCGCGGGACTCGACTGCGTCGGCGAACCGGTTGAGCGCGATCTGCCGTTCGGCCGGGGTCCAGTCCCGCCAGCCTCCGTCGAAGGCGCGGCGCGCGGCCTGAAAGGCGGCGTCGACGTCCTCGGCTCCCGAGACCGGCGCGGTGGCGAAGACCCGTCCCGTGGCGGGGTCGACGAGTTCGCTGCGGCGCCCCTCGACGGTGTCAGCGTACGCACCGTCCACGAAGTTGCGCAGGTGGACGGTTTCGGGCCCTTGGGTCACGGCGGCTTCCCTGGGTTCGAGCGCAGCGGGCGCGCGGGTGTGTGTGGCCTGTGACTGGTCACATTGCCACCCTCACGGGGTGACTTCAAGCATTCCCAAGGGATTCCGTTGTGAAGATTGGATTACTCGACGGAATACTTGACAGACCCCCGGCAGATGCGACTATTTCTATTGAGCAGGGCGCACAGGGTCGAGTAGGCGGCGCGGGGTGTGCGCGGTGCCCGAACCTCGGTCCGGTGCCTGCCCCCTCATCACCCAGAGAACTTGGAGAGCCGAGTGGAACCGCGTCTGAACTCCGAGAACCTGCAACGGGCCGCCCGGGACCACCTGTGGATGCACTTCACCGAGATGGCCGCCTACGACGAAGCCGAGGTCCCGGTGATCACCCGGGGCGAGGGCGAGTACGTCTACGACGACCACGGCAACCGGTACCTGGACGGCCTGTCCGGGCTGTTCGTGTCCCAGGTGGGCCACGGGCGCACGGAGATCGCCGACGCCATCGCCGAGCAGGCCCGTGAGCTGGCCTACTTCCCGATCTGGACCTACGCGCACCCGAGGGCGGTGGAGCTGGCCGACCGGCTGGCCGGGCTGGCCCCGGGCGACCTCAACCGGGTGTTCTTCACGGGTGGCGGTTCCGAGGCGGTGGAGTCGGCGTGGAAGCTGGCCCGCCAGTACTTCAAGGCGATCGGCCAGCCCACCCGGCACAAGGTGATCAGCCGCAACATCGCCTACCACGGCACCAGCTTGGGGGCGCTGTCCATCACCGGCCTCCAGGCCATCAAGAGCCCCTTCGAACCCCTGGTCCCCAGCACCATCCAGGTGCCCAACACCAACCTGTACCGGGCGCCCGTGCACGGCGACGACCCGGAGGCCTTCGGCCGCTGGGCGGCGGACCAGATCGAGGAGGCCATCCTCCAGAACGACCCCGAGACCATCGCGGCCGTGTACGTCGAGCCGGTGCAGAACTCGGGCGGCTGTTTCCCGCCGCCGCCCGGCTACCTCCAGCGGGTGCGGGAGATCTGCGACCGCCACGGGGTGCTCATGGTCTCCGACGAGGTCATCTGCGCCTTCGGGCGGCTGGGCGAGTACTTCGGGGCCACGAAGTACGGCTACGTGCCGGACATGATCACCTTCGCCAAGGGCGCCACCAGCGGGTACGTGCCGCTGGGCGGGCTGATCGCGCGGGACAAGCTGATGGAGCCCTTCCAGGAGGAGGGCGCGGCCTTCCTGCACGGGATCACCTTCGCCGGGCATCCCGTGGCCGCCGCCGCCGCGCTGGCCAACCTCGACCTGTTCGAGAGCGAGGGCATCCTCGACAACGTCCGTGAGAACGGACCGGTGCTCCGGGCCACGCTGGAGCGGCTGCTGGACCTGCCGATCGTCGGCGACGTGCGCGGCGAGGGCTTCTTCTACGGGATCGAGCTGGTCCGGGACAAGGAGACCAAGGAGACCTTCTCCGCCGAGGAGTCGAAGACCCTGTTGAAGGGGTTCATCTCCTCCGCGCTGTTCGAGGCGGGGCTGATCTGCCGCGCCGACGACCGGGGCGAACCGGTGATCCAGCTTTCGCCGCCGCTGACCTGCGGCCCCGAGCACTTCGACGAGATCGAGCGCATCCTGCGCAAGGTCCTCACCGAGGCCTGGGACCGCCTGTAGGCAGGCGCCTCCCCGAACCTGGTCGGACGCCAGGGGCCCGCCCCGGACACGCGCGTGTCCGGGGCGGGTCTGCTGTTCTCGCCGAGGGGTGGGGTGCGCAGACCGGGGGTCGGTCAGGGGAACGGAAGGCAGCCCGGGGGAAGGTTCGTTGCGGGAAGTGCCCCGGCGGCTCGCACGAGTCCTCCTCCGATCGCCACCCCCGCTTGGAGGCCGCACAGGAGGGTCGCGCCGATGGCCAGGGCGGGCCAGCCCGACCACCGGAGCGGGGCCCGGTGACGGCCGCGCGCTCGTTCGGGCGGTTCGGGCACCGGTTCCCTGGCGGCGGTCTCCGCCGCCTCCCTGGCCTCCCGCGCGGCCCGCTCGCGGTGCTGGCGGGCCACGATCACCCAGTGCGGGAGCTGCCCGTGCCGGAGGCGGTGGGCGACCCTGGGATTGCCGACCATCAGAGGCAGCAGCCGCCGTTCCCGCTCCTGCTGGGTCTCCGAACCGAACCAGCCGTCCGGCCCGGGAGAAGGGTCGGCGTCCCCGGATCCGGGATGAGTGGTGGGCTCTTCGGTGAGGGTGTGCGTGCGGATGCGGCAGTGGGTGCGGATGCGGGTGCTCGTTTCGCCGGGGCGGGAGAAGCGGTGCCCCCTGGGTGCGTCCAGTACCGACCTCAGCCGGGTGTCGGTGTCAGGGCCGGTGCCGGTGTCGAAGTCGGTCATGGCTGGTCTCCGGGGAGCGTGAACTCGGCCCAGGCGACGGTGCCCAGCCCGGCGCAGAAGGGGAAGTCCAGCACCGAGCGAGTGCCCCAGCGGCTCGCGAGGTGGTGGATGAGCAACAGGCCCCGGCCTCGCTCGGCCTCGTCCCACTCGTTGGGGGTGCGCTGGTGCGGGAGCTTCGGTCCCAGCTGATCGGCGGCGTCGGCGCGACTGGCGGTGTCCGATCGGGTGCCGTCGTCGATAATCACCACCTTGAGGGTGGTGGCGGTGGGCATGTGCAGGGTTCGGATCACCTGGCCTTCGGGGTCCTCACCGGAGAGGGAGTGATCGCAGGCGTTGGCGAACAACTCACTGGCGCAGAGGATGACGTCGGCGACGGTCTGGGGTGCCAGCCCGGCCAACCTGCCCAGGTCGGCGGCCAGTTCGGAACGCACCCGGGAGGTCTGGGAGAGGTCGCCCGGGTAGACACGGAAGGGCCAGCGGAGTCCTGCGGAGGGTGCGGTCGCGGTCACCGAGTGGAGTGGGGCGGGAGTGTGCGGCACAATGGTCATGTCGGCAGTTCCTTCTCTTTCGGGGGTGAGTGTCGGCCTGCTCTGGGGGTGGTGGTGCACCCGCCAGAGCTTTTTCGTGCGCCCAGGGGCGCTGGCGGGTTCGGATTCGGTTCTGACGCGGGGTTGAGCCGGTCGGTCCGACCAGGAGCAGGACGAGTGTGGGCCGCGCGCCCACCGGATCGCTCAGGGGGCGAGGTACCTCAGCGGGCACGCGGGGTCTTGGGTGGTCGGCTTCAGACCTTCGGCGGTTCGGGGGTGCCGGGCTTCGGCTTGGTGCCGGACGAGGAGTCGCCCGTGCCGAGGTGGCGGTGGGCGAGCAGCCGCAGCAGTTCCGGGCGGGTGGACGCGGTGATCCGCTCGAAGGGATCGCCCTCCCCCTTCCAGCCGAAGGGGCGGCGGGCCACGAACTTCTGGTTCGGCTCGGTGCCCTCGATGGTCATCGCCCAGTGCCGGTAGAGGAGATCGCACAGGACCCGCTCGGGGACCAGGAGCCCGCCGGTGGGTGGAGTCCCGTACGGGCGTCGGAGCGGGAGCTTGGGCGTGGACCGGGTGATGGGGTGCTCCGCGATGGCCTGGTCGATCATCTGGGTGGCCAGCTCCATGTCCTGTTCCTCGCAGGCGATGCCCAGGGCTTCGAGGATCAGGGGGAGCCGGTTGCGGAGGGTGTGGGAGTACCAGTCGGAGAGTTCCTGGGGCGAGAGGTGCTCGGGGGCCTGGAGGGCGTCCTTGGCGACGGCGAGCAGGTCACCGGTGCAGGTGTCGAGCATCAGAACGCCACCGCCAGCCGCTGGAGTGCGGAGACCAGGTCCCGCAGGACGTCCAGGGGGACGGTGTCCATCGGGCGTCGAGGGGAGGGGACCAGCGGACGCCGGGAGGAGTTCGACGGTGCTGTCCTCTTGAGGCTTTGGAGTGCTGAGGCGTAGTCGCGCACTCGTGCTGCCTTGCGGGGGCGACGGCGGCGCCTTGCTTCCGAGGCCAGCCAGCGCACTTGCGCCAGCTCGGAGAGGTTGAGGTATCGCGGCATAGCGCGGCTCCGGGTGTTCGGGTGCCGGGCGGGAGACCCGGACGGGATTTCAAGTTAACATCATCATGGAACCTGAATTTCCGATTTTCAAGACCAGCCTGAAATCCCGCCCGGGAAATCCCTGAATGTCCAGTTCAAAGGCCCAAAGGATCTAGGATTCGAAGTGCGCCCAGCCACCGGGAGAAAGATGACGCAGCGATACAGCCCCACCGTCCGCCGCCGACGTCTGTCTGATGAGCTTCGGCGACGCCGTGATGCCGCGCGGATGACCCTCGATGACGCCGCACCGGCTGCCGAGATGTCGCGCACCACCATCAGCAACATCGAGTCCGGGGTGAAGAAGCGACCTCAGGTACATGAGGTGAAGGCCCTGCTCGACGCCTATTCGGTGACAGACGAGCGGGAGCGAGAGGAGATCCTCAACCTGGTGCGTCAGTCACGCGAAAGCGGCTGGTGGACTCGGTACAGAGATGTCCTGTCAGGCAAGTTCATCGGCTTCGAAGCCGAAGCGAGCGTGATCAGTACCTGGGAGCCTCTAGTGATCCCGGGCCTGCTCCAAGTCCCCGAGTACTCACGAGTGCTCGCCAAGGCCGCGAAGGTTGGCGATGAACACAGCGTCCAGCGTGCGGTCGACGCTCGGATCGAAAGACAACGCATCCTCAACTCGGACCCACCGGAGTTGTGGGCCGTGTTCTCGGAGGCGTCACTACTCGCCCTGGCAGTCGATCATCCCGAGGCGTTGGAACGTCAGGTGAAGTACCTGCTGGAGGCCTCATCAGCGGCGACGACCACCATCCAAATGACTCCCGCCCACCGTCTCAGCCCGGGGCTCGGCGGGCCGTTCGTGATCATGGACTTCCCTGAGGCGGTCGACCCGTCGATCGTCTTCCTAGAGACGGACACTGACGGGCTGTACTTGGAGGAACCGGACGAGGTAGCGCGCTACCGGAACGTCTTCGGCCACCTGCGGATCGCGGCTCTCACACCAGACGAGACCGTAGAACGTATGACAGAAATGATCACCTAGGAACGATGATGAACTCGACTATCCCAAACGACCTGTTCCGCAAGTCCTCCTACAGTCAGCCCCAGGGACAGAACTGCGTAGAGGTCGCCGACCTGCCCACCGGGACCGCTGTTCGGGACACCCAAAACCGGCAAGAAGGGCACCTGTCCTTCCCCAGCCAGGAATGGTCAGCACTGCTGTCTAGCGTGCGACCGTAGTTCCCGCATGGGAAAGGGGCTCTTCGCCAGCGCGAGGAGCCCCTTTTCAGTTCCCGCGAACACTGTACTCATGGGCCGCGTGAGCTGGAAGTAGGCCGCGATGACTGAGTGCGGCCGCAGCTGGCCACCAGTGTGGGACGTTCTCCCCCTGACCTAGGGTGTAACCGTGAACAGGACTGCGTACAAGTCAGTTCGCGACCCATCGCTCAGCTGAAGAACTGGACACCCTGCGCCCCCTGCGCTGCTGCCAACAACGGGGCGCAGAGATCCGAGCGGTACTGGTCCTACACCCCGAGATGCAGGAGGAAGAGGGCTCAGGGGTCGGCCTGCCGTCACGTCTGCGGCTCCCCACCCTTCGGGAGACGAGCGCTGATCGTGGGTCAGTCCTTCGCTTCGCGGACGTCCTCTCCCTGCTCCGCGAAGGCCTTGAAGTCCTGCATGTGCTGTAGCGACTGCTTGCGGAAGGCTCCGGGCATCAGGAGCCCCACCAGCCGCATCATCACGCCGCTGAACCGGTATTCGTTCTCGCTCTCCCAGAGCGTCGTCCCCGGACCGGCTTCGGTCAGCCGGTCGCGCGCCGCGCTCCACATCCCCTCGCCGACGATCTCGCGATCGAAGTGAACAACCTGCCCTTCCGGGATCCCGTGCAGGTCCGCCGGTTCCCGGCGCGTGACGGTCTCGGTGCACTCCATCCTCTGCTTGCCCGTCTGAAACACGACCCGCGACTTGGTACCGACCTGCCCGTGCCCCCCGCTCAGCGGCTCGTGCGACACCAGGCCCCGCAGCCACTTCGGCATGTGTGCCGGGTCGGCGAGCAGCTGTGCCACCCGCTCCCGCGGCAGGGCGATCTCCATCGAGACGGTGTACTTCATGGCAGCGCTCTCCGAGTTCCCGAGTGACATGGCGTGCGCGTGCAGCCTGACCTCATGTTATGCAGTCACGTGACGATCCCCCGGGCCGCATGTTCATGGTTCCTGTCGCCCTGTCAGCGGAGGGCCAGGGCGCGCGGTGGCCGAGGTTCACGGCCCACGCATCTTCATGCCGGGCCTCATGTGCTTTCTGAGCAGAAGAGCCGGTCGGCGGCGGTCCGGTCGATCGGCGGCAGGGCCCCGTCGCGGATCACGTACGCCTTGGTTACGGCCGCCTGCACCGCCCGGCTCAGTGTGGCCGCAGGTGGCCACCAGTACGGGACGTTTTCCTCCGAACTCGGGGTGTAATCGTGGGCAGGACGGTGCATGAGTGAAGTAGTACCCCCATCCCCCATCGGAGGACTCACCCGTGCACGCCCACGCCCACGAACTCACGTTCCACAAGTCGTCGTACAGCAACACCGCGCGGGAATGCGTGGAGGTTGCTGCCTTCCGCAAGTCCACCTACAGCCAGCCCCGGCAGAACTGCGTGGAGGTGGCCCGGTTCCGGAAGTCCACCTACAGCAACACCGCGCGAGAGTGTGTCGAGGTTGCCGACCTGCCCAGCGGTGCCGCTGTCCGCGACACTCAGAACAGGGGGCTTGGCACCCTGGCCTTCCCCACCTCGGAATGGGCCGCGTTCCTGCGCCTCGCCTGATTCCGACGCCAAGCACAGGGTGGGAACCTCCGCACCGGCGAAGGTTCCCAGCCCAACAGTGAGGCTCGACCGGCCCCCAAGTGACTCCATCACCGTTTTGACCCGCATCCGGACAGCGGTTCGTCTCGCATACCCGACTCCAGTGACTGCATACTGCTGTCACCGAGCCCAGGCTCTGGTCAGCGGTTCCGGTTCGCAGTCACATCCCTTCGAGGGCAGGAGTCCCCGCAGTGTCACGCGTGAGGGTCCACAACTTCTCCATCTCCGTCGACGGATTCGCCACCGGTGCGGGGCAGAGTCTCGACACCCCGTTCGGCCACGCTGGTTCGCGGCTCCATGAGTGGTTCTTCCCGACCAGGACCTTCCAGCGGATGCAGGGCAATCCGGGCGGGAGCACGGGGTTCGATGACGCCATCGCTGGCACCTGGGACATCGGCATCGGGGCGGAGGTGATGGGCCGCAACAAGTTCGGCCCCCAGCGTGGCCCCTGGGAGAACGACGACTGGAACGGCTGGTGGGGTTCGAATCCGCCCTTCCACACACCGGTGTTCGTCCTGACCCACCATCCCCGCCCCCCAGTGACGATGGAGGGCGGCACCACGTTCCACTTCGTCGACGCGCCGCCCCAGGAGGTGCTCCGTCAGGCGCAGGAGGCCGCAGGCGGGCTGGATGTGAGGATCGGTGGTGGGCCGACCACGGTCCGCGAGTTCCTCGCGGCCGACCTCATCGACCATCTGCACATCGCCGTCGTCCCGATCGTCCTCGGCCGTGGCGAGCGCCTGTTCGACGAACTCGAAGGGCTGGAGGAGCGCTTCCACGTCGAGTCGGTGACCACCCCCAGCGGCGTCACTCACATGACCTTCACCCGGCCGTAGGAACCATCGCGCACCGCCGTTTCTGGCCGACAACTCGATCGGCGCCAGCGTGGCCGTGGCTGGGCTCGTCAACCCGGTGGCATCGCGGGTACCGGGAACTCCTATGACCACCGGACGTCGCCCCTGACCAGGGCCGATTCTCAGCAAACAACCATCCCCGGCCTGGCCAGAATCCGAGTGACGTGGACCCTGGCCGTGCCGGGGACGGCCCCCGGTTCCCCTGCGATGCCCCCTGCACCGCAGGGGAACCGGGTCGGCACTACTTCCTGCTGCGGCCCACGGCGTAGCCGTACTGGATGGGCCAGCGGGACTCGGCGCCCAGCTCATCGGCCGCACGGTGGGCCCAGTACGGCTCGCGCAGGAGCTGACGCCCCAGGAACACGGCGTCGGCGCGACCGGACGCAACGATCTCCTCGGCCTGGGCGGGCTCCAGGATCAGGCCGACCGCCGCAGTGGGCAGCCCGGTCTCCTGGCGCACCCTTTCGGCGAAGGGCACCTGGTAGTCGAGAGCGGCGGGGATGGAAGCGTCGTGGACCATACCGCCGCTGGACACGTCGAGCAGGTCCACTCCCCTGGTCTGGAGTTCCTTGGCCAGGCGCACCGTGTCCTCGACGGTCCATCCCTCACGCGGGTCCTCGGAGTTCTCCGAGATCCAGTCCGTGGCGGAGGTGCGGAAGAGCACGGGCAGGTGTTCGGGCCAGACCGCCCGCACGGCCTCGACGACCTCCAACGGGAACCGCATGCGGTTCTCGAGGGTGCCGCCGTAGGCGTCGGTGCGGTGGTTGGCGGCCGGGGAGAGGAAGGAGTTGAGCAGGTAGCCGTGGGCTCCGTGCACCTCCACGACCTCGAACCCGGCGGCGAGGGAGCGCTCGGCCGCCGTGGCGAAGTCGCTCACGAGCTGCCCGATCTCCTCGACGGTCAGCTCGGCGGGCGCGGGGTGGTCGTGGAACGGCTCGGCGCTGGGCCCGACCGTGGTCCATCCGCCGTCAGCGGGCGCGACGGGCCTGTTGCCGAGCCAGGGCTTGTCCACCGAGGCCTTGCGTCCGGCGTGCGCGAGCTGGATGGCGGGCACCGCACCGTGGGCGCGGACGGCGGCGGTGATCCGCGTGAACGCCTCCTGCTGCCGGTCGTTCCACAGGCCCAGGTCCCACGGGCTGATCCGCCCGTCCGGGCGCACCGCGGTCGCCTCGACCATGACCAGGCCGAGGCCGCCCGCCGCCCGGTCGGCCAGGTGCGCCAGGTGGAAGTCGGTCGGCACGCCGGTCTCGGGGCCCTCGGACTGTGCGGAGTACATGCACATCGGGGACATCCACGCGCGGTTGGGGATCTCCAGCCCCCGCAGCTTCAGCGGGGTGAACAGGGTGCTCACAGGTGTTCCTTCGCGTAGGCGGTCTCGGGTGTCGGCGGGACCGACCTTTGTACGGTACAAGTCGTACTACGGCGCTTGTCAAACTACGACCGTCTTCGTACATTGAGATGCCAGCCGAACGGAAAGGAGGTCGGAGCATGGCCAAGGCCGCCCGCGCCACCCAGGGGCGACAGTGCGAGCACCCCGAGACCGACCAGATCCGCTTGGAGGACGTGCTCAGCGCACTGTCCGACCCGATCCGGCTGCGCATCGTCCACGACCTGTCCCTGGGCCACGACGACATGGCCTGCATCGCCTTCGAACTACCGGTGAGCAAGTCCACCTCGACCCACCACTTCCGGGTCCTGCGCGAGGCGGGCGTGATCCGCCAGCACTACGAGGGAACCTCCCGCATGAGCCGACTGCGCACCGAGGACCTGGAGGGGCGCTTCCCCGGCCTGCTCGCGGCCGTCCTTCGGGCGCGGAGCATGGACGCGACGGTGCCCGGCCGGACCGTCTGAGCGGAGGTGTCCAGCCGGGCACAGCTCAGGCGCTTCGGATGTCAGCCAGACCCCCCGACGCCGCCTCCGTTTCGGACCGGCTGAACAGAGTCAGTGACAACGGAGATCCGGCGCGCAGCCTGACAGCCGGGGCAGAGAGCTCGTGGGCGCGGCTGCCAGAGGAACGACGGCCACTCGGAGCAGTCCGGTAGCAACCATGACCGTTCAGGTGATCAGAACCTGGACCTGACCAACATCGACGGCGACAATTCCTTCCCCTGGGGCGGAAGCCCCGTTCCTGAGTAGGGCGCGGGGCGCTCGATCAGGCGCCCAGGTCGTAGCCGTCAGCGAGGACGCACTCCTCGGTGGGACGCTGCTCCAGGTAGCCCCACTCCAGGAGGTCGTTGACCGGCACGTTGCCCTCCCCCTCGGCCTCGGGGACCTCCTCGGCCGGAACGAGCAGCTGCTCGCCGCCGCCGGGCTGCTCGAAGTGCGGGGCGATCGGGCCGACCCACGCGGTGACCGGCTCGGTGACCTCGTAGCAGTTGTAGTTGTGCTCGGGCCCGTCCGGCCACGTGTTCAGCGAGTTGGGCGGCAGCGCGCGCTCTTCGTAGGAGGCACCGGCCGGGGCGAGGAACGAGCCCCACGGGGAGCCGAAGCGGTCCAGCATCCAGCCCGAGGGCAGCTCCTGGAGCTCCTTCACCGGCTGTCCGTCGACAACCACGAAACCGTCGTGCTCCGGGTAGTCCCAGCTGCCCTCCACGGTCCACCAGCGGTCCAGGAACTCCACGGGGGTCAGACCACCGAGCCGGTCGTACCCCTCGACCAGGGTTCCCACGGGGCCGTCCTGGGGAAGCTCGGACGGACCCAGACGGGAGTCGCCGCACAGGTAGCGCTCCAGGTCCTCCGCGCTGGGCGGCGGGGACAGCACCGGACAGTCCGAGGGCTCGGCGTGAGCGGGGGCGGTGGCGGTGGTGGTAACCAGCAGGGCGAGGGTGACCCCGGCCAGCAGAGGGAACTTCGACATCGGACTCCGATCGACTCGACCCCGATAACACCGAGGGTCATGAGGAAGCTACGGAGTGAAGTCAATCACGAGCGCGGCGCACACGACCCACGAACGACCCCTCACTCCGGGACGTGGTAGACGCGGGTCTCCTCCAACGGCTCGGTGCCGAACCGGACGGCCACGTCGAGCCCCTTCTTCACCTGCTCCATGCGTTCGGCGATCTGCGAGCACGTCGTCTCGTCCAGGAAGACCGACCCGGGGACCAACCGAAGCGCGGCGACCGGCTCGCCCCCGGGCCCCGCGCCGTAGGCCGGGAGATGGCCGAGGACGACCCTGGAGTACGGATTTCCCTCATAACCGGCGAGCAGCCGGAACAGGGCGTGCGTGTAGCGGTTGGCGGCCGCGATCTCGGACGGCCCCGCCTCCTGGAGGAGGGCGAAGGTCGGTGCGCTGCCGGGCGGCGACGGCCAGTAGACCGAGGCGACCCCGTCCGAGGAGGGGGTGAGCAGTTCGAAGCCACGGCTGGGCAGCAGTTCCATGAAGGTCCGGTTGGACATGAGCAGGTTCGCCAGGTACACGCGGAACCCGTCCACCCCCACGCTCTGCACGGCCACCCACGCGGCCAGGATGGGGGCCGCGCTGCGCGAGTGCTCGATGGTGTGCAGCAGGACGTTCTCACCGTGAGGCCGGTGTTCGGCCTCTCCCCTGCCGCCCTCCACCCACCGGTGCAGCTCGACGGCGTCACGGCTGAGGAAGAGGCTGGAGGAGTAGGGCGCCAGCCCGGTCTTGTGGAAGTCGATGGTCATCGAGTCGGCCGCGCGTACCTGCGAGACCAGCGCGGCCGTGGCCCGGATGCGCCCCGCCAGCTCCGGACCGAGGCCGAGGGGATCGCCCGCGAAGTCGTAGTCGGTGAAGAAGAGCCACGGCCAGGTGACCACGGTGTCGAAGTGCACCAGAGGACGGTAGGGCAGCGCGTGCTCCGCGCACAGCCGGTCGAGCGCGGCGGTGACGGGGTGCACGGGGTCGATGTCGTTGTGCAGGATGTTGCCGCCCGAGAGCACGACACAGGCGATGGGTCGGCCCTCGGACAGCAGGGAGTCGATCACCTCGGCGAGGGCGTCGGGATCGGTGTTCTGTCCTGGTGGGGCGGGCACGCGCACGCACGCGTCGGTGCCCAGCCCGAGCAGCGCGCAGACGGATTCGAGGCTGTCGTGGTTGTGGGCGGTGGTGACGACCGCCGGGACGCGGCCCGGGGGCAGGCCCTCGCGGTACGAGTCCGGGCCGCACCGGTTGAGCCCCATCCTGACGGCGTAGAGCAGTCCGGCCTTGCCTCCGAACGAGAACACACCACCGGCGGTGTCCGCCCAACCCGCGCGCCGCGCGAACTGCCGGACGAGCTGCCGCTCGACCTCGATCACCCCGGCGCTACAGAAGTCCCAGAGCGCGTTGGGGCTGTGGAGACCGGTGACCGCGGTGATCGCCGCCGTGTCGAGCAGGGGCTGCGGGGTCATGTTGAACAGGGTGGCCGGGGAGTGCCAGCGCAGTTGTCCCCGCAGGGCGCGGGCCGCCGAGCCGAGGACGCGGTCTGCGTCCTGGGGGCCGTCGGGCAGGTTCTCGTACTCGGCCAGCCAGGCGTAGTCGCCCGGCGGGCCGCCCAGCCAGGGGTCACAGGAGTCGGTCTCCCGTGGAAGCGAGTCGAAGGCGACCCGGATCCGCCCGGCCAGTTCGTCGCCTCCCTCCCCGGACGGGGAGGGCATCCTTCTCCGCAGGTCCTCGCGGACTGCCTCGAACACTCGGCGGTTCATGCCCTCCCCCTTCGTGTGCGCTGTGCGGTCCGGGCGTCCCGGACCGGCGGGCCGCGTTGTCACCGTTCCGCGTAGGGGTACTCCTTGCCGTGGTCCCACGGGAACAGGTGGAGGTTCCAGGTGTTGAGCATGTTCGTGTACAGGGCCAGGGTGCTGATCAGGGCGAAGTACTGCTCCCTGTCCTCCAGCCGGGCGAGCGCGTCCGTGGTCTCCTTGGTGAAGCGCTCCAGCGTGTGCAACCCGGTGTAACCCAGGAACTCCGACGGGGTTCGGATGAAGCCGGGCGTGATCTCGCGAAGGGTGTCCAGCGTGAGCGCGGTGGTGCGCACCAGCCGAAGGAGTCCGTTGAGCGCGTTGTAGCCCAGCGGCCGCACCTCGCCGTTGACGAACACCATGGTCGAGAAGAACTGGTCCCGGCTCCCGGCTCGGCTGCTGATCCGGCCGGCGTGGATGTCGACGATCTCCTCGGGCGGTTCGATCCAAGACCGCTGGGTGGCGTCGTGGATCTCGTCGATGAGGTCCTGCACGTCGGGGATGCCGACCCGGGGCGGCAGGGGAAGCGCGTAGTCGGTCACCTGGTCGCCCTTGCGGCGTACGCGGATCTCGACGGCCTCCTTGGTCCTGTAGGCGGCGTCCCAGCAGTGCTGCCCGGCCTCGCGCAGGGCGTCGACGTCGTCGGGGACGACGCGGCCGATCGGGGCGGCGGGCAGGTACTCCGTGAGGGGCCCGTACTTGATGCCGATGTGCTGGAGCTGGGAGAGGAAGACGGTACCGTCCGGCGCTACGGTGCGGTCCTCCATCTTGTACTCGGGGGTCCGGTAGACCGTCTCCGAGCTGGGCAGGAGGTGGTACAAGTGGTCTCCGGAGACCAGCGCGTGGTTCTGGAGGCTGTTGTAGGGGACGAGCCTGTTCCAGACCATGTCCACGAGGTCCGGGTTGTCGTCGGTGAGGTCGGCGGTGACGGTGATCTGCGGCTGGACCCATTCGATTTCGAGCTGGCGCATGACGGTGCTCCCGTGTGGTCGAGCGGTCCGGTGGACCGGCGGTCGAGTTGTCGGGGGTCTGGTGATCGTCGGACCTGGCGTCGGCGGGACGGCGGTCGTCGAATGGGCGTCGGGGCGGTCGGTGGACGTGATGTCGTGCGGCGGGACGTTGTCGGCGCGTGGTCGGTGGACGCGGTGTCGTGCGGCGGACGTCAGCGGCGCGTGGTCAATGGACGTGATGTGGTGCGGCGGGACGTTGTCGGCGCGTGGTCAATGGACGTGATGTCGGTCGGCGGACTGCGGTGGACGCCTCAGACGTGGGGGGACCCGGCTCTGTCGGCCGCCTGCCCCCGGATCGCTGTCTTGTCGGGTTTGCCTCGCGGAGTGAGCGGCAAGCTCGCGAGGAGGTCGATGCGTGTGGGCTCGTGGAAGGAACCGAGGGTTTCGCGCACGGCGGCCGCGAGTTCGGCGGAGAAGGCGACCGCCCGGTCCGCTGGAACCTCCGTGGAGGGGACGACCGCGGCGTAGACGCTCTCCCCGGTGTCGGAGTCGGGCAGTCCCACGACGACGGCCTGGGCGACGCCGGGATGGGCGGTGAGCACCTGCTCCACCTGCTGCGGGTAGACGTTGTAGGCGTCCACGATGATGATGTCCTTGACCCGGTCGACGAGGTAGAGGTAGCCCTCGTCGTCGACACGGCCCAGGTCCCCGGTGAGGAACCAGCCTTCGCGCAGGACCTCGGCGGTCAGGTCGGGGCGCTGCCAGTAGCCGGCCATGAGGGTGGTGGAGCGCACGCACACCTCGCCGATGGAACCGGGCGGCAGTTCGCCGCCCTCGGGGTCGCGGACGGCGATCTCCACGTCCGGCAGCGGGCGGCCCACGGAGTTGAGCAGGTAGCGCCCGGCCCGGATGTGGTCCGACTGACTGAGGTAGCTGATGAACCCGGCTTCCTGCATGCCGTAGTTGTGCATGAGGACCGGCCCGAGAGCCGAGACGGCGTCCGCCGTCCGGGACGGCGAGGAGGGGGCGCCCCCGTAGGCGACCAGGCGCAGATCCGACAGGTCCGCGTTCCGCAGGCCCGGCTCGTGGACGAGTGCGTGAACCATCGAGGGTGAGCCGAAGAAGTGGGTGATGTGCTCGCTGGCGAGGGTCCGCGCCACCTCGTCGGCGCGGAAGTCGTCCAGCAGCACGACCGTGCCTCCGACGGCCAGGGTCCACTGCACGATCTCCCCGCCCAGGTCGGAGAGGGGGATCGCGACAAGAAAGCGCCAGGGGCCCGGACCGTACATGTGGCGGGCGTTGTCGAGGAACCCGGCCGACGAGGCGAAGGTGTGCGCGATGCCCTTCGGCTCGCCCGTGCTCCCACTGCTGAAGGTCACCATGGAAAGGGCGTCGTCCCGGTGAACGCATTCCATGGGTGCGTCCGGTTTCTGGGCGGCGATTTCCAGCAGGTTCTCACCGAAATCGGCGACTCCGATGGAGAATGCACGGGAAATGCCAGCTTGGGCACTCAGGGACACGGCTTCGTCGCACCGATCCGGATCGAAGAGGAAAAGTGCGGGTCGTCCCTCTACGAGGAATTTCATCTTCTCGGCGGTGGAGAAGAAGGGCCTGAGCCCCACGTAGCAGGCGCCGAGGGCCCGGACGGCGAGGCGGGCGATGACCGCGTCGATGGTGTTCCCGTGCAGGTAGGCGACGGTGTCACCGGCCCGAAGACCTTGGTCGGCCAGTGCCCTGGAGAGCGCCGAGCAGCGTCGGAGCAGCTGTTCGCCCGTGATCCTGTGAGCGCCGTTGACAATGACGTTCCGGTCTCCAGCGGACTCCACGCCATGGACTATTTGAGATATGTAACCCATTGGTCGCATAGCAGCCCCATCGCCCCCTCAGCGCTTCCCGGAAGGCAGGATCAGCTGGATTCGCGGGAAGACCAGAATATGAAAGACAACCGCTCCGAGATCCGAAAGTAGCACCAAGGGAGTGGGGAATCCAGCAACACACTCGTCCGGGTGGCCTGGTGACATGCCGCCGGTCACTTGCGAAGCCTGGGCCCCGCTGCACACGGGAGTCGCACCCCCGGCCAGCTGGAGCCCGTCATCGCCACGGCACGAGGACCAGCGCGAGGACCGCCGCCGCGAAGGATCGACGAGCGGTAGGCCGCGGTCCTTCCACCGGACGGCCCACCGGGATCGCAACACGGCGCGAAGGTGCATCAACCTGCTCAAACAGAACTGGGCGGTCGCGACCCTCTACGCGAAGCGGGCCAGCATCCAGCCCGAGGCAGCTCTTGGAGTTCCTTCGACGGCTGTCCGTCGACGTCCACGAAACCGTGGTGCGCACACGGCGAACGGCCGCCCCCTCGGGAACGGCCGTTCGGTGCGGTCGCTGCTCACGGCCGTCTTCCTCGCGCGGAGCATGGACTTGACCGCACCCGACCGGACCGTCTGAGCGGCGGTGTCCGGCCGGGCACGACTCAGGCGCGACGCGTTTCGGCCAGACGACTCACGGCCCGCTCGATCGGCTCCGTGCCACTGGTCAGCTCCACGATCTGCCGGTTCAAGGCTGGCTCCGCCAGGACCGCGGCGATGAACGCCGCCACGTCCTCGCGGGCGACGTCCCCGTAGACGATGGCCGGTCCGGCGGTGACCAGCCCACCGCCCCGCTGGTTGGTCAACGTGCCCGGACGAACGATCACCCAGTCCAGCTCCCTGGCGGCCAGGTAGGCGTCCGCCTCCTTCTTCACCGCGGCGTAGTGCTCGAACCCCGGGGAGGGCTCAGCTGACCCGCGCAGCGCCTCGGGGAACACCGAGACCAGGACGAAGCGCCTGACCCCGGCCTGTTCGGCGGCCTGGGCGGCCTTCTTCAGACCGTCGCCGTCGATGGCGGAGGTCTGGTCCGTGCCCGTCCCGTGGGCCCCAGCGGAGAAGACCACCGCGTCGTGACCGGCCAACCTGTCGGCCAGCTGCCCGACGGTGTCGGCGATCAGGTCCCCCAGAACCGGCACGGCCCCGCTGGCACGTACGGTCTCGGCCTGTTCGGGCCGACGGTACATGCCGCTGACCTGGTCCCCGCGCTGGATGAGCACGCGGGCCAGTGGCTGGCCCACGCCCCCTGCGGCACCGATCTGGAACACCTTCATGGTCGACTCCTCAACTTGGTGTGGGTGGACGGACGCCGTTCCCAGGGCACCTCAGACCGCGAACACCTGGGAATCGTCGGCGAAGGCCTTGAACTCCAGGGCGTTGCCCGCCGGGTCGAGCAGGAACATCGTCCACTGCTCCCCGGGCTGGCCCTGGAAACGAACGTAGGGCTCGATGACGAAGTCGGTGTGCGCGGCGCGCAGGCGCTCGGCGAGCTCCTGGAACCTGGCCACGGTCAGGATCAGCCCGAAGTGGGGCACCGGGACGTCGTGGCCGTCCACGGGGTTGTGGATGCGCTTGTTCTGCTCGGGGGACAGATGGGTCACGAACTGGTGACCCTGAAGGTTCCAGTCGATCCAGGTGTCGCTGCTGCGCCCCTGGTCCAGGCCCAGGACGTCTCCGTAGAAGCGGCGGGCGGCGTCCAGGTCGTCCACCGGGACGGCCAGGTGGAAACGCGGGATCGGGGAGTCGAGCACGGTCATATTCGGTCTCCAGTCTTCACGGCGCGACGGGGTGCGGATCGACTCCGGCACCCATTGTCCGGATGTTAACATTAGGACATTGACGGAAGCAGGGGGCAATGAGCGAACCGACACGTGTGGCACCCGCACGCCGCCGAGGCCTGGCCGACGAAGTCGCCGATCGAGTCCGCGAGGCGATCTTCGATGGCTCCTACCCGCCGGGCACCCAGCTGCGCGAGACGAACCTTTCAGCGGAACTGGAGGTCAGCCGGGGTCCGGTGCGCGAAGCGCTGATGCGCCTGGAGACCGAGGGGCTGGTACGCAGCGCCTGGCATCGGGGGGCCACCGTCACCGAGCTCTCGGCCGAGGACATCGCCGAGCTCGACAGCCTGCGCGACGCGCTGGAGAACCTCGCCGTGGGGCTGGTGGCCCGGAGGGCGAGCCGCGAGGACCTGGAGGCCATCGAGGCCGCCGCCGCCCGCATGGAGCGCGCCGAGGACGAATACGAGATGGCGGCCCGCGACATCGCCTTCCACGACGCGGTCTACGTCGCGAGCGGCCACCGCCGCGTGCACCAGGCGTGGCAGGCCATCCGGTGCCAGGTCCACCTCTTCCTGGTCAACCGGATCCGCGCGAACAGCGACGGCTACCTGGAGCACGTGCCCGGTGAGCACGCCGACCTCGTCGCGGCCCTGCGGGCCGGGGACGCCCCGACCGCGGTGCGGCTCTTCGCCGAGCACCGTAAGCACGCCATCGACGTGCTGGGCACGGACCCGCCCCAGGCCGGTTGAGGAGGCGGCACCCGGCCCCGGCTCCCCACCCCCGGTAAGCCCGAGGGCCATCCCACAGATCAGATCAGCGGGTCGGCCCTCGGGGCTTCCTACCTGCTCTGTCCGCGAGCCCGCACCAGCTGTTGGACGGTCATGTGGCCGGTTTCGGCCATCCCACTTTCAAACCCCATGTTGACTCTCACACGCCGATGACCTCGTGAAATGTCCCGTTGGTTCCCCTGGGGCCCGTTCTGTTCAGAGGACGGAGTACCAATAAACGCGACCAAATCCGGGAGAATCGGAACCGTGGGTGTTCGCGGTGCGACTCACTCAACGGAGCCAGCAGCAGACGTGCGCGGCCGGATGTGGAGAGGCAGGACCGTGAAGTTCGAGTTCACCCCCGATCAGGGCTCATCCCCTGAACCGAACCCTGACCAGGAGGGCGTCCTTGACGTCCCGCATCCGACGGTGCGTATCGCGGCGGCCGCCGAGCAGATGCACACCCGCGCCCGCTTCGATTTCCACCGGCTCAACACGGCCCTGAACCGGATGCAGTACACCGTCCAGACCACCCAGGTCCTGGAGCCCGACCCGGTCATGGACCTGGAAGCGG
>NZ_JAGPXK010000016.1:0-114921 GCF_018070675.1 Nocardiopsis sp. B62 | reverse complement strand
CCGCCTCGCGTGTCAGGAGCCCGTGTGCCAGGAGCCCGTGTGCCAGGAGCCCGCGTGTCAGGAGAAGGCGAACAGTGGCGGGAACACCAGCACGACCACGGCCGCCCACAGCGCGTACACGGGCAGGTAGGTGGTCTGCCACCGCTCGACCGCCGCGAACGGCCGTCTCCCCCGCACGAAGCCCAGCAGCAGCCACGCCGACCACACCAGATGCACCAACAACACGAGGTTCAGGCCGAGCGCCGCCGTCTTGTTCGCGGTGAACCCGAACTCCGCGATCCGGGTCAGCATGGCCGTGAGCGCGACCGCGTTGACCGCCAGCGCGGTGCCCACCAGCGCGAGTTGGAGCCAGTCGAGGACACCCGGTGGGAGCAGCGGGTCGCGCGCCGAGATCGAGTACAGCAGCAGGAACAGGACCAGCACCAGGACCGCGTCCATGACGATGAGCATCTCGCGGTCGACCCTGGCCAGGGGGCCGTTCACCAGCATCGCCACCAGGTCGGCGACCAGCATCAGCAGCGCCAACGGTGTGAAGACCCTGCTCAGGACCGGCGTGATGTTCTCCACCACGCTCTTCTTGGCCTCCACCAGCCAAGCGGCCACCAGCAGCGCCCCGGGCACACCGAACGGCACGAGCCAGTCGGCGACGAACGGGGAGACGTCGACGTCGGCCAGCGCGAGCACCGCGGCGGTGAGGCCCAGCAGGACCACGGACCCCAGGGTGATCAGCACGAGGTACATCACGAGTTCGCCCGTGAACCGGACGTAGTCCATCCGCCGCTCGTGGGAGCGCCATCGACCGCCCGTGTGGAACACGCCCGCGAGCAGCCACAACAGGATCGGCACGTGCGTGATCGCGAGGACCTGGGTCATCCCGGGCGCCGGATACGGGTCGAGGGTCTCCTGGAACGGGTAGAGGTTCACCGCCAGAGCCGGGACCGCCGCGAGGGCGACCGTCACGGCGCCCACCTGCCAGGGGGCGCGGCGCTTCCAGGCGAACCACCCCGCCAGGAAGGGCAGCACCACGAACGGGAGGTTGCGGATCAGCACGATCTCGTCGTCCACCGCGCCAACCAGCAGCCTGACCGCGAGACCGGCGCCGAGCGCGAAGAGCAGCGTCGCCCCGAGCTCGCGCCAGCGCGACGCACCGGACTCCTCGTCGGCCTCGGGGACCAGCACCAGCTGTTTCCAGAGTCGGTGGGAGTGTTCTCTGGCGAACTCGCGCGAGACCGCGTCCAGAGCGCCCATGCGCTTGACCGCGACGAGGAAGGCCTCCTCGCCGTCCAGTCCACCCGACTCCAGTTCGGCGATCTGCTCGCGCAGGTGGTCCTCCATCTCCTCCACGTCCGGGGCGGAGATGGCGCGGCGGCGGGTCACGAATCCGCGCCACTGGTCGATCTGTTCCTCCAGCACCTCACCGCGTGCGGTGTCGCCGGTCACGCGAGCCCCCCGGCCGGGGCGGGGCCCGGGTACTCCGGGCGCGGCACGGACTCCCACACCTGCCGGAGCGCATCCGCGACCACGCTCCACTGTTCGCGCCGCTGTGCCAGCGCCTCCAGCCCCGCGTCCGTGATGGCGTAGTGCTTGCGCCGTCGCCCCGCCTCGGACCTGCCCCAGGACGCGCGCACGAGTCCGTTGCGCTCCAAGCGGTGCAACAGCGGGTACAGCATCCCGTCCGTCCAGGTCATCCGCCCGTCGGAGAGTTCGTTGACGCGTTTGACGATCGCGTAGCCGTAGGACTCTCCCTCGGACAGGATTCCCAGGACCAACGGTGTGGCCGAGGCGGCGACCAGGTCCTTGTCGATGTGCATGCTTGTCCTCACCCCCGTGTGTTCGCGACACGAACCCTAGCACCTCTAGGCATAGCACTCCTAGGCATACTGTCCCCCAGGACGAGGAGCGACCACTTCCGGTCGTCACGATTTACTCACGCGATGGGACAAGCGGGCCGAAACTCCCCCATCGCTCCTCGCGCCTGCCGTTAGGTTGAGTACCGGTGCTGCGGCCGTGTGCGGCCGGGGCGCCGAGGAGACGGCCGGAAACCACATCCCCCCGGGTCCGGCCGTCTCTGCTGTTCACCTCCGCCGCTGGGCTCCTGCCAAGATGAGCGGCACGAACTTCCTCCAGCTCCACGGCTCGCTCGCGCTGCGCGCAGAACTCTCCTCCTGGCTGGCCCGCAGCTGCGGCGTCCTCGCGGCGCCCGACCGGAGCATCGTCACCGGCGGTGTCCACCGGGGCGCTCAGCCTCCTGGTGCGCGTCCTCCGGGACCGGGGGCGTGACACCGTCGCGGTCGAGAGGTCCGAATCCGCGAGGGGCGTCCCGTAGACGCCGAACGGCCGCCCCTCCCCTGTTCGGGGACGGACGGCCGTGGGCGTTGGAGGCTCCGGGTGCTAGCAGCCGGGCAGGCGCTCCAGCAGGTACATCTCCACGCGGTCCAGGGACACGCGCTCCTGCGACATGGTGTCGCGCTCGCGCACGGTCACCGCGTTGTCCTCGAGGGTGTCGAAGTCCACCGTCACGCAGAACGGGGTACCGATCTCGTCCTGGCGGCGGTAGCGGCGGCCGATCGCACCGGCGTCGTCGAACTCCACGTTCCAGCGCTTGCGCAGCAGGGCGGCGAGGTCACGGGCCTTGGGCGAGAGGTCGGCGTTGCGCGACAGCGGCAGGACGGCGGCCTTGACCGGCGACAGGCGCGGGTCCAAGCGCATTACGGCGCGCTTCTCCAGCTTGCCCTTGGCGTTGGGAGCCTCGTCGACGTTGTAGGCGTCGAGCATGAACGTGAGCACCGCCCGGTCGACACCGGCCGCGGGCTCGATGACGTAGGGGATGTAGCGCTCGTTGTTCTCCTGGTCGAAGTACGACAGGTCGACACCGGAGGCCTCGGCGTGCGTCTTGAGGTCGTAGTCGGTGCGGTTGGCGACGCCCTCCAGCTCGCCCCACTCACTGCCCTGGAAGTTGAACCGGTACTCGATGTCCACGGTCCGCTTGGAGTAGTGGGAGAGCTTGTCCTGCGGGTGCTCGTACAGCCGCAGGTTGTCCTTGGCGATGCCCAGCTCCAGGTACCACTGGTGGCGCTGGTCGATCCAGTACTGGTGCCACTCCTCGTCGCTGCCCGGCTTGACGAAGAACTCCATCTCCATCTGCTCGAACTCACGGGTCCGGAAGATGAAGTTTCCGGGGGTGATCTCGTTGCGGAACGACTTGCCGATCTGGCCGATGCCGAAGGGGACCTTGCGGCGGGCGCTCTGCTCAACGTTCTTGTAGTTGATGAAGATGCCCTGTGCCGTCTCGGGACGCAGGTAGGCCAGGCCCTTCTCGTCCTGGACCGGGCCCAGGTAGGTGCGCAGGAGGCCGTTGAACATACGGGGCTCGGTGAAGGAGGCCTTGGCGCCGCAGTTGGGGCAGGCGATCGCGGCCAGGCCCTCGGCGGGCTCCTTGCCGTGCTTCTCCTCGTAGGCCTCGATGAGGTGGTCGGCCCGGAAGCGCTTGTGGCAGGACTGGCACTCGGTGAGCGGGTCGACGAACGCCGTCACGTGGCCGGAGGCCTCCCAGACCTCGCGGGCCAGGATCACGCTGGAGTCGAGGCCGACGATGTCGTCGCGCTCCTGCACCATCGAACGCCACCACTGGCGCTTGACGTTGTTCTTGAGCTCCACGCCCAGGGGGCCGTAGTCCCAGGCGGCGCGCAGACCTCCGTAGATCTCGCTGGAGGGGTAGACCAGACCTCGGCGCTTGGCGAGGTTGACCAGTGCGTCCATTGCCTCTGACTTGGCGGCCATGGGGTGACTCTCCATCCGGCTGGCGGTCGGTGGATCGCTGTTCGCGATACATCGTCGGTTCTGTTGGGAGGCGGTCCGCGCGCGGAGCCACGGATGTGGCGCACCGGGAGACCGCTTCCCACCAGGCTAGAGCAATCCGGAGGCGGGCGCGCACCGTTTGTGCGGGCCCCGCCCCGACCACGTGTGGAGGAGGGCCGCGAGGGTCAGGACGACGTCTCGCCGCTGGCGAGGATCTCGAACGCGGAGGGTTCGTCGATGGCCCGGGAGAGCAGGGGGACCGCGTTGACCTTGACGTCGAAGTCGGACAGGGCCCGCCGGTAGAACCCGGCACCGTCCCACTCGGTGACCACGGTCCACAGCGTGGGTTCGTCGGCTGCGCGGCCGATGCGGTGCCACCGGAATCCGGGGCGCTGGGCCAGGACCGCCACTGCGGCGTCGGCGTCGGTTCGGAAGGCCTCGGTGTCGGCCTCGGGCACGGAGTATCGGGTGATGACGATCACCCGTCCATTGTGGCGCAGACGCGGGAGCGGGCCGCCCCGGAGGTGGTCCGGAGCGGCCCGAGCACGGCCGGGGTGAAGGGCGGACCCGAAGCGGGCGCCGCCCCGCTACTCCTTGCCGAAGACGCGGTCCACGACCCGGGCGGAGGCGTGGCCGTCGTCCAGGGGGCAGAACTGGTCCACGAACGACCGGTAGGAGGCGCCGCTGCGCTTGGCGACCTCGTCGATGTCCAGCAGGGACTCGATGACGTCGTCGGAGCGGGTCAGCAGCGGTCCGGGGGCGGTCTCCTCGAAGTCGAAGTAGAACCCGCGCAGGTTGTCCCGGTAGCTCTCCAGGTCGTAGGTGAAGAAGAGCATGGGGCGGCCGGTGTTGGCGAAGTCGAACATCATCGACGAGTAGTCCGTGATCAGCACGTCGGTGATCAGGAAGAGCTCCATGATCTCCGGGTACAGGGACACGTCGTAGACGAAGTCCTCCCCCACGATCGGCACGCTGTCCACCACCCGGGGGTGGCGGCGCACCAGCAGCACGTGGTCGTCGCCGAGCTTCTCGTACATGCGGCGCAGGTCCAGGTGCAGGTCCAGCTTGTGCTTGCCGCGCGTGTAGTACTTGTCGTCCCGCCAGGTGGGGGCGTACAGGACCACCTTCTTGCCCTCGGGCAGGCCCAGCAGGCGCCGGGTGCGCTCGGCGACGGCCTCGCGCTCCGCTGAGAAGAAGATGTCGTTGCGCGGGTAGCCGGTCTCCAGGACCTCGCCCTCGAACCGGAAGGCGCTGCGCAGGATCGGGGTGGCCCAGGGGCTCGGCGAGACCAGGTAGTCCCACTGCCGGGTCTCCCACGCGAGCTTGTCGAAGTAGTCGCGTGACTTGCCCCGGATGTTCTCCACGTCGAAGCCGATGCGCTTGAGCATGGACCCGTGCCAGGTCTGCACGACCACCTGGTCGGGGTGGCGGTGGAACCACGCGGGCTGGCGGGAGTTGCTGACCAGGTACCGGCTGCGGGCCAGCTCCCGGAAGTACTCCTCGCCCTTGTGGCGGACCGGCGCGAGGTCGTCGGGCAGGCGGACCTGCCCGTCGGCGACCAGCCAGGACATCGGGTAGTCGGCCCACTTGTCGCGCTTGCGCAGCTCCGCGTAGAGGCTCTGCGGGCTGTCCGAGTACTGGCGCCCGGTGTAGGTGTCGAAGAGGATGCCCTCGGTGACGGGCTCCGCGCGCTGGGCCGGGTAGAAGGTCTCACGGAGCTCGCGCTGGGCGAAGGCGCCGCGTTCGACGGGGCGCAGGTCGGTGCCGACCTGGAGCACCGGGATGCCGCGTCCCTGGTAGGAGAGCGTGTACGTGCGCTCGGGGCTCTCGGTCTCGGTCGGCAGGTCGTGGATGAGCGAGTCGGTGAACTCCACGCCCACGTCCACGCTGGCCGTCTCACCGCCCTCCCCCGCGGTCTCCTCGCTGACCCGGCCCCACAGCTGGTAGGAACCGGTGGACAGCGAGAGCTCGCCGGACAGGGTGGCGATGCGGGAGGGGTCGAACCGGGCGGTGAACCGGTTCCCGGACCGCTCCACGGTCAGCGCGTGCTCCTCGTCGCGACCGCGTGCCTTGGCCACCACGCTCAGTTCGTTGCTCGGGGAGAACTCACCGCCGAGGACCAGGACGCGCTCCTGCCACTCCGCCCGGTCCACCCAGGGGTGGGCCCGGCCGGCCCGCAGCTTGAGGTGGCCGGTGAAGGTGCGCTGCACGGCCAGCTGCTGTTGGGCGCCCTCGGAGTCGTAGGCGGTGGTCCGGGCCTCGTCGGGCAGGACCAGGGGGACAGTGCGCTGGTCGGCGGTGACCAGGTGGGCGTCCCACTCCTCCTGCCGGATCACGCCGCCGCACTCGCTGAGGCTGCGGGCGAAGAGCTCCTCAGCGCGCACCCTGGCCTCGAAACGGCCGCCCTGGATGGTGACCGGGTAGCTGAGCCTTGCCGTGCCGGGGCGCCGCACCAGCCGCAGTTCGGTGGCCTCGGCGGCGGGCGCGGACAGCAGTTCGCCGCCCACGGTGAGTTCGGCGGTGCGGGCGTCGAAGCGGTGCTCGGTGACCTGGGCGCGCGCCGGTTCGACGGCGATGACCAGGTGCCGGTCCTTGTTCCAGTGCGGGCGCACCCACACGTCGTCGCCGACGCTCTGGTAGCCGGGCCGCTCGGGCGGACCGGGCACGGGGCTGGAGACGATGCGGCGGCGGGCCAGGCTGCGGTTGAACACCACCAGCTCGATCTTCCACTCGCCGGGCTCCCAGTCACCGGAACCCCGCAGGCGGCGGGGGTCGACGACGACCGTGAAGCCGCCGTAGTCGTGGCGTGCGGAGTCGGGCAGGTCGGGGAGCCGGTACTCGGCGGCCAGGCGGGTCCGTACCGGGACGCGCACGCGGCGCTTGGTGGCCGTGTTGACCACGAAGGCCACCACGTGCTGCTGCCAGCGTTTGCGGGCGCGCAGGTTGCGGATGCCGATCCGGCCGCTGACGTGCAGTCGGCCGTCCTCCCAGTGGATGTCCTCGGTCTTCTGCCGGACCTTGATCTCGTCCTCGAGACGGTAGATCTCCCGGGGGACCGCCTTGGCCGGGTCCTTGGCTCCGAAGAACGGGTAGCGGATGTAGTAACCCAGCCCCTGCCGAACGACCGTGGCCTTCTTGATCTCCACGCTCTTGGCGAAGGTGGCCACCTCCAGCACGTCGTCCAGCCGCCGCTTGCGCACCAGGTGGTACAGGAGGCGGTCCAGCACGTTCAGGCCGCGCAGGAGGCTGTCCGGGACGTGGTCGAGGTAGGCGTTGAGCAGGTCGAGGACGGTCTCGCGGACCTTCTCGTCCGCGTCGTCGAGGCGCAGGACGAGGCGGTGGAGTTCGCCCTGGAGGCGGATGCGGTCCCACAGCTCGCGGTCGGCCGTGGTGAGGTCGGCGCCGAGTTCACGCATGGCGGTGACGCGGCGGGTGAGCGCCTCGCTCTCCAGCGGGATGCCCACCTTCTCGCGTTCGCGCATCAGCAGGACGGGCGCGGGCAGGACGTCGACGGCCTGGGCGAGCAGGGTGGCGCGGCCGATGGCGAGGTCGGTGTCCTCCTTGGTGACGCCGTGCTCGGGCAGGGAGTCCCAGAACTCCCGGCGCCAGAGCCGGTTGCCGAGGGTGGCGTCCGCGATCAGGCCGGGAACCGCCCTGGGGTCCTCCGCGAGCCGGTGGCGACCGAACTTGCGGTGCGCCTTGGAGGGTGCGGCGCCCAGCTCGTTGAACTGGTGGACGTTGCCGATAACCAGGTCGGAGCGGGTGTCGGCCGCGCTCTGGGCCAGGTGGGCCAGCGCGTAGGCGGTGAGCGCGTCGGAGCCGGAGAGGAACAGCAGGTGGCTGCCGGTGGCGACGGCCGCGCCCCGGGAGCGCGCCCCAGTGTGGTGGGGGGCGGGTTCGCCGGGCAGGAGGGTGACCCTCAGCCCGGCGGGCGGTGCGGCGGCGAAGGCGGTGGCGGTGGCCAGCCCGTCCTCGCGCGCGGACTCGACGGCCTCGTCCCCCTGGTCGTTCTCCTCCGGAAGGGGCTCGTCTGCGGTGGTCGCCTCGTCGTCCCCGTTCGTGTCCGGGTCGGTGGTCCCGGGGTCGGACGGCTCCGGCGCGGGACCGCCGTTGGTCGTGCGGACCGGGGCGAGGACGATCTCGATGTCCGGTCGTGCGGCGCCGTCGCGCGCCGCCGCCCCGGTCTGGCTCTCGTCACGTTGACGGGCCAGTGAGTCGAGGCAGTTCTGCAAGTGCGGTTCGGTGACGTCGAACGTCACGATGACTGTGGGTTCGGGCACGGAAGTTGACACCCTCCGGAGGGTTCGTCTCTACACGACGTGCGGGCACCGTGGTGCGGACGGTCCGCATGGAACAGACGGTCAGTAACTGAATGTAGACGGTTCACGACCCGTCTCGTGTCGAACCCGGAACAGTCGGGGTGCGGGTACGAGGGGAGATGCGCGGTGTTGCGCCGCGCCTGTGCCCGGCGCTGTGCCAGGGCCCTGCACTAGGGTCTGATCCAGGATTATCACAGGCCCAGAGACACGGTGCGCACACCGACCGCCCCCAAAGCGTCCGGTCGGGGTCGTGGGGGCCGGGACACAGTGAAGAGGAACAGGCGGCGATGGCCTCTCCCGAGCACGAGGACGAACAGCGACGACCCGCCCCCGGGCGCCCGCTTCCCCCGGGTGACTCCCTTTTCACCCCGGGCGCGGGGCGGTTGCGCCACGAGGTGGAGCGGCGCAGCGCGGTGCCCCTGGTGTGGCTGCACCAGAGGCCGGGTTGGCTGCCACCGGTGGTGTTGGGGGCGCTGTTCCTGGCGGGTCTGATGGCACCGGGGTGGTTGGGCGCTCCGTGTCTGCTGCTGGTGGCGGCGGCCTTCGGGTGGCTGGCCTTCCTGACCTGGCCCTCGCTCCACCGGCAGCAGCGGGTGCCGCGTGTCCTGATGATCGTGGTGGTGCTGGTCCTGGCGGTGGCGAGGATGCTGGGCTTCTGAGGGCCGGGGGCGTTCGGCTCCCGGGGCCGGGGGACGCTCGTCACTCTTGTCAGTTTTGACAATCATTTTCGTTTTCGTGATAATGAAGCAGTGTCTGCCCAGTTCACGGAGGACGGGGCCCCGGGCCCCGACACCCCGCACGCTTTCCAGGCCGTCGACGCGCACGCCGCCTACGACGGTGTCACCGTGCTCGACGGCGTGAGCCTCGACGTCCCCGTGGGTCAGACCATGGCCGTCCTCGGACCCAACGGTTCGGGCAAGTCCACCCTGATGCGCGCGATGCTCGGCATCGTGCCCCTCACTTCCGGGCGCATCCTTCTCCACGGGACGCCCCTGCGCCGGTTCCGGGACTGGAAGCGGATCGGCTACGTGCCCCAGAGGCTCACCGCCGGGGGCGCGGTGCCCGCCACCGTGCGCGAGATCGTCGCCTCAGGGCAGGTCGCCCGGCGCCGCCGACTCTCCCTGCCCACGCGGGCCGACCGCGCCGCCGTCGACGAGGCCCTGGCCGCCGTGGACCTGTCCGACCGTGCCGGGGACGCCGTGCGCGAACTCTCCGGCGGCCAGCAGCAGCGCGTGCTCATCGCCCGCGCCCTCGCCGGACGCCCGGACACCTTCGTGATGGACGAGCCCATGGCCGGGGTCGACGCGGAGAACCAGCGCGCCCTGGCCAGGGCGATCACCCACCTGCGCGACCGGGGCAGCACCGTGGTCCTGGTGCTGCACGAACTGGGTCCTCTGGAGGAGGTCATCGAACGCGCGGTCGTGCTGGAGCACGGCCGGGTCGTGCACGACGGCCCCGCCCCCGCCGCCACCGGCGAGTGCGCGCGTCCCGGACACGAGCACCAGCATCCGCACCCCGACCCCAACGATCCCGACCCCCGCTCCGCGCACACCACCGCGCCGACGGAGATGGTCCGCCTGGAGGTACCCCGCCGTGACTGAGCTGCTCCAGTACGAGTTCATGCGGCGCGCGCTGCTCGCCGCGGTGCTGGTCGGCCTGGTCACCCCGATCATCGGCACCTTCCTGGTCCAGCGCAGGTTGGCCCTGCTGGGCGACGGCATCGGACACATCGCCCTGACCGGTGTGGCGCTGGGCCTGCTCACGAGCACCTCCCCGGTGCTCACGGCCGCTGTCGTGGCCACCCTGGGCGCCATCCTCATGGAGCTGGTTCGGGTGCGCACGCGCACCAGTGGCGACGTGGCGCTCGCGCTGCTGTTCTACGGCGGCATCGCGGGGGGTGTCCTGCTCATCGGGATGACCCCGGGGGCGAGCAACGCCACCCTCACGTCGTTCCTGTTCGGTTCGGTGAGCACCGTGGGCGAGCAGGACATCTGGATCGTGGGCGTGCTCGCGGTGGGCGTGGTCGCGGTGCTGGCCGTGTTCGGCCGGGAGTTGTTCGTCCTGTGCCAGGACGAGGAGGTGGCCAGGGCCCACGGCCTCCCGGTCCGCTTCCTGAGCATCCTGCTGGCGGTGACCGCCGCGTTGACCGTGGTGATCGCGATGCGGGTGGTCGGCGTGCTGATGGTGAGCGCTCTGATGATCGTCCCGGTCGCCGCCGCACAGCAGCTGAGCCGCAGTTTCCGGGTGACGATGGGGTTGGCGGTGCTGATCGGCCTGGTCTCCTCGCTCGGCGGGCTGACCACGGCCTTCTACTCGGACCTCGCACCGGGGGCCACGATCGTGCTGCTGGCCCTGGCCGTCTTCTGCCTCGCCGTGTTGCTCGGCGGGGTCCTGCGCCGCGTGACCAAGCGGCGGACACCGGCACCCCTGCATCCCGTGACGGGGAGTCCGGCGGATACGATGCCCCAGACAGATCGGGGGAGGGTGACACCATGAGTACACGTCGCGAGGCCGTCCGTCAGGCACTGACCGAGTCCTCCGGTTTCCGCAGCGCGCAGGACCTGTACGCGGACCTGCGAGCCGACGGTTCCAAGATCGGCCTGACCACGGTGTACCGGGCTCTTCAGGCCCTGAGCGACTCCGGTGAGGTCGACGTCCTGCGCACCGACGACGGCGAGGCCGTCTACCGTGCGTGCGACACCGAGAGTCACCACCACCACCTGGTGTGCCGGACCTGCTCCACGGCCGTGGAGATCGAGGGTCCCACCGTGGAGCGGTGGGCCGCCGAGGTGGGGGCCAAACACGGCTTCACCGGGGTGACCCACACGGTCGAGGTGTTCGGCACCTGCGGCCCCTGCTCGCTGCGCCCGGCCCAACAGGGCAGCGCACAGCAGGTCTGACCGACGACTGCCGATGGCCCCGCACACGCGTGGGCGGATTCTAGGGGTCGTCGCAACACAGAAGGTCAGTTGCTCGTCTGAAGTAGCTTAGCCAGGCGCTCGGCTGGGGTATCCCAGCCGAGCGTTTTGCGTGGGCGTCCGTTCAGCTGCACAGCGACCGCCTCCAGGTGCTCACGCGAGTGCACCGACAGGTCGGTCCCCTTGGGAAAGTACTGCCTGAGCAGCCCGTTGGTGTTCTCGTTCGAACCCCGCTGCCAAGGGCTGGCCGGGTCACAGAAGTAGACCGGGATGTCGGTGGCCACGGTGAACTCGTGGTGGCGGCCCAGCTCCGAGCCCTGGTCCCAGGTCACCGAACGCACCAGATGGTGGGGCAGGGTCACCACCGTTGAGGTCAACGCTTCTTGGACCTGGTCGGCGCTGCGCCCCTGGCCCAGGTGCAGAAGCATCGTGTACCGGGTCGAGCGCTCCACCAGAGTGCCGATGGCCGAAGTGCCACCTGCTCCGATGATCAAGTCCCCTTCCCAGTGGCCGGGCACCGCCCGATCAGCGACCTCCGCCGGGCGTTCACTGATCATCACCATCGGATGAGCGAAGCGCTCCCGGCGTTGCTGGGCCTGGCGGCGGGGCTTTCGCCGGGCACGCCCCGAGCGCAGCGCGGCGGCCAACTCCCGGCGCAGCTCACCACGGCCTTGGACGTAGAGCGCTTGGTAGATCGTCTCGTGGCACACGTGCAGCTCCGGCCGCTCGGGGAAGTCCCGTTTGAGCCTACGGCTGATCTGTTCCGGGCTCCACTTGTCGTTGAGTAGCTCTTGGACCACAGCACGCAGCTCGGGGTTCAGGGCGAACGTGGAGGGTTTGGGCCTGGGCCTGCGGGCTTGGGAGCGGGCCTGGGCGGCGTGGGGGCGGTAGTGGGCTTTCCCGCGCGGGTCCACGGTGGCGTTGCGGCGTAGTTCCCGGCTGATCGTGGAAGGGGATCGGCCCATCTCGGCGGCGATGGCTCGCACACCCAGACCTTCACGGTCCAGGTCAGCGATCTGGAGACGCTCATCACCGGTCAGGTAGCGGCCGGGAGAGACGGGCTCAGCGGTGGGGCAGGCAGGGGGAAGGGACCGTTCCTGGCCGTCTTTGGTCCGGGTGGGACGGCCGAATCGCCAGCGGTGTCCCGTCTTGCGGTTCACGCCGACGATCCGGCACGCCTGTGTCGTACTTACTCCTTGAGCCACAAGGGCAAGATAGGCCGCCCGTTCAGCTTGGAGCTTCTTGGGTCCCTGCGGTGATCGGATCTGTCGGATCTCGAAGTCGTCCATCGCACCCCGTCAAGTGAGGTGTTGTAACGACCACTAGAACTCAAGGTGTGCGGGGCCATCGTCGTGTGTGGCCCCGGTTCACCCGGGCGGTTCCTCGCCGTTCTGGAGGGTGCACGCGGTCTCCACCCGGTGGTTACCGGCTGGTAGCCGTGTCGTGTCATGACTGGGCCAGGCTGTGCCCTCGTGTACAGACGAACCACGGCCGCGCTGCTGACCGCGCTGCTGATCTCCCCGCTCCTGTCCGCCTCCCCCGCCTCCGCGTCAGAGGACCGGACCGATCCCCGCGTCGTCACCCACAACGCCTTCCTCCTCCCCAGGGCCCTCCATCCCAACTGGGGCCAGGACATCCGCGCGGACCTGACCGTCCGGGACGGGCTCCTCTCCGGTCAGAACGTCGTGGTCCTCCAGGAGCTCTTCGACAACTCCGGCGCCGACCGCCTGCGCGCGGGTCTGGCCGAGGAGTACCCGCACGGCACTCCCGTCGTGGGCCGTTCCAGGTCCGGCTGGGACCACACCACCGGCTTCCGCGACGGGACCCTCACCAACGGCGGTGTCAGCGTGCACAGCGTCTGGCCGATCGTCCGGGCCGAACAGCACGTCTTCGCCCGCGCCTGCGGCGCCGACTGGTTCTCCAACAAGGGCTTCGCCTACGTCGAGCTGGACACCCCCGACGGCCGCCTGCACGTGGTGGGCACCCACATGCAGTCCGAGGACGGCGCGTGCGGTTCCGGCGAGGACGTGCGCGTACGCGAGGCCCAGATCGACCAGATCGTGGCGCTGCTGGACGCCAGGGGCATCCCCGACGACGAGCGGATCTACCTGGCCGGTGACCTGAACATCGCGGGTGGCGGCGCCGAGTGGGAGCGCGCCGTCGAGCGGCTGGACGCCGTGGCGCCCGACCACACGGGCGACGCGCCCTCCTGGGATCCCTCAAGCAACTCGATCGCCGCGCACGGCTACTCGGACTGGGACGCCCAGCAGCTGGACCACGTCCTGCCGATCCGCAACGGCGCCGCACCGCGTTCCTACGTCAACGAGACCCGTGCGGTGAAGAGCGAACCCTGGACGGTACGCTCCTGGGGCCGCTCGTACACCTACGACGACTACTCGGACCACTACCCGGTGTTCGGTTCCACCCCGCGCCCCTGACCCCCGGCGGGGAAGCACCCTCGACAGGCCCCGGCCCATGGGGGAATCTGGGAAGGAACGCGTTGGGCCACTGGACGAAGCACCCGAAGAAGGAGGGTGAGGAGGCGCTCCGGCGGATCGCGGAGCTCGGGTGGCGGGTCGAGGACCCGCCCACGTACTACACGATCAAGTGTCCCTGCGGATCCCACCAGCGACAGGTCCACCTGTCGCCCTCCAACCCCAACTACTGGACCCAGACCGTACGCTATGTGAGACGAGTGTGCCCGCCCGAGCAGCAGGAGGACGTGTGAGCGTGAGGACCGCCACCCAACTGTCCCTTCAGTTCCGGCTGGGCTCCGAACCGGCGAGCACTCCGGAGGTGGTCCACGCGCACGGCGAGTCCGTGATGCGGGAGCTGCTCGAACTGGAGCGGCACAACCCCGACTTCACCGACTCGACCGTGAGCACCGACGCCCTGGCGCGTACCGTCACCGTGGAGATCCTGGTCCTCGACGAGGGCGACCCCCCGCGGGTGCTGCGCCGGGCCCTGGACCTCGTCCGCACGGCGATCCACGCTGCGGGCGGCGCCACCCCGAACTGGCCGGTCGACGACCAGCCGAGCCGGGTCAACATGGCCACCGCCCAGGACCTGGTCACGGCCACCTGAGGTCTCGGCCCCCGAGTCCATGTGTGCGGAGGCCCCCACCGCGGGTCGCGGTGGGGGCCTCGTGTCGTCGGAGCCGCTCGGCCAGTCGTCCCACGGCACGCGGGGACTCGCGCGGCCACGACCGGACCTCTCGGTCACGGGTCACCGGGTCACCGGGGAGCGCGGACCGCGCGACCACCGGAACCCGTCAGCGGCCGTCCTGGGAGGGCTCGCAGCGTTCCAGTGTGGGGCGCTTGGCGTCGACACCGTCGCCCGAGGAGCGGCCGGTGAGGCGGCGGTGGATCCACGGCACCAGGAACTCGCGGGCCCAGTGCAGGTCCTCCTGCCGGGCGGTGCGCCAGTCACGGGCCTCGGGCGGCGGCCAGGCCTGGTTCCAGTCGGAGTCCACCGGGACGTCCAGGACCTCGCACACCCGCAGGGCCAGCCTGCGGTGTCCCTCTGAGGACAGGTGGAGGCGGTCCCAGTTCCAGGCGCGGGCGTCCGAGAGCACCTTCATGCTCCACACGTCGACGACGTCACAGCCGTACCTGTCGGCCACGGCGCGCATGTGCATGTTGTAGGTGGCGATCTTGCCGCGCAGATGGCGCATGACCGGCTGCCAGTTGGTGTCGAACCCGGTGAAGATGACCACCCGGGCGCCGGTGGCGCGCAGGTCGGCCACCATCGACTCGAAGATCGCCACGACCTGGTCCGGGTCACTGCCCGGACGGATGATGTCGTTGCCACCAGCGCACAGGGTGACGAGGTCGGGCTTCATCTCGACCGCGCGCGGCACCTGCTCGTCGCGGATCTGCGCGATGAGGCGTCCACGGATGGCGAGGTTGGCGTAGCGAACCTCGGGCACGTGGTGGGCCAGGTGTTCGGCCACACGGTCGGCCCAGCCGCGGTAGCGGCCGTTGGGCACGCTGCCGCTGTCCGGGTAGGGGTCGCTCATGCCCTCGGTGAAGCTGTCCCCGAGGGCGACGTAGGACAGGATGTCCTTGCTTTTCAGGTCACCGGGAGATCCGGTCGGCACACCGCTCATGGTGTTCGATGATGCAACTCGACGCCACGGTTACGCGACAGTAGGTTGTGGATTTCGCCTGTTTTGGGGCGGAACTCACACCATGCGCGGTGTGCCCGGAACGGTGTCGGAGGCGCGGTCAGCGGTCCTTGGTGAGCGGGGTGAGCACGGGACGCTTGGCGCTCACCGTGTCGCCCGAGGACTTCCCTGTGAGGCGGCGGCCGATCCACGGACCGAGGGAGTCCTTCACCCAGTTCAGGTCGTCCCGGCGCGCCTCGGTCCAGCTGACCGGTTCCGTCTCGGGCCACGGCTCGTCCCAGCGCTCACCGGTGGGCACCCCCAGGACCTCGGCCACGCGCAGCGCCAGGCGCCGGTGGCCCTGCGGGGACATGTGCAGTCGGTCCTCGTCCCAGGCGCGGGAGTCGGTGAGCACGTCCATGGACCACTGGTCGACCAGGAAGCAGTCGTGCTTGTCGGCGATCGCGCGCACGTTGAGGTAGTAGCGCGCGAACGGCCCGATGGTGCCGCGCATGTACCCCGTGGAGACGTTCACCCCGGTGAACAGCACCACCTGGCTGCCCTGGGCCCGCAGGCGGGCCACCGTGTGGTCGAGGATCCTCGCCAGGCGCTCGGGGTCACCGGCGGGGCGCAGCAGGTCGTTGCCGCCCGCGCACAGGGTGACCAGGTCCGGGGCCATCTCCAGGACGGGCGGGACCTGGTCCGTGATGATCTGGCGGATGAGCTTGCCTCGCACGGCCAGGTTGGCGTACTCGATCTCGCCCACGTGGTCGGCCAGGTGCTCGGCGAGCCGATCCGCCCAGCCCCGGAACACGCCGCTGCCGTCCGGATAGGGGTCACCCACGCCCTCGGTGAAGCTGTCACCGATGGACACGAGTGACATCCCCGGCCTGACCAGAGCCTCGTCGGTCCGTCCCACCATCACTTCTCCTCCTCGGACACCGGGTTGGGCACGGCGCCGCCGTACCGGCGGTCCCGGCTCGCGTAGATCTCACAGGCCCGCCACAGGTCGCGGCGGTCGAAGTCGGGCCAGAGCGTCTCCAGGAAGACGAACTCGGCGTAGGCGGACTGCCAGAGGAGGAAGTTGGACAGCCGCTGCTCACCGGAGGAGCGCACGAACAGGTCCACCGGGGGCACGTCCGGGGCGTACAGGTGCTGGGTGAGGGTGTCCTCGGTGATCTTCTCCGGGGAGATGCGCCCCTCTGCGGCCTGGCGGGCCAGCTCGCGGGCGGCGTCGACGATCTCGGCCTGACCGCCGTAGTTCACGCAGAACTGGAGGGTGAGCCGGGTGTTGTCCCGGGTCATCTCCTCGGCGTCCTTGAGTTCCTTGATGACGCTCTTCCAGAGCATGCCGGGGCGCCCGGCCCACTTGACGCGCACGCCGCGGGCGTGCAGCTCGTCGCGGCGGTTGCGGATGGTGTCGCGGTTGAAGCCGAGGAGGAAGCGCACCTCGTCGGGTGAGCGCTTCCAGTTCTCGGTGGAGAAGGCGTAGGCGGACAGGTTGGGGATGCCCATCTCCAGAGCGCCCTCGATCACGTCGAAGAGCGAGGACTCACCGGCCTTGTGCCCCTCCGTACGCGCCAGACCGCGTTCCTTCGCCCAACGGCCGTTGCCGTCCATGACCACGGCCACGTGGCGTGGCACGAGGTCGGCCGGGACCTGCGGGGGCCGGGCCCCGCTCGGGTGCGGGACGGGCGGCGTGTAGTCCGGCTCGCGCCGCCTACCGTTGTCGAAGCTGAACAGACTCAAGAACGCTCCACATGGCGCAGTGATCGGATTCCGTTTTCCAGGTGCCACTGTAGGTAGGCCGCGACCAGCCCGCTGCACTCGGAGCGCTGCTTGCCGTCGCTGGCGTCCGCGCTGTCCCAGTCGCCCCCGAGCAGGGCCGACATGAGCCGGAGCGTGTCGGGCGCGGGGTGCGTGGAACCGTGGGGACGGCACACCGAGCAGACCATACCTCCGGCGTGCACCGCGAACGCACGGTGCTCCCCCCTGCTCCCGCAGCGGGCGCACTCGGTGAGGGCGGGCGCGTACCCGGCCACCGCGAGGGAGCGCAGGAGGTAGGCGTCCAGCACCAGCCGGGAGTCGTGGCTCCCCTCCCCCAGGGTGCGCAGGGCACCGATGAGCAGGAGGAACTGGCGCAGGGCCGGGTCCTTCTCCACGGCGACGACCTTCTCGGCGGTCTCCAGCATGGCGGTGGCGGCGGTGTAGCGGGAGTAGTCGGTGACCACCGCGGCGCCGTAGGAGCGCACGGTCTCGGCCTGGGTGATGACGTCCAGGGTCCGGCCGGTGTGCAGCTGGAGGTCGACGTGGGTGCACGGTTCCAGCCGGGCGCCGAAGCGCGACCTGGTGCGGCGCACGCCCTTGCCGACGGCGCGGACCAGGCCGGTTCGCCGGGTCAGGAGGGTGACGATGCGGTCGGCCTCGCCCAGCTTCTGGTTGCGCAGGACGACGCCCTCGTCGCGGTAGAGACTCACCTCCCCATTGTCGCGGATGGTTCCGACCGCCCCGTGTCGGCCGACCCGTGTGGGGCGCCGCGCCCCATCCCCGGTTCGCCATGACGCGCACCACCCTGAGCTGGTTTATTACGGTTTGGATTCCCTTTTCTCGATATTTGCTCTACTCTCACGCGCTAGGGCCTGACGGTTTCGGTCCCGCCGCCCTCCCCCCGCGGCCAGGACGACCGTGACCGTAAACCCCACGCGGGTGCCCGATTCCCCATCCCGGTACGGAAGGCAGAGCGATATGGCGCGAGGTCGTCGAGGCAGGCGCAGGACAAGCGCTCGCGAACAGCGCTCAGACCGCGAGGCGCGACGCAGGAGGATCCCGGTCGTGGCCGCCGTGGTGGCGGTCCCGGTGGGGCTGACCCTCGCCGGGGCCCTGGTGCTCTCCGGGCTCGGTGACCAGCCGGACCCCGCGGACGGCACGACCGCCGCCGACGCGAGCGGCGAGATCGGGGGTTCGGTGAGCGACGACTCCAACGCTCCCGAGACGCACGCGGAGGACGACTTCTTCGCAGAGCCCACGGGCACCCCCGGCGACGCCGGGCCCCGGGGTGACGGAGGCCCGAGGTCCTCCACCGTCACCGCCTCGTCCTCCGCCGAGGAGGCCGAGGAGACCGGCTCCGACGAGGGCGGTCGCGAGGGCGGCGGCAGCGGTGGAGGCGGGGCCGGCAACGGCGGCAGTGGCGGCGGAGGGGGCGGCGGCAACCAGACGACCGGTGGCCCCCGGACCACGGCCGTGGTGACCCTGGTCAACGACGAGCGTGCGGCCAACGGCTGCGGACCGCTGCGTGTGGACGACAGGCTGGCCGCGGCCGCCCAGGAGCACAGCGAGGACATGGCCGCGCGCGACTACATGTCCCACGAGAACCCCGACGGTGAGGGCCCGGGCGACCGGGCGCAGCGGCACGGCTACGACGCCTGGGGAGCGGAGAACGTCGCCAAGGGCCAGACCAGCGCCGAGCAGGTCATGGACGCCTGGATGAACAGCCCGGGCCACCGGGCCAACATCCTCAACTGCGGCCTGGAGGTGATCGGGGTCGGCGAGTCCGGCAACGCGTGGACCCAGAAGTTCGGCTGGGAGTAGTCCCGCCGTCCCTCAGGTGACACGAGGGCGGGCCGCGTCCCCGATGGGGCGCGGCCCGTTCGCGTTGTTTCGGACGTGTCGTGGACTGGTGTCCGGTTGTCCCGTCCAGGGGCCGTCGGGCTAGCGGTCGGGGTTCGGTTCCGTGGGGCGCGGGCTCACGGATGGCGTGTGTATTCCCTCCGGCGGCACGGAACGGGGCCCGCGACGAGTGTCGCGGGCCCCGTTCCCCCAGTGCCGGGGGAAGTGTCGGGCGCCCTGTGCCGGGGGCGCCTGACGGTGGTGGATCAGGCGCGGCCGATGGCGCTGCACATGGCCTTCAGCGAGGCCGTCGTGATGCTGCTGTGGATACCGACGCCCCACACGGCCCTGCCGTCGATCTCGGCCTCCACATAGGCGGCGGCGCGGGCGTTGCCGTCCTCACCCATGGAGTGCTCGACGTAGTCGATGACCCGGACCTTGACGTCGACGTCGGCCAGCGCGTCACCGAACGCGGAGATGGGACCGTTGCCGGTGCCCTTCAGCTCGCGGATCTCACCGTTGACCCGGGCGTCGGCGTGGATCGAGTAGGTGCCGTCCTCGGCGGTGCTGGAGCGGTGCGCCAGGACCGCCACCGGGCCGGTCTCGGCCAGGTAGGTCTGCGAGAAGATGTCCCAGATCCGGTCGGCCGGGAACTCGCCGCCCTCGGCGTCCATGAACTGCTGGATGACCTGGGAGAACTCGATCTGCAGGCGGCGCGGCAGGTCCAGCGAGTGGTCGCGCTGCATGATGTAGGAGACGCCGCCCTTGCCGGACTGGCTGTTCACCCGGATGACCGCCTCGTAGTTGCGGCCCACGTCCTTGGGGTCGATGGGCAGGTACGGGACGTCCCACGGGTAGTCCTCGACCGACGTCCCGGCCTCCTCGGCGCGGGCGTTCAGGTCGGTGAAGCCCTTCTTGATGGCGTCCTGGTGGGAGCCGGAGAAGGCCGTGTACACCAGGTCACCGCCGTAGGGGTGGCGGGGCGCGACCGGCAGCTGGGTGCAGTGCTCGACCGTGCGGCGGACCTCGTCGATGTCGGAGAAGTCGATCTTCGGGTCGACGCCCTGGCTGAACAGGTTCATGCCCAGGGTCACCAGGCAGACGTTGCCGGTGCGCTCGCCGTGGCCGAACAGGCAGCCCTCGACGCGGTCGGCTCCGGCCATGACGGCCAGCTCGGCGGAGGCCACACCGGTGCCGCGGTCGTTGTGCGGGTGCACGGACAGGACCACGTGCTCGCGCCGGGTCAGGTTGCGGCTCATCCACTCGATCTGGTCGGCGTAGACGTTGGGGGTGGAGCGCTCGACCGTGGCGGGCAGGTTCAGGATGATCTCGCGGCCGGGGCCGGGCCGCCAGACGTCCATGACGGCCTCGCAGACCTCCAGGGCGAAGTCCAGCTCGGTGTCGATGAAGATCTCGGGCGAGTACTGGTAGCCGAAGTACTCGGTGTCGCCCAGGTACTTCTCGGCGAAGCGGACCACGTGGCGGGTGCCCTCGACCGCGATCTCCTTGCAGGCCTCGCGGTCGACACGGAAGACCACACGGCGGAAGGTGGGGGCGGTGGCGTTGTACAGGTGCACGGTGGAGCGCTTGGCGCCGACCAGGCTCTGCACGGTGCGCTCGATCAGGTCCTCGCGGGCCTGGGTCAGCACGGAGATCTGTACGTCGTCGGGGATCAGGTCGTCCTCGATCAGCGACCGGACGAAGTCGAAGTCGGTCTGGCTGGCGGAGGGGAAGCCGACCTCGATCTCCTTGTAGCCCATCTTGACCAGCAGCTGGAAGATCTCGTGCTTGCGGGTGGCGTCCATGGGCTCGATCAGCGCCTGGTTGCCGTCGCGCAGGTCGGTGGACAGCCAGCGCGGCGCCTCGGTGATGCTCTTGGCGGGCCAGGTGCGGTCGGGCAGGTCCACCGTCTGGAACGGCTGGTAGCGGTGGAACGGCATGGGGCTGGTCTTCTGCTGCGGCACCATAACGGTGTGGCTCCTCGGGAAAATGTGGCGCGTGATGTCGTGGTCGACAAGGCAAGCCGAAGTCCCGCGGCGAGGGGCCGACCTTCTAACGATCCCCGCCGCGGCCACTAAGAAGGAGGAGCTCGCGCAGCATAACGATCGTCACGCTAGCAGACGGTCAACGGATTCTGGTACCCAGCGTCCACATGATGGGACGCACCCTGCCTGAACTGGGACACGCCGACCGGTTTTTCAGCATTTCCACCGATCCTCGAAATCAGGTACCTCGACTTCAAGATACAGACGCGAGCAGCTACCCTGGAGGGGAACCCTTCAGTGCTAGGGGGGTCACACGGAGTCCGTCGGCGGGACCCAGGGTGCGGCCAACACCCGAGGCCCCGGCAGGCAGGTAAGCCCAGCCACCGCAGGGCCGGTACCGCCGACGGACATCCTCACAGCGTCGGCGTCAGTGGTCGTCGAGGTCGAACTCGACCCACATGAGATACGCCCACTCCTCCTCGGTGCCGATCCGTCTGCTTCCCCAACGGCTGGCGAAATGCGCGATGAGCGTGAGCCCGGTTCCCTCGGCCTGCTCCACACTTCCCCACACCGGGGGGACCCGTGCCACGTCGACGGACTCCCTCTCCCCCACGGAAAGGCGTAAGACACGCTGGGACGGGCCTCTGTCGCGCAGGGACAGACTTCGGAACACGACGACCCCCCGACCGGCCCAGGAGGCCCGGGTCAGGGCCCCGGTGAACATCTCGCTCAGGCAGAGTCGCAGGGCGTCCTCGGTCTCCTCCCCCACACCGGGAAGGCGGGACAGGTCCTGCACCAGGTCGTCACGGGCCACGCCGATACGGCGGGGGTCACCCGGATACCAACGGGACTTCCAGCGCCGCTCGGTGCAGGGTTCGTTCGGGTGGACGCGGGTTCGGTTCATGGCTTCACTCCTCAGGATGATGGGGAAACACTCAGGACCGACGACTCGTCATCGATCCACACGCTCTGCCAGTCGGGCGTCACCGTCAGACCGAACCGGTCCGGGGCCGGGCGACCGGCCTCCCGCCAGAGGCCGTGAGCCCGTTCGAGTTCGTCGGCCAGGAACCTGGGTCCCTTCTGTCGGACCTCGGACCTTCCGATCCTTGGTTCGGCCGGCGTGCGCAGGAGTGCCCAGGAACCCGTGGCCGGGTCCACGAGGCAGAGGGAGACGGAGTGGCCGGCTCCGTGGCGCACGGCCCAGCCCACCCCGGGGAGGAGGAGCCCCGCCGCGAACACGGCGGAGTCGTCGAGGAGATCGCCGCGGCCCAGTTCCGATCCGCGGACGGCGCGGTCCGCCTCGGGACGCAGACTCCGTGAGAGACGACGCCAGAGTGCGAGCCCACTCTGCTGGCCACCGCTCCCCCGCAACGGCGAGAACCGGCCCCGTGCCAGGCCGTCCCCACCCACGCGGAGGTCGGCCAGTGCCAGCTGACGGGACGCGTCCCCCCAGGGCACGAGAACCCGTCCGCCGGGCTGGCACCGGCGTATCCAGCCGTAGGGAACCCGGTCGACCGGAGCGAAGCTCAGCACCCGGTCGCAGGGGCCCTGCTCCGGCCACCCCTCCGTCTTGTCGACGCTGACCACCCGCGGTTCGAGGCCGGCGGAGGCCAGACGGACACGGACGTGTTCGGATCGCGCGAAACCGGATTCCACTGTGGTGACGCTGTCGTCGCCCAGCCGCATCGTGAGGAGTCCGGCGCAGTAGCCGCTTCCGGAGCCGATCTCCAGGACCTGCATCCCCGGCGTGGCCCGGGAGGCGTCCAGGACCTCGGCCGCCAGCGAGGGGGAGCACACCGAGACACGGACCCGCCGCGTCAGTTCCTCCCCCGGCCCCGGCGGTTCCAGGATCTGGGAGTCGGCGTAGGCCCCACGAAGCCAGCCGTCCTCGTCCTCGTACCGGTCGAGCCGTACTCCCTCGGAGTCCTCGAACCGTTCGGGAACGAAGAGGTGACGTGGCACCGACTCGAACGAGGACCGCCACTCGATCGGTAACCGGCCCCGCGTCAGGAGCCGCCCGACGAGGTCCTTCCGGTGGGAGGTCACGGACGCCTCCCGTTCACCAGCCCTGACACGTGGAGGGCCGTTTCTCGCGAGGGGCTGTTGCGCTGACGCGTTCGACGCCGTGTCTCGGTTTTCAAGGTGGACGGACTCCATCCGCCGCGATCCGGACCCAATCAGGGTCTTGAGTCCATTACACGGCCGTTCGTTCTGGGTAAGGATGAACAGGGACATGGGAACCCGATCACCCTTCCTCGCGGAATCCCGAACGGATATACACCGGTGGTATGAATGCCAAAACACCTGGCCCACGCGCCACTGAGGCCACCACTTCCTTTCTGGAGCCGCCTGGACGTCCGCCGCTCCCTCACGGAACGGGACGCGGGGAGGCTCTTCGGCCTTCTTCGGCAACACACCGGTGCGAGCCAACAGGTCATCGGGTCCGCCGTGGACATGGCGCAGCCCCACGTGAGCGCGATCATGTCCGGGCGCAGATCCGTCACCGCGCTCAACACGTGGCTGCGTGTGGCGGACGGCCTGGAGATGCCCACCCAGGCCAGACGCGCCCTCGGACTCGCCGATGGCCCGGAAAAGCATGATCATGTGGATCCTGGGACAGAACTGTCTCTACAGCATGGCGAATTTTCTCCCTCCACCACAACGGCGGGGGACATCGCCGAGATCACGTTGAGGGACCTCATGAAACGCAGAGACGCTTTCGCGGTCGGCGGAGGATTGATCGCTGGCGCCGCCCTGACGGAGCTGGTCGAACACTGGTTGGCGCCGCGCGCCGCAGGGCTGGTGAACGGAAGGAATTCGATCGGGGAACTGGAACTCGAAAGGATCGAGGCGGCCACGGTCTGTCTGAGGCACTGGAGCGAGCGGTGGCGGATGGGGACTCGGAGAAAGGCGGTGATCGGCCAGCTCTCGGAGGTCTCCGAACTCGTGGAGAACCCGCAGGGGGCCAAGGTCCAGTCGAGGCTCTTCGCCGTCATGGCCGAGCTCGCCAAGATCGTGGCGTCGATGTCCTTCGACTCGGGGGACCACGCCACCGCGCAGCGCTACTACGGAATCTCGCTCAGGGCCCTGCAACAGGCCGGGCCCGAGCACCGGGCCTACGGCATCGGCGTCCTGGCCGACATGGCACGCCAGATGCTCGACCTGCACCGCCCCGAGGACGCGCTCGACATCATCCGGCTGGCCCTGGACAAGTCCGACTCCCTCGGACTGCCGCCCGTCGCCCGGTCCCTGTTACGCACGCGGGAGGCGTGGTCGTACGCGCACATGGGCCGGGCCGAGGCCTTCCGCCGCTCCGTCCACCAGGCCGAGGACCTGATCGAACAGGGAGGGGACCACCTGCCCTTGTGGGCGAGGAGCTTCGACCACGCCGAACTCTCGGGGGTGGTCGGCGCCCGTTACCGGGACCTGGGCCGTCGTCAACGCGAACCCGCGGAGAGGCGACGCTACGCGGAGCTGTCGGCGGAGTACATCCTGCGGGCCCTGGAGACACGACCCGAGGGCCAGGAGAAGGGGCGCGCGTTCGACCACGTGGGGCTGGGCCGGACCTATCTCGTTCTCGGCGATCCCACCGCCTCCGCGGCGTCCGTTCGCAGCGTGCTGCGATCCCGCTCCGCCATCGGGTCGGGACGCGTGCGCAGGAGGCTCGAGGACTGGCACACCGAAGCCGCCGCCATGCACCGGGACCCGGACGTGGCGCAGCTCCGCGAGGAGCTCTCCTTTACCCTGCTTCCACTGCCCCGTACGTGAAAGGGATGCTGTGACACGGATAGGTATCACCGGACATTCGAACCTGACAGGGAACAGCGCCCAGGTGGTCAGGGGGGCTCTGGCCGACGCGCTCGCCCCGTACAGGGACGCGGACCTGGTCGGGATCTCCTGCCTGGCACGCGGCGCGGACCAGCTCTTCGCCTCGGCCGTCCTGGAGGTGGGAGGTCGCGTCGAGGTCGTTCTGCCGTCGGCCGACTACCGTGAGAACAAGGTCAAGCCGCACGAGCGGGACTCCTTCGACGAGCTGCTCATCCGCGCCGACTCGGTCCGCTACATGCCGCACCGCAGTGCGGGCCGGGCGGCGTACGAAGCCGCGAACCAGACCCTGATCTCCCAGGCGGACCGGCTCTTCGCCGTGTGGGACGGCCAACCAGCCGACGGCCACGGCGGAACCGGGGACGCTGTGGAGACCGCCCGTCTGCGGGGTCTTCCGGTCGAGGTCATCTGGCCGGACGGCGTGCGACGCGGCTGAGGACCACGTGCAGGGCTCACCCCTCATCCCTCCCCTACGGACTTACCGAGGAGTCTCCGACGCGGACACCGAGAACTCTGTTCCGCCTGACCACGCCTTTGACGGGCGTGGCGGCGATCGAGCCGTGGGAGTTCCCACGGCCTCACCCACAACCTAGCCCCCGACCTCCGCCCGTGTCCGCGTTTTCCCGAAACTCTCCGGGCAGGCCCGAACTGTTCGCACGGGTCGCGAAGCCCCGGGGACCGGGACCCCCACCCCGCCCTCCGCCCGCCAGCCCACGGAAGGGGCCGACACCGTCGTCGCCGCCCCCACCGAACCCGGCCTCAGCTCGGAGGTGACGGAGCGGTTCGGGGGCGGTTTCACACCGGGCCAGGGGCGACCGGCCCCGGACCCGCCACCACGCCGTCCTGGACCCGGACGCCGAGGGCGGGGCCGCCTGGGACATCCGGCGGCACAGCGGCGCATGTACACCAGCGCGGCGGACGCCCCCTCCACCGTCCGACCAAGGCTCCGATCCGGGCACGGACCCCCCTTCTCCCGTCGGGACGGACCTCTCTCCTCACACCACCCGCAAACGCGTCCCGTGGCCCGTCCGCCACGGGACGTTTCACGTTCACTCCTCTCTCACCCCCACCGCTGGGGAACGGAGTCCCGCCGTGGCCACATCCGGACACGGAGAGCGAGGGTCTCGTGACAGAAAAAGCGGGCTTCACGTGGCAAGGACGCCAAACCAGACAATGGGGCACCCCTGCGCCTCGAAGCCACCCACATTGACAGTTCACGGCGCCCCGATCTCCAATATCGCCAGATATCCGAAGCCTCACCCCCGCTCAACGGAGGCATCGTGTCCCTCACCCCCGTCCGAAGAACCCTGGTCCCGGTGGCGGCGAGCGCCCTCCTGCTCGGCCTGCTAGCCCCTGGCGGAGCGACCGCCGAACCCTCCTACGACCTGTACGAGATCACCGGCGTGAGCACCGCCGAGGAGCGCTCGCGGATCGCCGCGTCCGGAGTGGCCATCGACCACGTGGGCGAGGACTCCGTCCTGGTCACCGGTTCGGTGCACGACATGGCCGAGCTGGACGACCTCGGCTACGCCGCCGAGCCCTACGCGATCCCAGAGACCCTCGCCAACCCCGACCCGGGCTACACGACCTATCCCGAGCTGTTGGAGATCGTCGACGAGCTGGTCGCGGCCAACCCCGACATCGCCGCCAAGGAGGTGTACGGACGGTCCCACGAGGGCCAGGACCTCGTCGCGGTGAAGATCAGTGACAACGTGTCCGTGGACGAGGACCAGCCCGAGGTGCTGTTCACCCACTCCCAGCACGCGCGAGAGCACCTGACCGTGGAGATGGCGATCCACCTGATGCGCCTGTTCACGGACGGCTACGGCGAGGACGAGCGCGTCACCGGGCTGGTGGACAGCCGGGAGATCTGGATCCTGCCGAACGTCAACCCGGACGGCAGCGAGTACGACATGGCGGGCGACACCTGGCGGGACTGGCGCAAGAACCGTCAGCCCGACGAGGGTTCGTCGTCGATCGGCACGGACCTGAACCGCAACTGGGCGTACAACTGGGGCTGTTGCAACGGCTCCTCCGGCGACCCGAGCAGCATCACCTACCGGGGCGACTCGGCCGAGTCGGCCCCCGAGGTCCGGGCCGTCGCCGACTTCGTCCGGAGCCGCGTGGTGGACGGCGAACAGCAGATCACCAGCGCGATCGACTTCCACACCTACAGCGAGCTGATCCTGTGGCCGTACGGGTACACCTACGACGAGGTCACCGACGGCATGAACCGCGAGGAGTACGACACCCACCGTGCCCTGGGTGAGTACATGGCCGAGGCCAACGGTTACACGCCCCAGCAGTCCAGCGACCTCTACGTCACGGACGGCTCCATCAACGACTGGCTCTGGGCCGACCAGTCAATCGTCAACTACACCTATGAGATGTACCCGAAGTCGGCCGGGGACGGCGGCTTCTACCCGCCCTCGTCGGTGATCGAACGCGAGACCGCCCGCAACGAGGAGGCCGTGCTGCGCCTGCTCGACTACGCGGACTGCCCGTACCGCATCATCGGTGAGGAGGAGGCCTACTGCTCCTGACCCACAGGGTCACACCCGCGTAGGCCCGACAGAACGCCCCCTTGCACGTGCCGAGATAAGGTCCGCACGTGTGAGGGGGTTCCGTCGTTCATGGGAGCGCGCGCGTCGGGGCACGCCACCGCCCGGGGCTCGGAGAGGTCCTCCCGGAGCCCGGACGCGAGGAAACCGGGGGGTGGCGCTGAGCCAGCGAAGAACGTCACCACCCCCCGGGGCTGGTGCGGGCCCCCTCCTGCCGGTCGCGGAGGGGGCCCGTGCCACGGGGTCGGGGTGCAGGTCCGACCCCGTGGCGGTCTGTGGGCTCCGGGCGCCGGGGCGCCCGGGCCTCGGAGCTACTCGCCGGGCAGCGGCTCGAACTCCTTGACGGCGTTGATCGCGGGGCCGTGCGGGGTGTTGGCCTCGCGCTCGATCATGATCTCCACGAGCACCGGGCGCGAGGTGGACTGGGCCTGCTTGCGGGCCCACTCCAGGGACTCCCGGATCTCCCCCGGCTCCCAGACGCGGCGGCCCGAGCAGCCGTAGGCCTCCATCAGCTTGACGCTGTCGGTGCCGTACTCGTCGTAGTGGATGTCCACCTGGTAGTTCATGTCGAACGGGATCGACGCCTGGCGGATCAGGCCCAGGTACTCGTTGTTGAGCATGATGATCACGTACGGCACGTTGTACTGCGCCGCGACCGCGAGTTCCTCGACCATGTACTGGAAGCCGTAGTCACCGACGATGCCGACCACCTCGGCGTCCGGCTCGGTGTTCTTGAGGGCCTTCTTGACGCCGATGGCCGCAGGGATCTCCCAGCCGAGCGGGCCCGCCTGGCCGCAGATCTGGTAGTGGCGCGGCTTGTAGGCCTTCTGGTGCTGGCCGCCCCAGATCTGGTAGAGGCCGATGGCGGTGACGAAGTAGGTGTCCTCGTCGAAGACCTCGTTGATCTCCTTGTAGACGCGGGGCGCCTTCACGGGGACGGTGTCGAAGTCCTCGCGGCGGATCAGGGTCGACTTGAGTTCGTTGATCCGTTCGATCCACGCACCCACCCTGGCCTTGGCGTCGCGGCGCTTGGCGGCGGCCAGCAGTTCCTGGAGGAACAGTCCGGCGTCGGAGACCACGCCGAGGTCGGGCTCGAAGACCCGGCCGATCTGGGTGGCCTCGATGTCCACGTGGATGAACCTGCGCTCGCCCCGGTAGACGTCGATCTGGCCGGTGTGGCGGTCGGCGAAGCGCGCGCCCACGGCCAGGACCAGGTCCGACTCCAGGAAGGAGGCGTTCCCGTAGCGCTGGGAGGTCTGCACGCCGGTCATGCCGGAGTACAGGGGCGAGTCCTCGTCGAAGGAGCCCTTGCCCATGAGGGTGACCTGGACCGGGACCTGGAGGTGTTCGGCCAGCGCGCGCAGGTCGTCGGAGGCCTCGGCCAGGATCACGCCGCCACCGGCGAGGATAAGCGGGCGCTCGGCCTCCAGCAGCAGGTCCAGGGCCCTCTCCACCCGGGGCGGGTGCGGCTCGACCGTGTTGATCTTGAGAGCGGCGTCCAGCTCGGGGTCGTACTCGATGAGCTGCTGGGCGACGTCCACCGGGATGTCGACCAGCACGGGTCCGGGGCGGCCCTCCTGGGCGATCCGGAAGGCCTCCCGGAAGATCCACGGGGCGGTGGCCGCCTCCTTGATCTGGACGGCCCACTTGGTGACGGGCTTGGCGATCTCGACGATGTCGACCGCTTGGAAGCCCTCCTTGTCCAGCAGGTCGGTGCGCTGCTGGCCGGTGATGCACACGATCGGGACCGAGTCCGCGATGGCGGTGTACAGGCCGGTGATCATGTTGGTCCCGGCGGGCCCGGAGGTGCCGATGGCCACGCCGACCCTGCCGGTCGTGCGCGACCAACCGTCGGCCATGTGGGTGGCGCCCTCCTCGTGGCGGACGGTCAGGTGCTCGATGCCGCCCACCTCCTCCATCGCCTTGTAGAGGGGGAGGATCGCCGCGCCGGGGCAGCCGAAGGCGGTGTCGACGCCCTCGTCCTTGAGAACCTCCACGACGGCGTTCATCGCGGGCATTTTCGCCATGGGAGCGAACCCTTCAGTGCTGGGGTGGCTGGTGTGCCGGGGACGTCCTTGGTGCGTGGACGCCCCGGCTGCCAGGGGTGAGTGCCAGGGGTGGGGCGACGTCGCCGCCTGCCTCCCGGGTGGGCCAACACCCGGGGGCGGCGCGCCGCCCCGTTCATACGGAGTCTCTGTGCCAGGGGTACTGCTGCCGCGGTCGCGGCCGGTGGGCCGGGCGCCTACTCGGCCTCGCGGCCCGAGAGCTGCTCGACGATCTTGAGCAGGGCCGAGTGGTCGAGGCCGCCGTGGCCCTGGTTCTTGAGCGCGGCCACGTACTGCGCCACCTGTGCTCCCAGCGGGATCGCCACACCGGCGGCGCTCGCGGAGTCGGTGATGATGCGCATGTCCTTGTCGTGCAGGGCGATCCGGAAGCCGGGGTTGAAGTCGCGCTCGCGCATGGCCCTGCCCTTGCGCTGGAGCACGGTGCTGCCAGCGAGCCCGCCGCCCAGGACCTCCAGGCCGGACTCGGTGTCCACGCCGTGGGCCTCCAGGAAGACCAGGGCCTCGGCGAGGAGCTGGATGTTGCCCGCGACGATGAGCTGGTTGGCCGCCTTGACTGTCTGGCCGGAGCCGCTGGGACCGACCAGGACCGGGGTGGTGCCCAGGACATCGAAGACGGGGCGCGCCGCCTCGAAGTCCTCGGCGGCGCCACCGACCATGATGGACAGCTTGGCCTCGATGGCTCCGGCCTCGCCGCCGCTGACCGGCGCGTCCAGGACGCGCAGGCCGCGCTCGGCACCGGCCGCGGCGACCTCCCTGGCGACGTCGGGGCGGATGGTGCTCATGTCGATCACCAGGGTGCCGGGTTTGGCGTTGTCATAGACGCCGCCCTCGCCCCGCAGGACCTGGTCGACGTCCGGGGAGTCCGGGACCATCGTGATGACGACGTCGGCGTCGGTGACGGCCTCGGCGACACTTCCGCCGCGCAGGCCGCCCTCGGCGACCAGGGCGTCCACCCGCGCGCTGCTGCGGTTGAAGCCCGTGACGGTGTGTCCGGCGCGGACGAGGTTGACGGCCATGGGAAGGCCCATGATGCCCAGGCCGATGAAGGCGATCTTCTTGGCGGCCATGTCGGCCCCCTTTCAGGCTGTGGGTGTGGCTGGTATTGCGGTGGCTGGTGCGACCGTAGTCGCCGTGGTGACCGGTGGGTCAGTCGCGCCAGCCGAAGCTCTCGGCGCTGGGGACGGTCGGCTTGTACTCCAGGCCGACCAGGCCCCGGTAGCCGCCCGCCTGGGCGGCGGAGAGGAGTTCGTCGATGGGCAGGTCGCCGGTGCCGGGCTCGCCGCGTCCGGGGGCGTCGGCGATCTGGATGTGCCCGAACTCGGCCGCGTGGTCGCGGACGACGGCGGCGACGTCCTCTCCGTTGACGGCCAGGTGGAAGAAGTCGGCGAGGAGGGCGACGTTCTCGGCCCCCGCCTCCCTGACCCTGGCGACGAAGGCGAGGCCGTCGGCGGCGGTCTTGAGCGGGTAGTCCTCGGAGCCGCTGATGGGCTCGACAAGGACGGTGCCGCCGACCTTGGCCACCGCGTCGGCGGCGGCCACCGCGTTGCGCACGGCGAGGCGGTCCTGCTCGGCCGGGTCCACGCCGTCCTGCCTCAGGCCGTAGAGGGCGTTGAAGCCGGTGGTGCCGGTGCGCTCGGCGATCTGGGCGACCACCTCGGCGTTGGCGAGGAACTCGTCGGTGCGGGAGGGGTGGGAGAGGACGCCGCGGTCGGGACCGGGCAGCTGTCCGGCGAAGAAGTTGAGGCCGCTGAGGCGCACGTCCGCCTCGTCGAGGGCGGCGACGAAGGCGTCGATCTCCGCCTGCGCCGGGGTGGCGCTCTCGAAGGGCCACCAGTACTCGACGGCGTGGAAGCCCGCGTCCCGTGCGGCCCGGGGGCGCTCGTTGACGGGGAGCTCGGTGAACAGCAGGGAGCAGTTCACCGTGTACCCGAGTGTGTGGCTCATGCGTTGCCTCCGGCATCCACTTCCGTATTGCGGAAAGTAGTTTTCACTTTAAGGAATGATCTGAGTGTGGGCCGCACCACCACCACTTGTCAACCACCCGCCGAGCCGACCTTCGAACCCCCACCGCCCGAGCCCCCGCGAACGCGCCCGACAAAACCCGAGGCCACGACCCCACCCATCCCGGAGGCCTCAGGAGCGAGCAGGAACTTCATGATTTCTTCGCACCAGGCCACAGATTCGCCTGTTTTTCCGATTTCTCCCCTTGCGAGTGTTGACAAGGTCACACTGCCATCAACTAGAGTCCCTGCAATCCGTAATACGGAATCAGGTATCTGCACTACGAAAGCCCAGGCCGGTACGACGATCCGGCGCCGCGTGCGGCGCCGGGGCCGAGTGCCGGCCGAGCCACGGGAGAACACATGCCCGAGACCACCCCGGACCAGTCGGGGGACGCCCCCGATCCGGGTCTGGCGCGTCTGAACACCCTGTCCCGGCAGGACCTGCGCACCGAGCTCGCGCAGTGCCTGAACGTGGACCGCTGGGTCGAGGCCGTGGCCTCCGAAGCGCCCTACGCCGACCGCCGGAGCCTGCTCTCGGTGGCCGACGCGCACGCACGCGAAATCACCTCCGACGAGGTCGCCACCGCCCTGGCCCGCCACCCACGCATCGGGGAGAAGGCCAAGGGAAAGGACACCGAGTCGGCGTGGTCCCGCGGGGAACAGTCGGCGTTCGCCGCCGACACCGACGACGCCTCCGCCAGGGTTCAGCGGATCTTCACGTTCGCCCAGGGTGAGTACGAGGGAAGGTTCGGACAGATCTACCTTGTCTGCGCCAGCGGCCGCAGCAGCCGCGAACTCCTCGCGGACCTGGTCGGCCGACTCGGCAACGACCCCGAGACCGAGCTGACCGTGGTCGGCGAGGAGCTCCGCAGGATCTCCGGACTCCGCCTGGTCAAACTCCTGGAGGCAGCATGAGCCACGTGACCACCCACATCCTGGACGCCGCCCTGGGCGCGCCCGCCCGCGACGTCCCGGTGCGCCTGGAGGCCGCCGCCGATCCCGGCCGCACCTCGTGGACCACCGTCGCGGAGGGCCGCACCAACGACGACGGCCGCGTGCCCGACCTCGGACCCGACCAGCTCTCCGCCGGCTACTACCGGGTCGTCTTCGACACCGGGGCCTACTTCGCGGCGACGGGTCAGAGGGGCTTCTACCCGGAGGTCACCATCGTGTTCGACCTCGCGGAGGAGAGCCAGCACTACCACGTGCCGCTCCTCCTGAGCCCGTTCGCCTACTCGACCTACCGGGGCTCATAGACCGGGCCGCGCCCGACCACGGGCACGCCCCTCCCCCGGTCCCGACCACGAACCAAGGAGCCCCGCCTGGCGGCACCCACCACGTAGCACCCTCACCTCTTCGAGTGCGTGACAGGTCCTTCCGCATGACCACAGCGGTCCTCCCTCATACGCACAGCGCACCGACGCGTGGCAGCACGCACGGCGCGAGCGATGAAACCGAATCCACACGGATGGAGTTCCCCCTGATGGGCATCAGACTCGGAGACAACCAGTACGGCAAGGCGGAGGTCCGCCTCGTCCACGTCCAGCGCGACACGGACGTCCACCAGATCAAGGACGTCAACGTCACCTCCCAGCTCCGCGGGGACCTGGAGGAAGTCCACACCGTCGGCGACAACGCCAAGTGTCTGCCGACGGACACGCAGAAGAACACCGTCTACGCCAAGGCCCGCGAGTGGGGCGGCGTCGGCGCGATCGAGGACTTCGCCCTGCGCCTGGCCCGCCATTTCGTGGATGAGCACGAGTACGTGTACGGCGCGCGCCAGGAGATCGAGGAGTACTCCTGGGACCGGATCGCCACCTCGAGGGGCCCGCACGACCACGCGTTCTCCCGCAGGGGCGCCGAGACTCGCACCACCGTCGTCAACAAGGACGGCGACAAGGAGTGGGTGGTCTCGGGCTTCGAGGGTCTGACCGTCCTCAAGTCCACCGGCTCGGAGTTCCACGGGTACCCCCGGACCCGGTACACGACCCTGCCCGAGACCAACGACCGCATCCTGGCCACCGACGTCACCGCCCGCTGGCGCTACGTCGGCACCGACCACGACTTCGACAAGGCGTACGCGTCGGTCCGCGCCCTCTGCCTGGAGCTCTTCGCGGAGACGCACAGCCTCGCCCTCCAGCAGACGCTGTACGCGATGGGCACGGCCGTCCTCGAGGCCCACCCCGAGATCGCCGAGATCCGCTTCTCCATGCCGAACAACCACCACTTCCTGGTGGACCTGTCCCCGTTCGGCCTGGACAACCCCAACGAGGTCTTCTTCGCCGCCGACCGGCCCTACGGCAAGATCGAGGCCACGGTCGAGCGGGACGACGCCCCCGACGCGGGCGACGCCTGGAGGGCGGTCCCGGGCTTCATCTAGCCCCCTCTCCCGGTGACGGCCCCGGGGCGCTCCCCCGGCCCGCCCCCTGTGCTCTTCGGAGCTCTCTGAACGCCGGGGCCCGTGCGTGCGGCCGGGCCCCGGACCCTCCATCACCCGAGGTCACCCTCGCCTGCCCACCCGAGTTGGGCCACACCGGCCTTCGTCATGCCCGGAAACAGCTGTCCCGGGCGTTCGAGGCCGGCGCGACACCACCGGGCACCCGCCCCGGAGAACCCGGTCACCCCCCTCTCTCGGTGACCGCCGATCGCAAAGGCTGGAAACTGGCCATGTCGAACAGTCCGTCCGCGAAGGACTCGGCCACAACAACCGCCACTACCCCCTCCCGGCCCGAGGACGAGAAGCTGCCCGTGCGGCTCATGCTCGTCTACGGGCTCCAGCACATCCTCACCATGTACGCCGGTGCGGTGGCACCGGCCCTGGTCATCGGCGCCGCCGCTGGGCTCGCGAACGACCCCGCCGCCATGGGAATCCTCGTCAGCGGCGCGCTCCTGGTGGCGGGTATCGCCACCCTCATGCAGACCGTCGGTCACAAGAGGATCGGCGCGCAGATGCCGATCGTGGTGGCCTGCTCCTTCGTGCCCGTCAGCGCGATCACCGCCCTCGCGGCCGGCCAGGACGGGGAGAACCTCCCCATCGCCTTCGGCGCGTCCATGGCCGCCGGTGTGTTCGCGCTGCTCCTGACCCCCTTCTTCGGGCAGCTCATCCGCTTCTTCCCCCCGATCGTCACCGGCACGATCATCACGGTGATCGGCGTCAGCCTGATGCCCGTGGCCGCGCGCTGGATCATGGACGACTCCGTGCGCGTCATGGAGGACGGCGCCGAGGTCCCGGCCGCGCCCGTGGCCAACCTCGCCCTGGCCGGGCTCACCCTGGCCGTCATCCTCGTCGGTTCCCGCCTGTTCCCGGGAATCTGGGGACGCCTGTCCATCCTGCTGGGCCTGGTCGTGGGCACACTGGTCGCCGTCCCGCTCGGCATGACCGACTTCAGCCGGGTGGGAGAGGCCGACGTCGTCTTCAACCCCACCTCGGTGTTCTACTTCGGTGCTCCGCAGTTCGAGGTCGCCGCGATCATCACCATGTGCATCATCATGCTCGTGGTCCTCACCGAGGGTGCCTCGCACATCATCGCGGTCGGCGAGATCACCGGTTCCAAGGTGGACGCCAAGCGCATCTCCGCCGGACTGCGCGCCGACGTGAGCGGTTCGATCATCGGCCCGATCTTCAGCGCCACCCCCACCAGCTCGTTCGCGCAGAACATCGGTCTGCTCGCCCTCACCGGCATTCGCAGCCGCTTCGTGGTGGCCACCGGCGCGGGCATCCTGCTGGTCCTGGGTATGTTCCCGGTGCTCGGCGGGGTGATGGCCGCCATCCCCACCCCGGTCCTGGGCGGTGCCGGGCTGGTGCTGTTCGGCAGCGTGGCGGCCAGCGGCATCAAGACCCTGGCCAAGGTGGACTTCACCAACAACCTCAACCTCATCCTGGTCGCCGCCTCCATCGGCGTGGCCGTCATCCCGCTGGCCTACCCGACCTTCTACGCGTTCCTGCCGGAGTCCGTGGAGCTGATCGCGCATTCGGGCATCATCGGCGCGGCCATCGTCTCGATCCTGCTGAACATCTGCTTCAACGTGATCGGTCGGGGCCCCTCCGCGGACCCCGCCGAGATCGACCAGGCGGACATCGGCAGCGCCGGGCCCGGTGAGGCCAAGTACACGGACCAGGCGGGCGCCACCTACCGGGGCGGGGAGCACGAGAGGACCTGACCCGAGTCCCATCCCCGGGGGCGGAGCGCCGTGATCACGCGCCCGCCCCGCTTCTGTTAAGTGACGGTGAATGGTATGCCTGTGAGGGTGACCGACTGGGACCTGCGCAAGCTGCGCGTACTCCGCACCCTCGAAGAGCTCGGAACCGTCCGGGCGACGGCCGAGGCCCTGTCCATGACGCCCTCGGCCGTCTCCCAACAGCTCTCCTCCCTCTCGCAACAGGTGGGCGTGGCCCTGCTGGAGGCCCACGGGCGCCGGGTGCGGCTCACCGACGCCGCGCACGTGCTGCTGCGGCACACCGACGTGGTGCTGGCCCAGCTGGAGAGGGCCGAGGCCGAACTGGACGGCTTCGTCCGGGGTGAGGCCGGACGGGTCCGCGTGGGCACCTTCGCCACCGCCATCCCGGGACTGGTGGTCCCGGCGCTCAACGCCCTGCGCGCCGACCACCCGGGACTGCGCACGCGAGTGCACCAGGCCGAGGCGGCCGAGGTGTACGACCTCCTCTCCGCGGGGGAGATCGACATCGGTCTCTCCCTGGCAGCGCAGGCTCCCACCAGCAACGACGGCCGCTACGACCGGACCGAGCTGCTCACCGACCCCCTCGACGTGGCCCTGCCCGCCCAGCACCGGCTCGCCACCACACCCGCGCTGCGCATGAGGGAACTCGCCGAGGAGCCCTGGATCTACGGGGCCGCCGGGCCCTGGCGGGACATCACCCTCGCCGCCTGCGCCCAGGCCGGGTTCGTCCCCGAGCAGGCGCACGTGGCCTCGGACTGGCGGGCCATCCTCGACATGGTCGCCGCAGGCATGGGGGTGGCGCTGATCCCCCGACTGGCCGCCGCTGGTGACACCCCCGGGGTCACGCTGCGCGTTCCCCACTCCGAACAGCCCCGCCGCCACGTGGTCACCGCCGTGCGCTCCGGCGCCGGTGGGCGCCCCCAGATCGCCCTCGCCCTCAGGGCTCTCGCCGACGCCGCCGCGCGCCTGTCAAACGTTCAGCCAAAGCGAACATAGTGATCAAAAACTTTCGCTGGAATTAACCAGTCTCTCCTGCGACGCTGGACTGAAGCAGCGAACGACAGGAGAAACGTGAGCAAGGACCCGTCCTTCGACCCCCGCGCCTACAACGCCCAGCCCTACCCCGGCGGCGACCCCTACGCCGACTTCAAGAAGACCGAACTGGACTTCGCCGGGCTGGTGGACCTAGCCGACCGCCGACTGGGCGGGGGCGTCGTCGCCGCCAACGACGAGTTCTTCGCCCACCGCGAGAACATGCTGCGGACCGAGCCCGCGGTGTTCGACCCGCACCACTTCGGGCACAAGGGCAAGGTCATGGACGGGTGGGAGACCCGCCGCCGCCGTGGAGTGAGCGCCGAGCAGCCGCACCCCACCGCCGACGACCACGACTGGGCCCTGGTCCGCCTCGCCCTGCCCGGAGTCATCCACGGCATCGTGGTGGACACCGCGCACTTCCGCGGCAACCACCCCACGGAGATCAGCGTCGAGGTGGCGCACGTCGACGGGACCCCCACCACCGAAGAGCTCCTGGCCGCCGACTGGACCGAGATCGTGGCGCGCACGCCCGTCTACGGCCACGCCGAGAACGGTTTCAGGATCGAGGTGGAGCGCCGCTGGACCCACCTGCGCCTCAAGCAGTTCCCCGACGGCGGTGTGGCGCGCCTGCGCGTGTACGGCGAGCCCGTCGCCGACCCGGCCTGGCTGTCGGCCCTCGGCGGCTTCGACCTGGCCGCGCTGGTCAACGGCGGCACCGTCGAGGACGCCTCGGACCGCTTCTACTCCTCGCCGGAGAACATCATCCTGCCGGGCCGTTCGCACAAGATGGACGACGGCTGGGAGAACCGCCGCCGCCGCGACACCGGCAACGACTGGGTCCGCTTCCGCCTCACCGCCCAGGCCTCGGTCCGCGCCATCGAGCTGGACACCGCCTACCTCAAGGGCAACTCGGCTGGCTGGGTAGCCATCCTGGGCCGTGACACGCACTCGGACACCCCGGACGAGTGGTTCGAGATCGTCGGCCGCACCAAGCTCCAGCCCGACAGCGCCCACCGCTTCGTGCTGGACTCGCCGGTCACCGTGACCCACGTGCGCACCGACGTGTTCCCCGACGGCGGCATGGCCCGCCTGAACGTGTTCGGCTCCCTCACGGAGACCGGCTCCGCCGACCTCCGCGACCGCTGGGAAGCCACCCGGAGCCAGGGCCTGTTCTGAGTTTGGATCATGGTGCGGCGGGCGGGCCGCGCAACCACAGGACGGCCCGCGCAGATGGAGCCCCGCGTGTTTCGTGCCGGTTCTATTGGAGTACCGGGTGGCCAGCCCCCGCCATTCCTTGATCTTGTTGATGGTCCGCTCCACGGTGTTGCGGTCCTTGTGCAACTCGCTGTCGTGGCTGAGGGGGCGGCCCCCGGCCGCCCCCTTCCTCTTACGGTTGACGGCCTGGTCAGCCTTCTCCGGGATCACCGACCTGATACCGCGCCTGCGCAGGTGGGTGCGGTTGACTCGGGATGAGTACGCCTTGTCTGCGGCGACCACGATCGGTCGGCTCCTGGGGCGGCCCACCGGACCGCGCACCTTGATCTTGGCCACCAGCGGGACCCGGCCCTCGGAAGCGACCGTTTGTGAGGCGCGCCGCCACATGCTGCTCGCGGATGCTTCCATCGTGGTTCCAATCACGGGCAGCACGCTACGACGGACGGGTGTCGCGCCAATCGCACTGCGCGGCCCTGACAGTCCACGGCGCCCTTGGCCGCGCGCCGACTACCTCAGAGACTGCACGTGGCGTCGTCGGGCGGGGTCTGCAGATCCAGGAGGTAGGTCTCGACCACCTCGTCGACGCAGCTGCTGCCGCCGAGGAGGTAGGCGCCGTGCTGCTTGCCGTCAACGGTCAACAGGTTCGCGCCGAGGGCTTCGGCCATCGCCACACCGCCCCCGTGCGGCGTCGCGGGATCACCTGTGATCGACACGACCAGCGTCTCGGGCAGGTCCTCAACGTCAGCAGGGAGCCAGGGTTCGTTGCGCGTGGGCGGCGCTGGCCACGCCTCGCACTCACTGTGGAAGGTCCCTCCCGTGAGCAGGTCGAGGTCGTACATCGGGGCCACGTCACCGAGCTCACGGGCGTGCTCGGTGAGCTCCTGCGACGTCGGCCGAGGCCAGTCCATGCACCGCACGGCGATGTTCGTGTCGAGGTTCCTGGCGTAGACAGCATCCGGACCGCGCTCGAAGTAGCTGTCGCGCAGAACGAGCATCTCGTCGGCGTCGCCAGCGTCCAGTTCGGTCAGAGCGGAGACGACCTCGGGCCACGTCGACTCCGAGGCCAACCCGGCGGTGAGCCCGAGGTAGACGTCCCAGACGCTGACCTCCCGGCCATCGGACGTGAGTACCGGGTTCTCGACGACCGGTTCTAGGATCTCGTGCAGCCGATCGGTCGCCTTCGCCGGGTCGGGACCGAGCACGCAGTCCGACGTCTCTGCGCAGAGCGCGGCGACATCGTCGAAGCGCTCCTGAGCAGCGATGAACTGGGTGCGTCGGAACTCGAGCGCTGTGAGTTCGGGCGAAGTGGCTCCGTCGAGCACGATCGCGCGGACCTTGTCGGGGTAGGTCGCGGCGTACATCGCTCCGAGCTCAGAGCCGTAGCTGTAGCCGAGGTAGGTCAGCTGCTCATCGCCGAGCGCCGCGCGCAGGATGTCCACATCCCGCACGACGTTCGTGGTCCCAGCGTTGACGAGATTGTCGACGCCGCCGGAGCCGTCGATGCACCGCTGCGCGAGCTCGGTGGCCTGCTCGGCGCTGGTGATGTCGTAGACGGCGGCAAACCCGGGGACGTCGCCCGCGTCGCGCTCCTCGTCGGTATGGCAGCCGAGAGAGGGCGTCGACGCCCCGACGCCGCGCGGGTCGAAGCCGACGACGTCGAACCGTTCGGCGATGGGATTGTCCTGCCACATGGGCAGGAGGGACGCGACGAAGCTCATCCCGGACCCGCCGGGCCCGCCCGGGTTGATCAGCAAGGAGCCCTCGGCCTCTGCCTCGCCGGTGGCTGGCAGGCGCATCAGCGCGATCTGCGCACGCTCGGCCTGCGGATCGTCGTAGTCGATCGGGACCTCGACCGAGGCACACTCCAGCGCAGGGTCAGCGAACAACTCGGCGTCCACCGCGGTGGTGGCGCGCTCCTCGCACCCACCCCAGTCGACGTCCTGCTCCAGGTAGGGATCCAGGCCGGGGTCGGCGCCCGATGAGGGGGAGCCGGGCGTGCACGCGGCAAGCAGCAGGAGCGTCACAACGGCGAGCCCGATCGTGAAGCACCGTGGTCCACGCTGGGCGGGGGGTCGGGTCGACATGGGTGTCTCCTTCATGGTCTGGGTGGGTCGTCAGTCCGCGATGCCGTCGGTTTCGACGTCGAGGAGGCGGTGATGACGGAAGGTAAGCGCCCTCTCGGTGCCAGCGAGGCACGTGGCGAGGGTGAGCGCGGTGTTGGCCCAAGCGGGCAGGGACACCGGTGAGTCGAACGAGCTGAAGTGATCGGCCCAGAACGCCTGGTGGGTGAGCAGGTCGAGTGCCTGCGGGGCGAGCAGGATCAGGTTGATCGCGAGCACGAGGACCGCGCAGACGGCTAGGGCGCGCCCGAGCCCAGGATGCTCACGAGAGAGCTGCGCACGCCAGTGTTCGGGCGTGCCCGGAGCGGGATCGAGACGTCGCTCGCGACCGTCGGCGTGGACGAGGTGGATGCGCTTCATGCCGTACCTGCTCGCCGCGACCTCAAGGTGGTCCGGTCCAAGCGCGAACCGGGCCGGCATGTCGCAGGTCCGGACATGCCGATCATCCCGGTAGAGGGAGGCCCGACCAGCGAGGTGATCGACGTCGACCGTGGCCGTCGAGCGATCAGGGAGGTCGACGGTGAAGCGGGTGCGTTCCATCGAGAGGGACCGTGGGAACGGCGGCAGCGACGCGCCCGGAGCCGGCTCGTCCGTCGACCAGACCCCTGCCTGGTCGTCGCCGAGGCCGAGATCTCCGAGCACGTCCGATCCCTCACCCGGGCGATGGGCGGATCGGTTCTGCCCCGCGTCTTCGGGCCACGATGAGTTTTCTAGCATGCTCATGCCAATAAAGTAGCACAGGCATGCCACACCCGTCTATGATGAGTCCGTGCCCCGACGAGTCGACCCCGACATGCACCGCGAGCAGGTCGCCGACGCCGTGATCAATGAGATCACCGACCACGGGATCCGCTCGGTGACCCTCGCACGGATCTCCACCCGGACCGGGCTGGCAATCGGGAGCATCCGGCACTACTTCGGCAACACCCTGGGCGAGGTCTCATGCGCTTCACGCTGGGCGTCCTCATCCGACGCGTCCAGGACCGGAACCCGAAGCCGTCCAACGACCCCGCGACCGGGATCGTGGAGCTGATCGCCTTCGCCACGCCGACCGACGAACAGCAGCACCGGGAGAACTTCACCCTGGTGGAGTACCGCGTCATGGCTCGCACGGGACCCCGAGATCGCGGCCGAAGTCGCGGCGACGTCCCGGGCGGCGACCGAGGCGATCCGTTCCCCCTTGACACGCGGCCCTCCGAAGGAGAAGCACGATGATCCGCGGCCCGAGGCACCAGCACGCCTGCGTCCGACGACGCCCCGCCAGAGGAAGTTCGCAGTGACCTGCAGCTGCTCGCCGGTATCAAGGCGGTTGACCTGCGGGACCCATCGCCCATCGTGTGACGACCGCTCCAGTCCCGCGACTCGGCAGCAGTAGTGGATGCCCTGGGCGATCACCTAGTCGAGGGTCGAGGATCTCGCCTCAGCCCGCGATGACCGACCCCGGCAAAGTTTGTCGGTAGCCGTAGGTGAACAGGTCGCTGTCCGAACGGACACCGGCGTATCGATGTGTCCACCACGTGCCGCCCCGCTCACCCTGAGCCTCGATGACCACGAATCCGAGGTTCGGGAAGTCAACCCTCAGCCGGTGCGCGGCACCGATCCCAGAAATCCCCGCGCCGATCACCAGCACATCAGTATGACTGCCGTGCAGGCCGCCGGACCCATCGGCTGCGGAGACAATGTCATGCGTCGCGGCATCAGTGTTCCCGGGCCGTCTCTCGCGTCGGTGTAAGTACGGGCCCCCTTGGCATCAACGGGGATTCTGCGGTCGGAGTCGCGTATCCCTTCCCCATTGCCCCGCGTGCGGGATCAGAGGCTTCTTCGAGCCCCGGCGGGTGGGCTTTCGAAATCCAGCAGGCTGCCGCCAATGGCCTCGGGCGAAGCGATGGCGCATTCCCCCGGATCTTTTCTGGCATTGGAATGCTCATCAAATTAGCATGTCCATGCTATTTGTGGGTAGGATGGCGGCATGCCAAAAAGAGTCGACCCAGACACTCGCCGGGAGCTGATCGCCGACGCCGTGATCGACGAGATCGCCGTGCACGGCCTCCAGTCAGTGACCCTCGCCCGCATCGCCGAGCGCACCGGCTTGGCCATCGGGAGCATCCGGCACTACTTCGGCAACAACGTCCGCGAACTCATGCGCTTCACCCTGCGCGTCCTGATCCAACGCGCAGAACAACGCGCTCCAACCCTGTCCGAAGACCCAACGACACGGATCGTGGACGTGATCACCTTCACCGCTCCGACCAGCGAGCAGGAGCGCAAGGAGAACATCGCCCTCGTCGAGTACCGAGTCATGGGACGGGCGGACGCTGAGATCGGCGCCGAGATCGCCGCCGCGAGCGCCGCGGCAGCAGCCGCGATTGATCCACTCCTGCGCGCGGCGCTAGCTGACCGCGCCATCGACGAACAGGCGCTGCACCGCGAGACGCTTCTGCTCATCACCCTGGTCGAAGGCTTCTCGCTCAGCTCCGCCCTTGCTCCCACTCCGCTACACGCGACGGATGTCCGGGCCGTGGCGGAGGCCGCTGTCCGCCGCCTCCGCGATGCCTACGAACCATTGCCGAAAAATCAAGAGGCCTGATTCGTGGACGCGTGCTCGGAGATCGCTCACGAGACTCGCGACCGTCGAAAGGCGACGGGGCGGGAGTGGAACCGAGGCTGGGAAGCAAGTGCGAATTGATCCACAGCCAGCAGCCCCCACACAGAGACCAGGGCGGGCACGCGTCAGCGGGCCCGCCCTTCCACATGCCCGCAGGCCTCAGAGCACATGCAGGTGTGCGGCACCCTCAGCCCCAGAGGGTTACGCGAAGCCCCGCCACCGGTGGTCGAGCATGCACAGGGCGCGAACCCCTCAAGCCCAGGGAGTTTGCTAGAAGCCCCGCCACCGGTGGCAGCACACGGGTACCCGTCCACACCCCCTGCACCCCAGGAGGATCGTCCTGTTCGGGTTACTACAGCACATGGCGGAACTTCGAACCCCGCACAACTCAAGGCAGCACACACGTGCACGTCCACACCCCTGTGCACCAGGGGGTTTGTCCTGTGCGGGTTACTACGGCACGTGGGTGGGTTTCGCCCCCCTGGGGCTGAGGTCTGTCTGACGACTCCGCTCACAAGAACGGGCGCCCCGGTGGTGGCGGGGCGCCCGGGGCCGGAACCGGTCAGTTCCGGGTGATCATCCGGCCGTTCACGCTGTCCGAGGTGACCTCGGCGCCGCGCAGGATGGTGCGGCGGACCCGGCCCAGGAGGTCGGCGCCGTCGTAGGCGCTCACCGGGTTGCGGTGCGCCAGCGAGCCCGCCTCCACGTGGAAGGGCTCGTCGGGGGCGAAGACCGCCAGGTCAGCGTCCATACCAGGGGCGATCGAGCCCTTGCCGGTCACACCGGCCACACTCGCGGGCCTGGCGGACATCCACCGGACGACCTCCGCGAGCGGGACGCCCCGGCCTCTGGCCTCGGTCCACATGGCGGACAGACCCACCTGGAGCCCGGCGACGCCGCCCCAGGCGGTGCCGAAGTCACCGGTGTCCAGGTCCTTCAGGTCGGGGGTGCTCGGAGAGTGGTCACTGACCACGCAGTCGATCAGGCCGTCCTGGAGCGCTCTCCACAGCAGGTCGCGGTTGGCGCCGTCGCGGATCGGCGGGCAGCACTTGTAGCTGGTCCCACCGGCCGGGATCTCCTCGGCTGCCAGCGTGAGGTAGTGCGGGCAGCTCTCCACCGTGAGCGGCACGCCCTCCTGCTTGGCCTGCGCGATGAGGGGCAGGGCCGAGGCGCTGGACAGGTGCAGGATGTGCGCGCGAACCCCGGTTCGGCGGGCCGTGTCGATCACCAGGGCGATCGCGGCGTTCTCGGCCTCGTCGGGGCGCGAGGCCAGGAAGTCCGCGTAGTCGCGGCCGGACGCGGCGGGCGCCGAGTCCAGCACCTTGGGGTCCTCAGCGTGCACGATCAGCCTGCCGCCGAACGCCCTGATGGCCGTGGCTGCGGTGTTCAGCTGCTCCGGGGACAGGTGCCCGAACTCGTCCACCCCGGAGGGCGACAGGAACGCCTTGAACCCGAACACTCCCTCGGACCAGAGGTCGGCGAGGGTGCCGGTGGTGTCCGCTCCGGAGTTCTCCGGGACGGCCCCGCCCCAGAAGCCCACGTCCACGGCGAGCTTGCCCTCGGCCACGGCTCGTTTGGCCTTGAGGCCGTCGAGCGTGGTGGTGGGCGGCACGCTGTTGAGCGGCATGTCCACCAGGGTGGTCACACCGCCCAGCGCGGCGGCGCGGGTGGCGCTGGCGAAGCCCTCCCACTCGGTGCGGCCGGGCTCGTTGACGTGCACGTGGCTGTCAACGAGGCCGGGGAGGAGGATCTCGTCCTCGGCCAGGCGCACCTCGCGGGCGGCTTCGACGGGAACGTCGTCACCGGCGAGGACCTCGGTGATCCTTTGGTCGTCCACGACCACGCTGACGGCGCGCTCACCCTCGGGGGTGAGCGCGCGGTGGGCGCGTACGACGAGTGCGTGCTCGGTCAACTCACTGCTCCTGTCCGACACGGCGGGTGGCCAGGGCGACGATGGTACCGGCGTCCGCACCGGCGGCGGTGACCACCTCGGACTCCTCCAGGGCGCCGCAGCGCAGGCCGCTGGCCAGCACGGAGGCCAGGGCCTGGGCGGTGGCCGGTTCGTCCATCACGTTGCCCCCGGCCTGGCCGAGGTAGGCCCTGAGACGGGCGGCGGCGGGCGCGAAGGCCTCCCGGTAGAAGGCGTAGGTCGCCAGGTAGCGGATGGGGAGCTGGTTCGGGTGCAGGTCCCAGCCCTGGTAGAAGCCGCGCTCCAGGGAGCGGCGGACCAGCCCGGCGTGCAGGTTCCACGCGGAGCGCACGTCCTCGGTGCTGCCCGTGGGCAGGATGTTGCTGCCCCCGTCGGAGAGCCACACGCCGGTCCCGGCGGCGGCCACCTGCATGACGGCCTTCGCGTAGTCGGCGGCCGGGTGGGCCAGGCTCTGGTGGGCGGCGGTGATCCCGCAGGCCGCGCTGTAGTCGTAGGTTCCGTAGTGCAGGGCGGTGACCCGCCCCTGGCCCGCCTGGATCATGCGGGAGACCGCGACGGTGCCGTCGGTGAGCAGGATGGACTGGGGGGTCTCGATCTGGAGTTCGAACCGGAGGCGCCCGGCGGGCAGGCCGAAGCGCTCCTCCAGGCGCTCGCTGACCCACACCATCGCCTCGACCTGCTCGACCGAGGTGATCTTGGGCAGGGTGAGGACGAGGTTGTCCGGGAGGGAGCCGTGTCCCTCCAGCAGGGTCTGGAGGAAGAGGGTGAGCGTGCGGACGCCGCGGTGGCGCCCGGCGGCCTCCATGCCCTTCATCCGGATCCCGAAGTAGGGGGTGGCCGTCCCCTGTTTCAGGTCCGAGACGAACGCGTTCGCGGTGGCCAGGACGTGGGCGTCCTCGGCCTCGTCACCGGGGGACCCGTAGCCGTCCTCGAAGTCGGCTCGCAGGTCCTCGATGGGCTCGCGGGCGAGCTTGGCGCGCACCAGCGGGATCGCGTCGGCCACGGCGGCCTCGCTCAGACCGGTGATCCCGGCCAGATCGGCGGCCCTGGGCGCGTACTCGTCGAGGGAGGCGATCGCCTCCTCGCCCCAGGCGGCGGCGAGGCCGGGCTGGATGCGGTCGGCGGGAACGTAGACGCTGTGGACGGGCTGGCGGCCGCCGCTGGTCCCGGGGTACTCACGGTCCAGTCGGGCGTCGGCCTCGGCCAGCCGGGTGTCGAGTTCGGTGACCAGGTCGGTCAGGCCAGCAAGGCTGTCACTCGCCACGTGTCGTGTCCTCCTCCGTCGTCGGTGCCGGCCCTCGGGGGTCGTTGAGAGTCCGGTCACTAATTTCTATATGCGGATAATAACTTCTGCCATTCGGAAGAACAAGGGTCCCGAGACTCCCGCGCCTGCGAACGCGAAGCTTCCGCAAGCAACAGAGAGCGAAAACCTCCTTTCGTATTGCAGAATGATGGGCGAGACCGCAGCGGCCCTCAGCATGGGAGCACGACCCTTGTCAGCCTCACAGATCCCCCAAACGGACCAGCCACGCCCTCCAGAGGAGACGGCCCGGCGCTCCGGTGGCGTGCAGTCACTCGACCGCGCCTTCGCCCTGCTGGAGATCATGGCCGAGGCGGGCGGCGAGGCCTCCCTGAGTCAGCTCGCCGACTCCTCGGGCCTGCCCCTGCCCACCATCCACCGCATCATCCGCACCCTGGTCGGCAACGGCTACGTGCGCCAGCTCCCCTCCCGCCGGTACGCCCTGGGCCCCCGCCTGATCGGGCTCGGCGACAAGGCCGCCCGCATGCTCGGTACCTGGGCCCGCCCCCACCTCGCCCAACTCGTGGAGGACCTCGGCGAGACCGCCAACCTCGCGATGCTCGACGGCGACAAGGTCATCTACGTCGCCCAGGTCCCCTCACCGCACGCCATGCGCATGTTCACCGAGGTCGGCCGCCGCGTCCTGCCGCACTCCGCCGGGGTCGGCAAGGCCCTGCTGTCCCAGCTCAGCGATGCGGAGGCCCTGGCCGCCGTCCGCCGCACCGGGATGCCCGCCGCCACCGAACGCACCATCACCGACCCCGAGGCCTTCCTCTCCGAACTGCGGCGCATCCGCGAGACCGGGTACGCGATCGACGACGGTGAACAGGAGGTGGGCGTGCGATGCGTGGCCGTCCCGGTCAAGGACGCACCCTCCGGCATGGCCGTGTCGGTCTCCGGCCCCGAGGCCCGCGTGAGCTGGGACTTCGTGGACCACGCCGCACCCATCGTGCAGCGGTGCGCCCGGGTCCTGGCCACCGACCTCAACAACCAGAGCTGACCCGCACCACGACGAGGGGGCGTGACCACATGTGGTCACGCCCCCTCGTCCGCTTCGAGACCGCCGAACTACGTCTGCTGGTCGAAGCCCAGCTTGCGCAGCTGCTTGGGGTCGCGCTGCCAGTCCTTGGCCACCCGCACCCGCAGGTCCAGGAAGACCCGCTGCCCGAGCAGCCCCTCGATCTGCTTGCGGGCCCGCGAGCCCACGTCACGCAGACGCGAACCCTTGGAGCCGATCACGATCGCCTTCTGGCTGGGGCGCTCCACGTACAGCGACGCGTAGATGTCCACCAGCTCCTTGCCGGGCTTGGTGTTCTCCCGCTCGTACATCTCGTCCACGACCACCGCGATCGAGTGCGGGAGCTCGTCCCGGACACCCTCAAGGGCGGCCTCGCGGACCAGCTCCGCCACGAGCATCTCGTCCGGTTCGTCCGTGAGGTCGCCTTCCGGGTACAGCGGCGGCCCCTTCGGCAGGTGCGAGCACAGCACGTCCGTGACCGTGTCCAGCTGGAACTCCCCGCGCGCGGACACCGGCACGATGTCGGCCCAGTCGCCCAGCTCGTTCACGGCCATCAGGTGCTCCCCGACCGCCGCCCGGTCCACCAGGTCGGTCTTGGTCACCAGCGCCACCACCGGAGTGTTGGTCTGCTCGGCCAGCTCCTTGGCGATGTAGGTGTCACCGCGCCCGATCGGCTCGTTGGCCGGCAGACAGAACGCGATCACGTCCACCTCGACCAACGTGGACCGCACCAGCGAGTCCAACCGCTCCCCCAACAGGGTGCGGGGCTTGTGCAGACCGGGCGTGTCCACGATGATCAGCTGCGCGTCCGGGCGGTGCACGATCCCGCGCACCGTCCGCCGGGTGGTCTGCGGCCGGTTGCTGGTGATCGCCACCTTCTGCCCGACCAGCGCGTTCATCAGGGTGGACTTGCCCACGTTCGGGCGGCCCACGAAGCAGGCGAAACCGCTCCGGAAGCCCTCCGGGAAGGAGAGCGGCTCCAGCGGCACGCGGAGCTTCTCAAGGTCGAGGTCGTTCATCGGTCCTTCTCAACGCCGGGCGATGTTCGCGGGCACCCCGTCGGGGGCCGCGATCACCACCAGCTGGGTCTTCAGGTCGTCCGCCACCGCGCGGTCGGCCTCGGTCAGCTCCTTGGCCTGGGTGACGACCACCGCGGCCTCCAGAGCGGAGGCCTCGCTGGAGGCCGCCGCGGCCACGGCGGCCTGGAGCGCGCTCAGCTGGAGCGAGGGCAGCGACACCGTGGTGGCCACGTACGTGCGCCCGGTCTCGTCGCGTACCGCGGCGCCCTCGGCCGCCGCGTTCCGTGCCCGGGAGGCGCGCGCGAGGGTGATCAGCTTGGCGTCCTCGGGGCCGAGTCCCGTCGTGTCCGTCACTGGTCCGTGCTCCTTACGTCGTGGTCGGGGCCCTGGTCCCCTTCGGGGGCGAGCCGCTCCACCAGCACCGTGGTCATCCGGTTGCGGCGGCTGCTCTTGCCCTCCAGGGTGAGCCGGAGTCCAGCGTATTCTGCCTGGGCGCCGCCCGCCGGGACGCGACCCAGCACGAACGCCACCAGGCCGCCCACGGTCTCCACGTCGGAGACCTCCAGGTCGCGCTCGGGGAAGAGTTCGGCCAGCTCACCCAGGGGCAGTCGCGCGGTGACCCGCAGACGGTCGTCGTCCAGCCAGTCCACCGGGGCGATCTCGTGGTCGTACTCGTCGGTGATCTCGCCGACGATCTCCTCCACGATGTCCTCCAGCGTGACGAGCCCGGCGGTGCCGCCGTACTCGTCGATCGCCACCGCCACGTGGTTGCGGCGCTTTTGCATCTCCCGCAGGAGTTCGTCGATGGGCTTGGTGTCGGGCACGAACGTGGCGTCACGCATCACGTCCCCGGCGGTCAGGGGCACGTCGTCCGCGCCCCCGGCGGCGGCCGCCCAGCGGTCGCGCAGGCGCTCCACCAGGTCCTTGAGGTAGACGATGCCGACCACGTCGTCCTCGTCCTCACCCGTGACCGGGATACGCGAGTACCCGCTGGCCATGGCAAGCGAGAGGACCGCGTCGGCGTCCGCGTCACGGCCCGTGAAGACGATGTCGGGCCGGGGCACCATCACCTCGCGCACGGAGGTGTCGTCCAGCTTGAACACCGAGTGGATCATCTGGCGCTCCTCGGGGTCGATCACCTCCCCCTGCTCGGCCAGGTCCACGAGCTGACGCAGCTCCACCTCGGTGCTGAACGGGCCGTCCCGGTCGCCCTTGCCGCGCGGGGTGAGCGCGCGGCCCGCCCCCACCAGCAGGCGGGCGAGCGGACCCAGCACCACCTGGAGCGGGTACACGACCGTCGCGCTGACCCGGGCCAGAGGACCGGCGAACTGGCGGCCGAGGATGCGCGGGGTGACCGCGATCAGGACGCACTCGACCACGACCATCGCCACGGCGGTGAGCACCAGGGCGGGCCAGCCGGCTCCCAGCAGGAAGACCATGCCCACCACGGCGGCGAGCACGGCGCAGACCTCGCACACCACGCGCAGGAAGAGCAGCATGTTCAGATGCTCGGTGGGATTGACCCGCACCCGCTCCCACGCGGCGCGCACCCGTGCGGGGCGCTCGGCGTGGGCGTCCTCCATGCCCATGGAGATCACTCGGGTGACGGCGACCTCGGCCGCCACCAGGAAACCGGCCACCGCGGTCAGGAGGAGGGCGGCCGCCAGGGACACCGACCACACCACGGGGTCACCCGTGGCCAGCGACGCGCTCATCGGGCGCTCTCGTCCCCTTCGGTCGTCCCGTCGGCGGCGGCCTCACGCTCGTTCCAGGCGGCGAGGATCTCGCCCTGGAGACCGAACATCTCCTTGTGCTCCTCGGGCTCGGCGTGGTCGTAGCCGAGCAGGTGGAGGATGCCGTGCGTGCACAGCAGGTCGATCTCGGCCCGGGTACCGTGACCGGCCTTCTCGCCCTGGCGCTCGGCCACCTGCGGGCAGATGATCACGTCACCGAGCACACCGGGTTCGCTGGTGCGTCCGGGACCGCCGGGGCGCAGTTCGTCCATGGGGAACGAGAGCACGTCGGTGGGGCCGGGCTCGTCCATCCAGCGCACGTGAAGGTCGGTCATGGGTCCTTCGTCCACCAGCACGACCGACAGCTCGGCCAACGGGTGCACCCGCATGGCGTCGAGCACGTGCCGGGCCAGACGGGAGAGTCGCTCCTCGTCCACGGTGCTGACGCCGGACTCGTTGGCGACGTCGATACTCATCGGTTGGGGCTGCCTCACTTGGATTCGGTGTGGGTGGGCGGGTTCGCTCCGCCCGGCGCCCGGCGAGGGGCGCCCACCGACACCGGTGGGCCCGCACGAGGCGGGCCCACCGGCCGGTGTCACTACGTACTTCTTCTCAGTCTGCCCGGTGTTGGGGGCCCTCGGCGCCGCCGCCCCCGTCCTTCGGGGTGTCACCGCCCCCGCGCCGTCCGCCGCGCGGTCCCGGGCGGCCCCGGTCGCCGTCGCTCCGGCCGCCCTGATCGGCGTCGTAGCGCCCGTAGGCGTCGACGATCTGCCCCACCAGCCGGTGCCGCACGACGTCCTCACTGGTCAGTCGGCAGAAGGCGATGTCGTCGATATCACGCAGGATGTTCTCGATGGTCCGGAGCCCGCTGGTCTGCCCGCCGGGCAGGTCCACCTGGGTGACGTCACCGGTGACCACGATCTTCGACCCGAAGCCGAGCCGCGTGAGGAACATCTTCATCTGCTCCGGAGAGGTGTTCTGCGCCTCGTCCAGGATGATGAAGGAGTCGTTGAGTGTGTTGTGTGTGAGCAGGAAGTCCTCGGTGACGTAGAGGGAGTCCTCCGCCGCCACTTGGATGCACACGCACTCCTCGCTTCCGGCGGGTTCGACGGAGTCGACGAAGCGCATCGGGCGTCCCCCACCGGTCGCGTCGTACTTCTCCTTCTTGCGTCGGAGCCGGAAGGGCTGAACTCCCTCGGGCAGACGCAGGTCGAGGGCATGGGCGTCCTTGCGGTGGAAGACCTCCCGTCCCCGGGCGAGGCCCGGTGCACGCCCCTCGGCTGGGCGGCAACGCTCGTAGACCACGCCTCCAAGAGACCGGACCAGGAAGGTCACCGCGTCACGCAGGTGCGGGGACGCCGTTCCGTACTGCACGCGGCAGGTGCGCCCCGCTTGTGTGACCGGTCCCCCGTCCGAGTCGAGCAGGCCCTGGAGCAGGGCCAACCTCACCTCGGCCGTGTTGTACAGGTAGTCGTCCGGGACGAACTTCGTGTCGGACCCAGTCCCGCACAGTCCCAGGTCACGCATGATCGCCGTGACCGGGTTGGTGATGGTGATCACGTCGCCCGGCGCGCTCTCGCGGTTGAGAACGTAGTCCACACCGGACTTGTGCCTGACGCGAACACCGGGGAGAAGCGTCTCGAGTGCCTCGGCCAGCTCCGGGTCGTTGGTCGCGAAACGCGGTGTGGTCGAACCCGTGAGGCAACCGTCCCCGAGGAGCAGGCCCAGGGCGTAGGCGTCCATGGGTACCTCCCGCTCCGGGAAGGCCACGGGCTCGCTGAGCAGAGGGAGTTCGTACTTGCGATAGTGCGAGCTGCGCAGCCCGCTCTCGACGATCTCCTTGGCGGTGAGCACCCTGGGCGGCTTGCCTCTGCGTGCGTCGTCCCTGGTCCGGACGGTCCACAGATGGTCCTCTGAGCACAGCGTGGAGGCACCGTCCTGGGAGGAGAAACGGTAGGTCGCCTTCTCCCCCTGCGGGTACACCCCGATCACCGGGGTCGGTCGCCCGTCAGAGCCCATCACCAGGTCACCGATCCGGAGGTCACCGATGGGCCGGAACCCCTCCGGGGTCAGCACCTTCGTGTGCAGCGGCTGCGCCCGGCCACGCATGTACGCCAAGGGCGCGACCTCGATGGTTCCGGCCGCCATCAGTTTGGGGATGGAGTCCGGGTCGAGCATGTCGTGCAGGGCGTCGTACAGCGGACGCAGGTACGGGTCGATCTTGTCGTACAGGGTGCCGGGCAGGAATCCCAGGCGCTCCCCGGCCTCGACGGCGGGCCGGGTGAGGATGATCCGGTTGACCTCCTTGTCCTGGAGGGCCTTCACCGCCTTGGCCATGGCCAGGTAGGTCTTGCCGGTGCCCGCCGGGCCGATGCCGAAGACCACGGTGCGCTCGTCGATGATGTCGACGTACCGCTTCTGGTTCAGCGTCTTGGGGCGGATGGTTTTGCCCCGGTTGGACAGGATGTTGGTGGTCAGCACGTCCGCGGGGCGTTCCTTGCCCGGCGAGCGCAGCATGTGGATCATGCGCTCGATGGTGTCGGGGGTGACGTGGGTGCCGCTCTTGGCGAGCTCGATCAGCTCCTCCACGAGGCGGACCACCACGGCCGTCTCCTCGGGGGTACCGCTGATCGTGAACTCGTTGCCACGGACGTGGATGTCGCTCTTGAAGGACCGCTCCAGCGCCCGGAGGAGCTCGTCCCCCGAACCCAGCAGGCTGATCATCGTGTGTTCGTCCGGAACCACGACCTTGACCTGGGTCTCCGGGTCCTGGTTCGTGTGAGTTGACTCGGCCATGGTGTGGCCTTGCGGCCGCTGTCCCTACCCTTCGGTCACGGCCCCGGGGTCGGTCGCCCGGGGTTCCTCGCGGACGGGCCGCACACCGTGCCCGACGGTGTCGGACACGGTCACCACGGGTGTGTGGGACAACCGAAGTGGCCGGTGGGGCCCGTCCCCGAGTCTACCAACGGGGGCACGGCGGGCTCGATGGATTATCGCGACGCCTACCCGGGGGGCCAGTTCAGGCCTCGACCGCCGAGCACGTGGGCGTGCAGGTGGAAGACGGTCTGTCCGGCGCCGGCCCCGGTGTTGAACACCATCCGGTACCCGGACTCCACCACGCCCTCGCCCTTGGCCACCTCGTGGGCCTCCCGGACCAGGGCGTCCACCAGCCCGGTGTCGGTGGCGGCGGCAGCGGCGGCGTCGGCGTGGTGCTCACGCGGGACGACCAGGACGTGGGTGGGCGCCTGGGGGTTGATGTCGCGGAACGCCACCGTGCGCTCCCCCTCGCGGACGATGTCCGCTGGGACCTCGCCCTTCACGATCTTGCAGAAAAGGCAGTCGGGGTCGACCATCGCTCACCTTCCGTCACGCGGGCCCGCGCTCGGTGGCGGCACCGCTCATTCGGTTCTCGGGATTGTCCGTTGCCCATGATGCCGCAGGTGCACGAAACGCCGCAGGTGCGCGGCCCACGGGGAGATGAACCCTCAACCTTTCCGCAACCGTTCCGATCCACGTTCCCCTCCAGCCACCGATCCGAGCGCGATAGTCTTTGGTCTCCGTGCGCGTCAGACTGTGGGCACACCCCGCTGTTCGGCCACGTCCGACGTGTTCGGATCGGAACGCACGTCTACTGGAAATGATGAGGTATGCCCTTTCGTAAACCCCGCGACAAGGGTGTGCGTCGAACTGATGTGACGACAGAAACCTTGGTGGCCAATGCCACCACGGCGCCACTCTCGGTCGAGTGGGACGCTGACCATGCCGTGACGGAGCTCTACCGGGAGCACTACCGTCCGCTCGTTCGGCTCGCCGCCCTGCTCGTGCGGGACCACGCGACCGCCGAGGAGGTCGTCCAGGACGCCTTCGTCGCCATGCACGGCGCCTGGCGTCGCCTCAGGGACCCGAACAAGGCCCTCTCCTACCTCCGCCAGGCGGTGGTGAACAAGGCCAGGTCGGTACTGCGCCACAGGGCAGTCGTCGAGAAGCACGCCCCCAAGGCCCTGCCCGACGCACCCAGCGCCGAGCACGGGGCCATGAACCTGCTCGAGCGCGAGGCGGTCATCACCGCCCTGCGCAAGCTACCCACCCGTCAGCGAGAGGCCATCGTGCTCCGGTACTACGGTGATCTGTCCGAGGCACAGATCGCGGACGCCATGGGCATCAGCCGAGGCGCGGTCAAGAGCCACACCTCGCGCGGCATCTCCTCCCTTCGCTCTGTACTGGAGCAGACGTCATGAGTAGCCCCAACGATAGGAACGAACCGGAGTTCGAGGACCAGCTCCGCCAGATACTGCGCGCCGAGGCCGACGAGGTCACACCCTCGGCCGAAGGCCTCAACCTCATCCGTGAGCGCACCGAGCGCCAACGCGGATCGTCGTGGTTCGGGCTGCCGTGGCTCCGTCCCGTGACGGCCGTGGCTGCGGCCGTGCTCATCGCCGCCTCGGTGATCATGTCGAGTCCGCAGGTCCGCGAACAGGTCCTGGAGATCGTCCCGGCCGGGGCCGACCGCGCGGGCACCCCGCCCGAGACCCAGTCCGACGGGGGCGACGGCGTGGCGGCTCCCGACCCGTCGACGGACTCCACCTCCGGCAGCAGCAAGCTGGAGGAGGAGGCGGGGGACGACCCCGAGGGCTCCCCCAGCCCCGACAGCTCGCCCTCCTCCTCGGAGGACGACGGTTTCGAGGCCACCTCCTCGTGCCCGCCCGGTGAGGAGCTCGTCCCGGCCGCGACCGACGGCGCCCGTGACGAGGACAGGAAGAACAAGGACGACGACCGGGACGACAGGGGCTCCGACAAGGAGACCTGCGCCCCGACCGACGAGCCGCGGGAAGAGCCCACCGACGAGCCCACCAGCCCCGGAGGCGGCGGTGACCCGGATCCCGACGAGGGCTCCGAGGACCCCGGCAGCGGTTCCGGCGGCGGCGGTGAGGAGGACGGGGCCAGCGTGAGCTGACCCCCGACCGCACCAGGGAACGGACATGACGAAGGGCCCGTGGAATCCTCCACGGGCCCTTCGTCGTGTCTTCCGTGAGTGTCCCGGCTACCCGGTCACGGTCACGGTCACCGGGGACGGACCCGGACCGTGTCCGTGTCCGTGTCCGTGTCCGTGTCCGTTCACCAGCGTCCCGTGCGGGCCTGGAGCACGGACAGTCCGGCCACCCCGGCTGTGGAGGTGCGCAGGACCGAGGGGCCCAGCAGGGCCCGGGCCGCACCGGCCGCGTCGAAGGCGGCCAGCTCGGCCTCGGAGATCCCGCCCTCGGGCCCGACCACCAGGACGATCCCCGAACCGTGGGGTTCCTCCGGCAGTGGGAGCTCCGAGAGCCGCCCCGCCCCCTCCTCGTGCAGGACCACGGCGAGGTCCGCCTCGGCGAGCAGGGCGGACACCCCCTTGCGGTCCAGTGGTTCGGTGACCTCGGGCGTCCGGGCACGGCGGGCCTGCTTGGCCGCCTCCCTGGCGCTCGCCCGCCACTTGGCCAGGGCCTTGGCACCCCGGTCGCCCTTCCACTGCGTGACACAGCGCTCGGCGGACCAGGGCACGACGGCGTCGACCCCGGCCTCGGTCATCATCTCCACCGCGAGCTCACCCCGGTCCCGTTTGGGCAGGGCCTGCACCACGGTGATCCGGGGTCGGGGCTCGGGTTCGCTCCGGCGTTCCACCACACGGCAGACGAGCGTGTCCTTGCCGACGACCTCGTCGACCTCGCAGCGCACGCGAAGGCCGAGACCGTCGGAGAGGTCGACGGTCTCGCCCTCACCGATGCGTCGGACCGCCACCGCGTGGCGTCCCTCCGGACCGTCCAGACGGATCCGGTCGCCCGCCAGCACGGCGGTCCCGACCAGGAAGACCGGCGGGGTCACTTGGCTCCGAAGGCGTCGCGGATCTTGGAGAAGAACCCACCGTGCCCGGGGCTGAAGCGGCCCGGGTTCTGGTCCTCCCCACGCAGCTCCGCGAACTTGCGCAGCAGGGCCTCCTGCTCCTCGTCCAGCTTGCCCGGGGTCTCCACGTCCACACGGATGCGCAGGTCGCCCCGGCCGCCGCCGTCGAGGTGGGTGACGCCCTTGCCGGGCAGGGTGATGACGTGGCCCGAGTTGGTCCCCGGACGCAGGTCGATGTTCTCGGTGCCGTCGAGGGTGTCGAAGGCGCACGAGGCACCCAGCGCCGCCGCCGTCATGGGGACGGTGATGGTGCAGTGCAGGTCGTCGCCGCGACGCTCGAAGGTCGGGTGCGGCTTCTGGACGATCTCCAGGATGATGTCGCCGCGCGGTCCGCCGTTGGGGCCGACCTCGCCCTCGCCGGCGAGCTGGATGCGGGTGCCGTCGTCGACACCGGCGGGGATCTTCACGGTCCGGGTGACCTTCTCCCGGACCCGGCCCTCGCCCGCACAGTCGCCGCAGGGGTTGGTGATGACCGAGCCCTGACCCGAGCACTGCGGGCACGGGCGCGAGGTCATGACCTGGCCGAGGAAGGAGCGCGTGACCTGGGAGACCTCGCCCTGGCCGTGGCACATGTCGCAGGTGGTCCGGTGCGAACCGGCCGCCGTGCCCTCGCCCTGGCAGGTCTCACAGAGGATCGCGGTCGGGAAGGTGATCTCCCGGCTGACCCCGAAAGCGGTCTCGACGAGGTCGAGTTCGATGCGGATCTTGATGCTGCGTCCGCGCCGGACCCGTTCCCGGGGGCCGCGGCCGCCGGGCTGTCCTCCGCCGAAGAAGGCGTTCATGATGTCGTCGAAGGCGAACCCGCCAGCGTTGCCGAAACCTCCGGCACCGCCACCGCCACCGGGGGCGAAGGGGTCCTGACCCATGTCGAACATCCGACGCTTGTTCTCGTCGGAGAGGACCTCGTAGGCCTGGGTCACTTCCTTGAAGCGCTCCTGGGTCGCGGGGTCCGGGTTGATGTCCGGGTGGAGCTCGCGCGCGAGCCGCCGGTACGCCTTCTTGATCTCGTCCTTGGACGCGTCGCGACGCACCCCGAGAACCTGGTAATAGTCTCTGGCCACTGAGTTACTGTCCTGCCAAAATCTGTCCGACATACCGGGCCACCGCACGGACGGCGCCCATCGTCCCTGGGTAGTCCATACGGGTCGGGCCCACCACTCCGATCTTGGCCAGCGACTGGTTTCCCACGCCGTAGTCAGCCGACACGATGGAAGTGGATCGAAGGCCCTCGTGGAAGTTCTCCGCGCCGATGCGCACCGTGAGCATGGAGGGGTCCTTGGCCTCACCGAGCAGTCGGATGAGGACCATGTTCTCTTCCAGTGCTTCGAGCACCTCGCGCAGGCTGGCCGCGAAGTCGACCGCGGCCAGGTTGGCGGTTCCCGCCAGAACGATCTTCTCCTCGTGTCTTTCCACGAGGCTCTCCAGCAGGATGGAGAGGACCGCGACCGCGACGGGTCGGTCCTCCGGTGCGACCTGGGCGGGCAGGTCCTCCACCGCGTCCGGCACGTCACCGAGGTGTCGGCCCGCGATGGCGCGGTTGAGCATGTTGCGCAGGTCGTCGACCACGGTCTCGCTGACCGATCCCAGCCCGTCGATGACGCGCTGTTCGACTCGGCCGGTGTTGGTGATGACGACCATCATGATGCGCTGGCCGCCGAGCGGCACCAGTTCCACGTGCTGGACCGACGAGCGGGTCAGCGACGGGTACTGGACGATCGCGACCTGCCGGGTGAGCTGCGCGAGCAGCCGCACCGTGCGGGCGACGATCTCGTCGAGGTCCACGGCACCGCCGAGGAAGGACTCGATGGCTCGCCGTTCGGCCGCCGAGAGCGGCTTGACGGAGGAGAGCCGGTCCACGAAGAGCCGGTACCCCTTGTCGGTGGGCACCCGTCCCGCACTGGTGTGGGGTTGGGTGATGTAGCCGTCCTCCTCGAGGGCGACCATGTCGTTGCGAATGGTCGCCGGGGAGACACCAAGGGGGTGACGGTCCGCCAACGCCCGGGAACCCACGGGTTCGTTGGTGTTGACGAAGTCCTCGACGACCGCACGCAGGACCGCGAGCTTGCGCTCATCCAGCAACTCGCCACCTCCTGGCACTCCAAGGTCCTCAGTGCTAATTCTATGCCCGGCCGCAAACCCGCACGGCTACCCGCACGCAGTAACACGGGGACGGGGGTCGCTTCTTCCTTGTCGGATCCGCGACGTGCGCCACCCGCCAGCGGGCGTCCGGGGTCCTTCACCAGTAGACTGCACCACCGTGGTTACCAAGGGAACCGGCCGTTACGGCCGCGACGTTCTGGCGGGAGACTGGCGGCGACCGAAGAAGGGTGCGGTCCGCGAGATACCCCTCAGTCGTGACCTGGTCGTGGAGGACGCCGACGAGACCTTCTGCGGGGCCGTGGTGTCCTGGGACAAGGCCGCGGTGACCCTGGAGGACCGGGACGGGTGCCGCAGGGTGTTCGAGCTGGGTCAGGCCGCCTTCCTCGTGGACGGTGAACCCGTGACACTGGTGCGTCCGACGGAGGCCCCCAAGGGTCCGCTGCGCAGCGCCTCGGGGTCGATCGCGGTGACCGACGCGCGGGCGCGCACGGCCCGCGAGAGCCGGATCTACGTCGAGGGCGCCCACGACGCCGAACTGGTCGAGAAGGTCTGGGGCCACGACCTCCGTGTGGAGGGGGTGGCCGTCGAGTTCCTGGAGGGGGTCGACGACCTTCCCGCAGTGGTGGCGGAGTTCGAGCCGGGGCCGGGGCGCCGTCTGGGAGTCCTGGTCGACCACCTGGTTCCGGGTTCAAAGGAGAGCCGGATCGCCGAGCGCGCCCGGGGCGCGGACGTGCTCGTGGTCGGCCATCCCTACGTGGATGTGTGGCAGGCGGTGCGTCCGAGCGCGGTGGGGATCGGGGCCTGGCCCGAGATCCCTCGGGGTCTGCCCTGGAAGGAGGGCGTCGTGGACGCTCTTGGCTGGCGGATGGAGACGGGTGAGGCCTGGCGCCGCATCCTGGGCTCGGTCCGTGGCTACGGGGACCTCGAACCCTCCCTGCTGGGGCGGGTGGAGGAGCTCATCGACTTCGTCACGGGACCGCACACCGCGGAACACTAGGATTGTCACGATCACGTGGTCTGATGGATCCCCCGGGAAACCGCTCCCCCGTTTCCGTCGGGCGACACGGCCTCCGGCCCTCCGCGGTCGTCGGTACGGCCCGAATCCTTCGGGCAGACAGCAAGCGCCCCCAACAGCGGAGTCAAGGAAGAGCATGAGCGAGACCCCGTCCAGTCATCCGTCGCCGGACGACCCGCAGGGACAGCGGCGACCGCCGCAGGATCCCGCGCAGCAGAGCGGCGCGCAGCCCGGTTGGGGCCAGCCCGACGCGCAGGCCCACGGCCAGCAGCAGAGCGGGGCTCAGCCCGCCTGGGGGCAGCCCGCCGGAGCTCAGCCGCAGGCACCCGAGCAGTCCGGTCAGCCCCAGCAGGCGCAGGCCTACGGCCAGCCCCAACAGGCCCAGGCGCAGCCGAGCGGCGCACAGCCCGGGTGGGGTCACGACACGGGCGGTCAGCCCCAGGCGCCCCAGCAGCCCAGCGGCGCACAGCCCGGCTGGGGAGTACCCGGCGGCGACCCGCAGCAACCCCAGCCCGGATGGGGCCAGCCCGGGGCACAGGCCCCGCAGCCCCAGGCCTACAGCCAGCCCCAACAGGCACAGCCCGGCTGGGGACCCAACACCGGCGGTCAGCCCCAGGCGCCCCAACAGCCCGGCTGGGGACAGCCGCAGGAACAGGCGCAGGCGTACGGCCCACCGCAGACCGGTGCTCAACCCGGTTGGGGCCAGCCCGGGGCGCAGACTCCGCAGCCCCAGGCCTACGGCCAGCCCCAACAGGTCCAGCCCGGTTGGGAGCAGTCGACGGGCGGCGAGCCGCAGCAGCCCCACTGGGGCCAGCCCGAGGGACAGGCGTACGGCCAATCGCAGCAGAGCGGCGCGCAGCCGACGTGGGTCCAGCCCGCCGGTGGCCAGCCGCAGCAGCCGCACTGGGGCCAGCCGGAGGCGCAGGCCCAGCAGAGCGGCGCACAGCCCGCCTGGGGTCAGCCAGTCGCTGACCAGGCTCAGGCTGGCTACGCCCCCCAGGGGTACGCTCAGCCGCAGTTCCAGCAGGCCCAGCCCGCACAGGCGCATCCCCAGGCCGGTTACGGGGAGCAGTACCAGCAGCCCCAGCAGGTCTACGGGCAGCCGCCGGTCCAGCAGCCGACCGGTGGCGGCAACGACGTACTCGTCGCCATGCTCGCGCACCTGTCCGGTTTCGTGATCGCCTTCCTGGGCTGGATCCCGCCGCTGGCCGTCTACTTCGCCAAGCGCAACCAGTCACCGTTCATCCGGCACCACGCGTCGGAAGCGGCGAACTTCCAGATCACTATGCTGATCCCGTACGTCTTCGCTGGCGTCGCGTTCTTCGGCTTGGGTATCTTCTTCCCCGGCCTGTCCTGGATCGGCTACCTGCTCATCGCCCTCGTGTGGATCATCTCCATCGTCTTCGGCGTTCTGGGAGCCTCCGGAGCCAACAAGGGAGCCTGGACCCGCTACCCCGTGAGCATCCGACTCCTGAAGTAGCCACCTCTCTCCCACACACCAAGGAACCACCATGTCGTACCCGAACACCCCGAACCCCAACGACCCCTACGGTCAGGGCGAGTCCGGGGGCTACCCGCCACCGCCCGGTTACCCGCAGCAGGGCGGCGTGCCCGGTGGTCCGCCCGCCCCCTACGGCGGCCCCCAGTCCGGCGGCTACCCGTCGCCCCAGGGCGGCTACCAGCAGCCCGGTGGCTACCCCCAGGGCGGGTACCCCCAGGGCGGGTACCAGCAGCCCGGTGGTTACCCGCCTCCCCACGGCGGTCAGTACGGCGGCTACCAGCAGCCCGGCGCCCAGGGCTACGGTGCCTACATGCCGACCCCGGAGGAGCGCAGCTCAGCGAAGCTCGCCCACATCGGCGGCGGCTTCCTCTGCTGGCTGCTGCCGCTCATCGTGTACATCTCGAAGAAGGACGAGTCACCGTACGTCCGCGACCAGGCCGCCCGGGCGCTCAGCTTCCAGCTGGTGCTGCTGATCGGTTACACGATCTCGTGGATCCTCACGAGCATCGTGATCGGCTTCCTCGGGCTGATCGGCCTGGCGATCTTCTCGATCGTCTCCGGTTTCCGCGCGGCGTCGGCGGTGGACCGGGGCGAGTGGGCCCGCTACCCGATGGACGTCGACTGGGTGAAGTGACCCGGGGATCGACGCGAGAAGGAGGGGCCCGGCGCGAAGCCGGGCCCCTCCTTCTCGTGTGACTCAGGTGAGGTCGCGAACCACCGCGTCGGCGAGCAGTCTGCCGCGCCGGGTCAGCGCGGCGCGCCCCCCGGAGTGGGCCACGGGGTCCAGGAGCCCCTCCTTGACCAGGCGTTCGGCGGCGGCCAGGCCCGGGGCGTCCAGGAGTTCCAGCGGGCAGCCGCCGTCCACACGCAGTTCCAACAGGACCCGCTCGAACCTGCGCTCGGCCTCGGTGAGCACCTCTCGGGCCTGGGCCGGGCTGTCCCCGGCGGCCAGGCGGGCCGCGTAGGCGGCGGGGTGCTTGACGTTCCACCAGCGGGTCCCGCCCACGTGGCTGTGCGCGCCCGGGCCGATCCCCCACCAGTGACCGCCGGTCCAGTAGAGCATGTTGTGGGCGCTGCGCCCCTCGGTGCTGCGGGCCCAGTTGGACACCTCGTAGGGGGTGTACCCGGCCCTGGCCAGGGCCTCGTCCGCCATGAGGTAGCGGTCGGCCATGGCGTCGTCATCCGGTTCGGTGAGTTCGCCCCGGCGGACGCGGGCGGCCAACCGGGTTCCGTCCTCCACGATCAGGGAGTAGGCGGAGACGTGGTCGGGCCCGGCACCGATGGCGGCGTCCAGGGAGGCCGCCCAGTCCTCGTCGCTCTCCCCCGGTGTGCCGTAGATGAGGTCCAGGTTGACGTGCTCGAACCCGGCCTGGCGGGCCCACGTCACGCACTGTTCGGGGCGGCCCGGGGTGTGACCTCGCTCCAGGACGCGCAGGACGTGGGGTCGGGCGCTCTGCATACCGAAGGACACCCGGGTGAACCCGGCCTTCCGGAGACGTACGAGGTAGTCGGGGTCGACCGTCTCCGGGTTGGCCTCGGTGGTGATCTCCGCGTCGGGGGTGAGTCCGAAGCGGTCGCGGATCTCACCGAGGACGAGCCCGAGGTCCTCGGGTGAGAGCAGGGTGGGTGTGCCGCCGCCCACGAACACGGTGCTGACCGGCGGGCGTTGGCCGGTCAGCACCCGGTCGGCCAGGGCGACCTCGCCCGCCGCCTGCCCGGCGTAGGTCTCCCGGGAGGCCGTGGCGGTTCCGTCCCGTGAGACGAGTTCGTCGGCGGTGTAGGTGTTGAAGTCGCAGTAGCCGCAGCGGGTGACACAGAAGGGCACGTGGACGTAGAACCCGAGCGGGCGCTCGCCGAGTTCGGCGAGGGAGGTCTCGGGGAGTTCCCCGGTCCGGGGCACGGGTTCGCCGTCGAGGGCTACGGATGGCATGTCTCCAGTGTCGCCGACCCGACGACGTGCCCTGACACTCACCGCGGCCCGGCTGCCCCGTCCGGGCAGGCCCGGGATCAGACTCCTTGGGTGGCGTCCTGGGGGTCCCGGCGCAGTGGGGAGGGGACGTCCAGGTGGCTCTGCGCGGACGGGCCGGGCACGGTCGCTGCGGGGGCGGCCGCCGTGGAACCGCGCACGACCAGCTCGGGGTCGAAGACGTACTCGGCGTGCGAGACGGGGTGCCCGGCGATCTCGTCGCACAGGGCCCGCACGGCGGCCATGGCCATCGCGTTGACGGGCTGGCGGACGGTGGTCAGCGGCGGGTCCGTGAAGGCGATGAGCTGGGAGTCGTCGTAACCGACCACGGAGAAGTCCTGGGGTACGCGCAGGCCGTGCTGGCGGGCGGCGCGGATCGCGCCCAGGGCCATGATGTCGGAGCCGCAGACCATGGCGGTGACCCCGCGTTCGATGAGGCGGCCCGCTGCGGCGTGCCCGCCCTCGACACCGAAGAGGGAGAGCTGGACGAGGTCGTCGCCGTCCAGGCCGTGCTCGGCGAGGGCCTGGTGGTAGCCCTCCAGCTTGCGGCGGACCGGGACGTAGCGCTCGGGTCCGCTGGTGAAGCCGATGCGGGTGTGGCCGAGGGCGACGAGGTGGTTGACGGCCAGGCGTCCGGCCTCACGGTCGTCGGCGGAGATGAAGGCCGCCGGGACGGACTCCGTGTATCCGTTGACCAGCACGATCGGCAGCCTCCGGGAGACCAGGGCCTGGTAGCGCTCGTGCGAGGCGGTGGTGTCGGCGTGCTTTCCGGAGACGAAGAGGATGCCGGAGACGTTGCGCTCCAGGAGGAGTTCCACGTACTCGTCCTCTGATATCCCGCCGGGGGTCTGGGTGCAAAGCACGGGCGTGTACCCACGCTGCGCCAGGGCGCCTTCGGCCGCCTGGGCGAACATCGGGAAGACCGGGTTCTCCAACTCGGGGATGACCATGCCGACCAGACCGGCGGAGCGCTGGCGCAGCCGGGCGGGGCGTTCGTATCCGAGCACGTCGAGCGCGGTGAGGACGGCCTTGCGCGTGGCGCTTCCGACGCCGGGCTTGTCGTTCAGCACCCGCGAGACGGTGGCCTCGCTGACGCCTGCGTGCCGTGCGATGTCGGCAAGTCGTGGACCCATGCGGCAACTCTAGTCGAGATTCCTGACACAGGGACGAAAGTTGGCGGTAATCTTGCGCAAGAACTTGCAGCCATGATCCGGAAGGACCCCCACAGATGAAGGACCAGTCTCACTGGTGGCGCGAGGCGGCCATCTACCAGATCTACGTGCGCAGCTTCGCCGACTCCAACGGGGACGGTGAGGGGGACCTCACCGGAATCCGCGAGCGCCTCCCCCAGCTGGCCGAGCTCGGCGTGGACGCGATCTGGCTGACCCCCTTCTACGTCTCGCCGCTGGCCGACGGCGGCTACGACGTCGCCGACTACCGCGACGTCGACCCCCGGTTCGGCACCCTGGAGGACTTCGACGCCCTCCTGTCCACCGCCCACGAACTGGGCATCCGCATGATCATCGACGTGGTCCCCAACCACTCCTCCTCCGCGCACCGCTGGTTCCGCGAGGCCGTGGCCGCCGAACCGGGCAGCGCCGCGCGTTCGCGGTACGTCTTCCGTGACGGCCGGGGGACGGACGGCGAGGAGCCGCCCAACAACTGGAAGTCGATCTTCGGCGGTCCGGCCTGGACCCGCCTCAAGACCGCCGACGGCACCCCCGAGCAGTGGTACCTGCACCTGTTCGACCCCGAGCAGCCGGACTTCGACTGGAGCAACCAGGAGGTGCACGACGAGTTCGACGACGTCCTGCGCTTCTGGCTGGACCGCGGGGTGGACGGGTTCCGAATCGACGTGGCGCACGGCATGGTCAAGGACCCGGCGCTGCCCGACATCGACCCCGACGCCAAGGCGGACCTGCTCGACGGCAGCACCTCGCTGCCCTACTTCGACCAGGACGGCGTCCACGACATCTACCGCCGCTGGTCGCGTATCGCCGCCGGGTACCCGGGCGACCGGACTCTGGTGGCCGAGGCCTGGGTGGAGGACGCCGAGCGGGTGGCGCGCTACCTGCGCCCGGACGAGCTGCACCAGGCGTTCAACTTCGAGTACCTCACCGCGCCGTGGGACGCCGGGCGCCTGCGCGAGGTGATCGAAGGTTCCCTGGCCGCCAACGGCGCCGTCGGGGCGACGACCACGTGGGTGCTGTCCAACCACGACGTCACCCGGCACGTGACCCGTTTCGGTGGTGGCGACCAGGGGCTGCGGCGTGCGCGCGCGGCCACCCTGCTGATGCTGGGCCTGCCCGGCTCGGTCTACCTGTACCAGGGCGAGGAGCTGGGCCTGCCGGAGGTCACCGACCTCCCGGAGGAGTCGCTCCAGGACCCCACCTGGGAGCGTTCGGGCCGCACCGAGCGGGGCCGCGACGGCTGCCGCGTGCCGCTGCCGTGGGAGGGCGACGTCGCCCCGTACGGGTTCGGCCCCGACGGCAGCTCGCCGTGGCTGCCGGTCCCCGAGGTGTGGGCGGAGCTGGCCCGCGCCTGTCAGCGCGGTGTGGAGGGTTCGACCCTGGAGCTGTACACCGCCGCCCTCGGTCTGCGCCGTGAGCTGGAGGCCCTGGGCGACGGCTCGATGAGCTGGCTGGACTCCCCCGAGGGCGTCCTGTACTTCGAGCGTGAGCCCGGTGTGCGGGTGGCGGTCAACCTGAGCGGTGACGCCGTCGAACTGCCTGCCTCCGGTGAGGTCCTGGTAGCCAGCGGCCCCGGCGCCGAACTGGCCGACGGCACGCTGTCCCTGCCCGCCGAGACCTCGGCGTGGCTACGCGCCTGACCGGGCCGTGAGCCCCCGGGTGCCGGACGGTGTGAGCGCCGCCCGGCACCCGCCTCCACGCGTTCCCCCTTCACATCCCCTTCCGCGGGGCGCACCTCCGCCCGCTCGTCCGGGGCCTGCCGTAGGCGGGGCCGGTCCAGGCTGTCCGCCGACGACACCGACCTGTTCTCCTTGGGCGCCCTGGACGCCCTGACCCACGAGGCCGCGTACACGGGTGCCCTACCCGACTGAGAAGCCGTCCCGCAACACCGACCTGGTCCCGGAGCCCCCCGACTCGTCGGAGGCGATGGTGGAGACCGGTACGGACCTGGGTGGACTCGGGTGCGGTGGACCGGCCACTGAGCGTCCAGGTGGGCGATGAGGGCGACGCCCACCACGTCCACCCGTTCCCTCTGCCGACGGCTACCTGTTCGGGGAGAACACCTCGGGCGGTCCCGACCCCACGGACCCGGGTGTGGCCGCGCCCCGCGCCGGACACGGCCCTGGAGATGGTGGCCAACCAGGACCCGAACCCTGCTGGCCTTGCAGCGCGCGGGCGAGGGTCGCCTTCCGGTGTCCGCTGTCCCCGGGATGGAGGCGGCGTGGAGCCCGTTCTCGCAGGCCAGCGCGGACATCATCGGCGAAGGGGGCCCGGCCGAGGCGCTGGCCGAGGCCCGAACAGCTGATCCCGGAGGACGCCGCGGAGCGCGACACCGACCCGGAGTGAGCGCCGAGCCACTCCCCGCACCGGTCACCCCATTCGTTTCCGGGGTGTTTCCACATCTTTATCCCCGGCGTCTGCAAAGACTTTCAAAGCCTGCAAGTTATTGCTAACGTCACATCACCACGCATGCCCGCAACGGACCCGGTCCCCCCGGTGACCCGCATGCGCCCACCTCCGCAGTCCTCCCGGAAGGAAGACACCATGAGATCCCGCAGCGCTTCAGCGGCCGCCGGTATCGCCGCGATCGCCCTGGTGGCGACCGCATGCAGCAGCGACGGTTCGGACGGTGGCGATGAGGGAGCCGCCGAGGGCACCCTCGTCATCTGGTCCGACCCCGAACGCGCCGACGCCATCCAGAGCGCGGCCGCCGAGTTCGCCGAGGCCAACGGTATCGAGGTGGACGTCCAGGGACTGGCCTTCGACGACATCCAGGGCGACCTCCTCAACGCCCACCAGGCGGGCAACGCCCCCGACGTCTTCATCGGGGCGCACGACTGGACCGGCAACCTGGTCCGCAACGGCGCGGTCTCCCCGGTCGAGCTCACCGGCGACCAGTCCGGGGGCGTGGACGAGACCGCCGTCGAGGCGCTCTCCTACGACGGGCAGCTCTTCGGTGTCCCGTACTCCCAGGAGAACATCTTCCTGATGCGCAACACGGCGCTGGTCCCCGACGCCCCGGAGACCTTCGAGGAGCTCGTCGAGGTCGGCAGTGAACTCAAGGACGCGGGTGACACCAGCGAGGTCCTGGCCATGGCGATCGGCCAGGAGGGCGAGCCCTTCCGGATGAACGCGCTGTTCACCTCGGCTGGCGGCTACCTCTTCGGGCAGGATGAGACCGGCACCTGGGACCCCGCCGACCTCGGCGTGGGTTCGGACGAGTCCGTCGCCGCCATGGAGAGGATCGCCGAGTACGGCGAGGACGGAGAGGGCGTGCTGCGCCGCTCCATCGACACGGAGAACGACGCCAACCTCTTCTACGAGGAGGAGGCCCCCTTCTTCATCGCCGGGCCGTGGAACATCGGTGACGCCAACGACGCGGGCATCGACTTCGGGATCAGCCCCATCCCCGGCTTCGAGGGCGAGGCCCCGGCCAGCCCCTACATCGGCTACCACGCCTTCTTCGTCACCGAGGGCAGCGCCAACAGCGCCCTGGCCCAGGAGTTCGTGACCAACTACGTCACCTCCACCGACTTCATCCTCAGCCTCTACGACGCCGACCCGCGCACCCCCGTGCAGAACGAGGCGTTGGAGGCCGTCTCCGCCGACGACGCCAACATCGCCGCGATCGCCGAGGCCGGTGCCGAGGGCATGCCGATGCCGTCGATCCCCGAGATGGGCGAGACCTGGGACCCGCTGGGCCAGGCCCAGGCCCAGGCCATCGCGGGCGGGGACGTCCGCGAGGCCATGGAGGCCGCCCACGACACCATCGCCGAGCAGATCGGCCAGTAGAGGTGGCAGCTTCCAGCCGCGACGGCGCGGGCCCGCCCTCCTCCGGGACGCCCGCCCGTCCACCGCTACCCGGGGGCCGGTTCGCCGCCAACGGGTCGATCGTCGGCCAGCTCGTCAGAATCGCCCTGCTCAGCGTGTTCACCGCCTTCGGCGTGTGGGCGGTCCTGCCGTTGTACGTGGCGGGCAATTGGTGGGGCATCGGCCTGGTCACCCTGGTGGTCGGCCTGGTCTACTACGTCTACCTGTCCAAACGCACCGTCCCGGCGAAGTACCTGGTGCCGGGCGTGGTGTTCCTCCTGGCGTTCCAGATCCTGCCGGTGCTCTACACGATGAGCACCTCGGTGACCAACCTCAGCGACGGCCACCGGGGCGACAAGGACCGGGCCGTCGCGGCCATCGAGGCGTTCTCGGTCACCCGCGACCCCGACTCCCCCGAGTACGTGCTCACCGTCGCCACCACGGGAGACCCCGAGACCGGTGAGCTGGCCTTCCTGCTCACCGACGCCGAGGGCCGCGCCCACGTGGGCACCGCGGACGGTCTGAGCGACCTCGGCGGTGCCGACGTCGACGCAGCCGGGAAGGTCACCAGCGCGTTCGGGTACACGATCCTGACGCCCGCCGAGGTGAACGCGCGCAGCGACGAACTCCAGGAGTTCGCGGTCCCCACCGACGATGGATCGGGCATCCGCTCCAGCGGACTGTCCAGCGCGTTCGAGGGCAGCGCTGTCCGGGTCTACGACCAGGGCTGCGACTGCGTCACCGACTCCGAGAGCGGTGAGGTCTACACGGCCGACAACGAACGCGGCGCCTTCTACAACGAGGACGGACAGCGGCTGGCCCAGGGCTGGCAGGTCAACGTCGGTCTCGACAACTTCGCGCGCTTCCTGCTCAACCCGACCTTCGCCGGCTCGTTCTTCGGCATCCTGCTGTGGAACCTGGTGTTCGCGGTGTCCGTCACCGGGCTCGTGTTCGTGGTGGGTCTGGGGATCGCCCTGACCCTGCACGTGCCGAGGATGCGCGGCAAGGTGCTCTACCGCGTCCTGGTGATCCTGCCCTACGCCATGAGTTCGCTGGCCATGTTCCTGCTGTGGCGGGACATGTTCAACACCGACTTCGGCCTCTTCAACCGGATGCTCGGGCTCCAGATCGACTGGCTCGGCGACGTGTGGACCGCCCGGGCAGCCGTCATCCTCGCCAACGTGTGGCTGGGGTACCCCTACATGTTCCTGGTGGCCACCGGGGCGTTGCAGGCGATCCCCCGCGAGCTGGGGCAGGCGGCGCAGATCGACGGAGCGGGCCCGTGGCAGGCCTTCCGGCACGTCACCCTGCCCCTGCTGATGGTCGCCATGACCCCGATCCTCATCGCCACGTTCGCGTTCAACTTCAACAACTTCAACGCGGTGTGGCTGATCACCAGGGGCGGGCCGTTCTCGCCGGACAACCCGACGGCGGGCGGCACGGACCTGCTCATCACCTACACCTACCGGCTGGCCTTCAACGAGGCCACGGCGCAGTACGGGTACGCGGCGGCGCTTTCGGTGATGATCTTCCTCATCGTCTCCGTGATCTCCGTGGTCAGTCTGAGTCGGAGCAAGGCCCTCAAGGAGGTGGACCGATGACGGTCGGCGTTCCCGATGCGGTACGCGCGCCCCACACGCGCAGCGGAGCCACCCGGTTCGCGCTGTGGGCCCGACGTCTGGGGTGGCGGCACGCGGTCATGGTGGTGGTCGTGGCCTTCGCGATCTTCCCGGTGCTGTTCGTGGTCTCGGCCGCCCTCAACCCCGTCGGCACCCTGAGCAGCGCGCAGCTGTGGCCCACCGGAGCGAGCTTGGACAACGCCCGGGACCTGTTCCGGAACACGCCGTTCACCACCTGGTACGCGAACTCGCTGTTCTTCGCGACCACCAACGCGGCGGTGACGGTGCTGCTCTCGGCGCTGGCGGCCTACGCCTTCAGCCGGATGCGGTTCAAGGGGCGCAGGGTGGGCCTGATCGGCCTGCTCATCATCCAGATGTTCCCGCAGTTCCTGGCGATCGTCGCCATCTACCTGATGTTCTCCAACATCGGTGAGCTCTACCCGGCGATCGGCTTCGACACCCGGTGGGGTCTGCTGCTGGTGTACCTGGGCGGTGCGCTGAGCATCAACACGTGGCTCATGAAGGGCTTCTTCGACACGGTGCCGAAGGAGCTGGACGAGTCAGCGCAGATCGACGGCGCCACCCACGCGCAGGTGTTCTTCCGGATCATGCTTCCGCTGGTGACCCCGGTGCTGGCGATCGTGGCGCTGCTGGTGTTCATCTCCACCATCAACGAGTTCCTGATGGCCAGCGTGTTCCTGAGGGACACCGACGCCAAGACGCTGGGCCTGGGGCTGTACCAACTGGTCGCCTCGCAGCGCAACGCCAACTTCGGGATGTTCGCGGTGGGCGCGCTGATGCTGTCCCTGCCCACGCTGATCGTGTTCTGGTTCCTCCAGCGCTACATCAGCGACGGCCTCACCGCCGGGGCGGTGAAGGGGTAGGGCTGCTCCCGGTCCACCGGGCCCGGGGCACACGCCGTGCGCTCGCACGACGCACGAGCAGAGGGGCGCTCCCTGGCGGGGGCGCCCCTCTCTCATCGGTACGGCCCCGGGCGGTGCACCACCCGGGGGGCCGTTCCCTACTTCTTCTTCTTGTCCTCGGCACCGCTGGTGTCGGTGGACAGCGCGGAGATGAAGGCCTCCTGGGGCACCTCGACCCGGCCGACCATCTTCATCCGCTTCTTGCCCTCCTTCTGCTTCTCCAGCAGCTTGCGCTTACGGCTGATGTCGCCGCCGTAGCACTTGGAGAGCACGTCCTTGCGGATGGCGCGGATGTTCTCACGGGCGATGACCCGGGCGCCGATGGCGGCCTGGACCGGGACCTCGAACTGCTGCCGCGGGATGAGCTCGCGCAGCTTCTTGGTCATCTCCACACCGTAGGCGTAGGCCTTCTCCTTGTGGACGATCGCGGAGAACGCGTCGACCGGCTCGCCCTGGAGGAGGATGTCCACCTTGACGAGGTCGGCCTTCTGCTCGCCGATGGGCTCGTAGTCCAGGGAGGCGTACCCCTTGGTCCGGGACTTGAGGGCGTCGAAGAAGTCGAAGACGATCTCCGCCATGGGCAGCGTGTACCGCATCTCGACGCGGTCCTCGGACAGGTAGTCCATGCCCTGGAGCTCGCCGCGACGGTCCTGGCACAGCTCCATGATCTGACCGATGTAGTCGGAGGGGCTCAGGACCGTGGCCTTGACCATCGGCTCGTAGATGCCCTCGATCTTGCCGGTGGGGAACTCGCTGGGGTTGGTCACCACGTGCTCGGCGCCGTCCTCCATGTCCACGCGGTAGATCACGTTGGGCGCGGTGGAGATGAGGTCGAGGTTGAACTCGCGCTCCAGGCGGGCACGCGTGATCTCCAGGTGGAGCAGGCCGAGGAAGCCGCAGCGGAAGCCGAAGCCGAGGGCGGCGGAGGTCTCCGGTTCGAAGGCCAGGGCGGCGTCGTTCAGCTGGAGCTTCTCCAGAGCGTCGCGCAGCACCGGGTAGTCGGTGCCCTCGATCGGGTACAGGCCCGAGAACACCATCGGCTTGGGTTCGTGGTAGCCGCCGAGCATGTCGGTGGCGGGCTTGACCAGGGAGGTGATGGTGTCACCCACCTTGGACTGGCGCACGTCCTTCACGCCGGTGATGATGTAGCCGACCTCGCCCACGCCCAGACCCTGGCACTTGGTCGGCTCGGGCGAGCTGACGCCGATCTCCAGGATCTCGTGGGAGGCCTTGGTGGACATCATCTGGATGCGCTCACGCGGGCTGAGGTGACCGTCCACGACCCGAACGTAGGTGACCACGCCGCGGTAGGTGTCGTAGACCGAGTCGAAGATCATCGCGCGGGCCGGGGCGTCGGCCTGGCCGACGGGCGGCGGGATCTGGTTGACGATCTCGTTGAGCAGGTCCTCGACGCCCTCGCCGGTCTTCGCGCTCACCCTGAGGACGTCGGAGGCCTCGCAGCCGATGATCCCGGCGAGCTCCTCGGCGTACTTCTCGGGCTGCGCGGCGGGCAGGTCGATCTTGTTCAGGACCGGGATGATGGTGAGGTCGTTCTCCAGCGCCATGTAGAGGTTGGCGAGGGTCTGGGCCTCGATGCCCTGCGCGGCGTCGACCAGCAGGACCGCGCCCTCACACGCGGCCAGGGAGCGCGACACCTCGTAGGTGAAGTCGACGTGGCCGGGGGTGTCGATGAGGTCGAGCGTGTAGGTCCGGTCGTCCACCGCCGTGAACGGGATGCGCACGGCCTGCGACTTGATCGTGATGCCGCGCTCGCGCTCGATGTCCATGCGGTCCAGGTACTGGGCACGCATCTGACGGTCCTCGACGACGCCCGTGATCTGGAGCATCCGGTCGGCCAGCGTCGACTTGCCATGGTCGATGTGCGCGATGATGCAGAAGTTGCGGATCAGCGCGGGATCGGTCCAGTTCGGCTGTGCCACCGTGCTCCGTTCACAGGGTTGGGTGTGGGTCGTCACGCGCCTGGGGTGGCGCCGCCCCGCCGGGCTCTCGGTGATGGGAGGACCATCCGGCCACGGCATCGTCCATCATCCCACGGCGCCGAGACCGTCCTCACCGGAAGCGGCCGGTGAGGATACGGCAGTATGGGCGCGAGCGCGGGACCTGAGTCCAGATTATGCGACCTGGGGCCGGAAACGGGCGATGCGGGTGCCCAGCGGGCGAGGGCGCCGGACGAGAGCGGGTGGCGTACGGGTGAAGTGGCTACTGAAACGGTTGCTGGCCGGTGTGGCGGCGGTCCTGGTCGTGCTGGTGGGCGCCGGTGCGCTGCTGGCGTACCAGTACTCGGGGTCGCCCGAGGAGTGGACCGCCTCCCAGGGGGCGGACGCGGCGTGGGTGGGCTCGTGGGAGGACACCGGGACTCTGCAGGCGCTGCTGGACACGGGCTCGGTGAGCACGCTGTACGTGTACGCCGGTGAGGTGGACGCGGACGGCGGTGTGGAGCGGGTGGCGGACACCGAGGCGTTGCTGTCGTGGCTGGACGCGAACTTCCCCGACGTCGAGGCGCTGGCGTGGCTGCGCCACGTGGAGTCGGGTTCCTCGCTCATCCGGGACCGGTTCGACGCCCCGGCGCGGGAGGCTCTGGCTCCGGCCGTCGCCGAGGTGGGCGCGGACGGGTTCGACGGGGTGCACCTGGAGATCCGCCCGGTGACGGTGAACGACCCGTCACTCCCCACCCTCATGGAACTGGTGAGGGAGGAGCTGGACGAGGACACGGTGCTGTCGGTCCAGGCCCATCACGTGGAGCTGGTGCCGGGTGGCCGAGTCCCGTCCTTCGTCGCGGGCGGCGAGGAGAAGTACTGGTCCAAGGGGTATCTGGACCGGGTGACCGAGCACGCGGACCAGGTCGTGCTGCCGGGCGTGGACGCGAACATGCCCACGGCGGGGTTGTACGGCGGGTTCATGGTGCGGCAGGTGACCGAGGGGGTGACCGCGCTGGCCACCCGCGAGGACGTCACCGTGAGGTTCGGGGTACCGACCTACGAGAGCGAACAGTGGGGGCCGGCCACGGACAACGAGACCGCGCTGACCGCGCTCGCCGCCGTCCGGCTGGGGATGTCGAGGGTCGAGGAGGTCCCGGAGACGATGACCCTGGGCGTGTCCCTGTACCTGGTGGACGAGGCCGAGGAGGGCGATCTGACCGCCTACCGGACGGCCTGGCTGTCCCCGGTGGGAGCGCCGTGACGGTTCCGGGGGCACGCGGCGGCCGACTCCGCAGGGGCGAACCCGCGTCGCGCACCCCCGGGGTCCCGAGTGGTCCGCGTGGTGCGGCATACTGAGAAGTCCGTGTCTCGGACTTCCACGTTCGAATTTGAGCCCTGTGGACTCACACACACCCTGCGTCGGCGCCCACGCAGGCCTCTCATGGAACGGCTGCCCATGAGATGAGCCGCCTGTTCGACCGACGCGAAGATCACAGTAACTGGAGCACGTTTTCGCATGGCGAACATCAAGTCGCAGAAGAAGCGCATTCGGCAGAACGAGAAGGCTCGTGTCCGCAACCAGGCGGTGCGCTCTTCCCTGAAGACGGCCGTTCGGAAGTTCCGCGAAGCTGCCGAGGCCGGGAACGTCGAGCAGGCCACCATCGCGCAGCGTGGCGCCGCTCGTGCCCTGGACAAGGCCAGCAGCAAGGGCGTCATCCACAAGAACCAGGCCGCGAACCGCAAGAGCGCGATCGCCAAGCGCCTGGACGCTCTTCAGTCCGCCTAAGGACTCAGGGCAAGAAGGCTTCGCGAGGGCTCGGTCCACCAGGACCGGGCCCTCCGTCATGCCCGGGGACTCCCGCGCGGGCCCGCCCGATCGCCCCGCTGATTGCCGGAGCAGCGGGCCGCCCCCGCACCGGCCCCGCCCCGCGCGGGTCCTCGAAACCGGTGCGGGACAGACGCGCACACTCGGTGTGACCCACCCTCCGGGCCTGGGAACTCCCTCGTGTCGGAGTTGTCCACAGGTCGCACCGGTCCCCTGGAACGTCGGCGCCGATCCTGGTTTGCTCGATATCGGGGGCGCCTGTGTCTTCGCCCTCGCAAGCCTGCCCGAAATCGGATACGCCGCTCCCCCTGCGAGTTATCCACAGATCGAAACTGGCCGATGACAGGCCGTCCCGGCCTCCCTAGCGTTGAATCCATGACCGCTTCGCGCCGGTCACGGCGCACACCTTCCCTGTCAGACCCCGAGGAACGACTCCGTACCCTCGGCCTGGACTCCTCCCCCGCCGCCACCCCGCCGCGCGTCCGCGTCCCCGGCGCCCTGCCCGATCCCGCGTCGGTGGTGGCCCTCCCCCGCCCTCCCTACGCGGTGGGCGAGGCGGAGACTCCCTACCTCCCCGATGACCACGAGCCGGGGCGGAGCAGGCACTGGAGCTCGTCCTCCCCACCCGGTCCGCTGTGGAACGGAAGGGCCTCGGCCCCGGATCTGACGGAGCGGCCGCCCGAGGACTCCCTGGACCCGGAGTCCTCGCCCACCGTCCGGATCACACCGAATCCCGACGGCGTCTCTGGTGCCCCCGCCCGACTCGATCCCCGGGAGGGGCCGCCACCAGGTGGGGCACCACCCGCCGCGGGCAGCCATGTGGCACCGAACGCGACGCCCCCGGACCTCTGGGCGGACGAACCCGCGAACCCGAACGGGGAGTTCTCCCCGCAATTCTGGTCCGGTACTTCGGTGCCGTCCCTCGGTGCCCCCGGGCTGGACGCCCACGCCACCGCGCTGACGGACCAGGGAGACCGGCGACCACCCGAGTCCTGGAGCGACGAGGCGCGGCGGCTCCACGAGACGGCTCCCGGGGACCGGGACGACGGCTCCGCAGACGCACACCAGGAGCGTCACCCAGGACTCCGGCTCCAGTCCGGCCACGCCGCGCGACAACGCCACACTGCCGTTCCCGAGACCGAGTCCAGCCCGGAACCCTGGACGGACGACCCCGACTCAGGCGGCGATCAGGCCGGGCGGCCCTCGGAACTCCGGTCCGGCCGCACCGCGCGACGACACCACGAGGGCGATCCCGACTCCGAGTTCAATCCGGCGGACTCCGAAGGCACTGGTGCACAGGAGCGGCCGGTGTGGGAGCAGACGGGCGTCGTGGCGTCCGGGGACGGGCCCCGGACAGGGCCCCGGAACGCACCCGGGTCGGAGCGGCCTCCGGGCGGCGGGGACCACCGGAGCCTGGCTGCGGCCCGGCCGCCGTCCGGATACACGGAACTGTCTCCTGAGGGACCCGGTTCCGTCCTGGAACGGGTGGCCGAGCGCTGGGGCTCCACCTCCGCACTGTCCCGGCGGGCGGTGGTGGCCCTGTTGGTACTGGGGCTGCTCGCCGTGGCGGGTGCCTTCCTGGCCGTGCGTGATCGCCCCGAAGAGGTGACCGTGTCCGAGCTCTCGGACCAGGCCTCCCCGGTCGGTCATGACACGGCCGAACAGGCCGCGTCCGGGGACGAGGGCGGAACGGGTGAAGCGTCCGCGGAACCAGGCGGGGACGTCGTGGTGCACGTGGGCGGTGAGGTCTCCGAGCCCGGGCTGTACACCATGCCCGCCGGATCACGCGTGGCCGACGCGGTGGAGGAGGCGGGTGGTCCGTTGCCCGAAGCCGACCTCGACCTGGTCAACCTCGCCCGACCGCTGACTGACGGCGAGCGCGTCCTGGTCGGGGTCCCCCAACCGGACGGTGGATCGGGTGACGACCCCGAGGGCAGCGGCCCCCTGGTCAACCTCAACCTCGCCGGGCAGTCCGAGCTGGAGACCCTTCCGGGGATCGGGCAGAAGAAGGCCCAGCAGATCCTCGCCCACCGTGAGTCGCTCGGCGGCTCGTTCAGCGGCGTCGAGGACCTGCTCGGCGTGGACGGCATCGCGGAGAAGACGTTCAGGAACCTCGAACCCCACGTGACGGTGGGGTGAGGGTGGTCAGCTGGCTGGGTACCGACGCCCACGGTCTGGACCAACCGCCGGACCTCAAACTGTTTCTCCCCGCCGTCACCGCCTGGCTGGCCGCGCTCGGCGCGCTGGCGGCGCCTCCTTGGCTGGCGTGGTCGTTCGCGGGATTGCTGGGTTGCGCCGCGCTGGCGGCACTCCTGGTGCACCACCACGTGCTGGAGGCTCCGGCCCTGGCCCTGGTCGCCACGTTGGCCTGCGGCGCGACGGTGGCGGCGGTGGCGGGGGTCCACGTGCACCGGACCGCCTCCAGCGCCGCCACGGCGGCTGCGGAACAGGGCGGTGAGGCGGCCTTCCGCGCGGTGGTCACCACCGATCCACGTTCCAGGGCTGGCCTGCCGCGTCCGGGCCGAGCCGAGTGGGTGGTGCCCGCACGCACCGAGTGGGTTCGGGTGGACGGTGCGGAACGAGTGTCGCGGGCCCCGGTGGTGGTGCTGGCCTCCGGGCCGGGCTGGGAGGGGCTGCTGCCCGGCCAGTCCTTCGAGGCGCGCGGCTCCTTCCTGGCCTCGGACGACGACCAGCTCACCGCCGCCCTGGTACTCGTGCGTGGCCCTCCGGAGGCGGTGGGCGAGCCCGGGAGGTTCCAGGCGTTCGCGGGTGAGGTCCGGTCGGGGCTGCGCGAGGCCTCCGCGGGCCTGTCCCAGCCGGAGCGGGGGCTCCTCCCGGCACTGATCGTCGGTGACGTGTCCGCGTTGCCCGAACCCACGGCCGAGGACTTCCGAGCCACCGGGATGACCCACCTGCTCACCGTCAGCGGGGCCAACCTCGCGATCCTCACCGGGTTCGTTCTGGGGGTGGCCAGGTGGACACGCGCGCCCACCTGGTGCTCGGTGCTGGGCGGCGCGCTGATGATCTGGGTGTTCGTCCTGGTGTGCCGACCCGAGCCGAGCGTGGTGAGGGCGGCGTTCATGGGGTCCCTGGGTCTGTTGGCGTTGGCCACCGGACGGGCGCAGGCGGGGATGCGGGCCCTGTGCGCCACGGTGGTGGGGGTGCTGTTCGTGGCACCCGGGCTGGCCGCATCGTACGGGTTCGCTCTGTCGGTGCTGGCCACGGCGGGCATCCTGGTGCTCGTGCCCGGTTGGGCACGGGCCTGGTCGGAACGCTGGCCCCGGCCCGTGGCCGAGGGCTTCGCGGTCGCGGTGGCCGCGCAGGTGGCGGTCGCGCCCGTGCTGGTGCTGCTGTCCGGCGAGGTGTCCTGGGTGGCGATCCCGGCCAACGTGCTGGCCGCGCCCGTGGTGGCGGTGGTGACCGTGGCCGGGTCGGCGCTGACCGCACTGGCGTCGGTGTGGCCGGGCGCCGCCGCCTTCCTGGTGCCGCTGCCCGGGCTGGGGGTGTCCTGGATCGCTCTGGTGGCCGGGGCCGGGGCGCGGGTCCCGTACGGCGCGCTGCCCTGGCGATCGGACGTGGCGGGCGGCCTGTTGCTGGCCTTGGTGCTGGTGGTGTTCCTGCTGACCCGTGGCCTGACCCGGCGGGTACTCGCCGCCGTGGCGGCGGCCGTGCTGGTCCTGGGGTTGGCCGCCCGCTGCGTACCGGGAGGGTGGCCGCCTCCCGGGTGGGCCCTGGTCGCCTGCGACGTGGGGCAGGGGGACGCGTTCGTGCTGTCCATTGGGAGAGGGGAGGCGGTGGTCTTCGACACCGGGGACGACCCGGACCTGGTGGACGGCTGTCTGGACCGCCTGGGGATACGCGTGGTGCCGCTGCTGGTCCTCAGCCACGACCACGCCGATCACGTGGACGGCGCGCCCGGCGTGCTGCGACACCGCAGGGTTCCTGTGGCGCTGGCCCCGCCGGGGTTCGGTGAGGGCCCCGCGGGCCGTCTGTTGGCTGAGGAGGGGGTGGAACTGCACGAGGCCCAGCGGGGGCAGCGGTTCCGGGTGGGGCCGTGGCTGCTGCGGGTGCTCTGGCCCAGGAGCGGGTTCGTGGGGTCGGTGAACGACACCTCCGTGGTGGTGCGCGCCGACGGCCCGCAGATGTCCGTGCTGCTCACCGGGGACATCGAGATGGAGGCCCAGAGCGCACTGCTGCGCGAGCCCGAAGCCGAGCTGTTGGCGGTGACGGTGCTGACCACGCCCCACCACGGCTCGAACACCCAGGTCCCCGCCTTCCTCACCGCCACGGAGGCGACGGTGGCGGTCACCTCCGCTGGCCGGGAGAACTCCTACGGCCACCCCACCCCGTTCACGGTGGGAGTGCTGGAGGGGATGGCGCGGGCGCACGCGCGCACCGACCTCGACGGTGACATCGCCGTCCTGGGCGGACCGGTACGGGTGGCCACCCGTGGCCCGAGACCCGACCCGTAGGTATCGCCACCCCGAGGTGGGCGTCCGACTCCGCGATGCGCGGTTGCGGACACCCGGTCCGGCAGCGGAGGCACGAACAGGGACTGGGAGCGAGGAGGCAACAGCTATGCGGAAGGTGAGGCACCTGGCAGCGGAGCCGAAGCGGTACCAGCAGGGGCCGCGGGTGTGCCCACTCGCGCTGGCCTCCCCGCGAGCGAGATCCCACCGCCCCTGGCCAGCGGGAATCCGCGGAACCCGCCTTGAGGCGAGGGTGCGAGCAACCGACACTGGCCGAGCCGCAACCGAGGACGCGCCGCCCTCGGGCGGCGGGGTTCGCGGGCGCCCGGATGGGTGCCCGGGTGGGTGCCCGGGTGGGTGCCCGGGTGGGTGCCCGGGTGGTCGCCCGTGCGTGGCCCACAGACGCGTGGACCAACGACGGCGATCCGCTCGGAGACCGGTGATCGGGCACAGGTTGGTCGGTGGAGCGTGGCATCCTCGTTGTATGCCTGCACCCGCCCTCATCACGCTCATCGTCGGCGACGAGGAGCTCCTCGTCGACCGGGCCGTGGCCGCCGTCGTCGCCTCGGCCCGCGAGGAGGACCCCGAGGTGGACGTCCACGACCTCGTGCCCGCCCAGGTGGGTCTGTCCACCCTGGTGGAGGTCACGTCCCCCTCGCTCTTCGGCGACCGCCGGGTGGTGGTGATCCGCTCCTCCCAGGACCTGGTCAAGGACCTGGCGGCGACCGTCACCGACTACCTCAAGGCCCCCGCCGACGACGTGTTCATGGTGCTCACCCACGCGGGTGGTGCCAAGGGCAAGGCCCTGCTCCAGGCCGCGGTGAAGGCCGGGGCCCAGCGGGTGGACTGCAAGGGTCCCACCAAGGGGCCCGAGCGGGTCGCCTTCGTCAAGAGCGAGTTCTCCTCGGCCGGACGGCAGATCACTCCGGACGCCGCGCAGGCGCTGGTGGACGCCGTCGGCACCGAGTTGCGTGAGATCGCCGCGGCCTGCACCCAGCTGGTCGCTGACACCGAGGGCAGGGTGGACGCGGCGGCGGTGGCCAGGTACCACTCCGGCAAGGCGGAGGCCTCGGGATTCACCGTCGCCGACCGTGCCGTGGAGGGCCGCCTGCCCGAGGCCCTGGAGCAGTTGCGCTGGTCCCTGGCGGTGGGCACCGCCCCGGTGCTGATCAACAGCGCCCTGGCCGGTGCCGTGCGCGGGATCGCGGTGGCCGCCCAGCCTCCGCGCGGTATGAACGAGGCGGAGCTGGCCAGGCGGGCCAAGGTACCGCCGTGGAAGCTGCGCACCCTGCGTCAGCAGGCTCGTGGATGGAGCGCGGCCGGGGTGACCCGGGCGATGGCGGTGATCGCCGAGACCGACGCGCTCATCAAGGGCGCCGGACGCGATCCCGAGTACGCGCTGGAGCGCGCGGTGATCGAGATCGCCCGCGCCCGAGGCACCCGCTGAACGGAGCCGAAGGCCCCGGCGCCGTGACCACTGGAAACCTGACCAGGGAGCGCCGGTGTTGCCGCTGCCGTGGGCACGACCATGGCTCCGGCCTTGACCGGCCTCCAGGTACCCGAAGGGGCCTCGGGGCGGCTTCCCCCATGCGGGAACCGCAGACCTCTGGAGTCTCGAACCGAACCGCCCGCGGACATGGCTGGCAAGAGGCGGCCGCCCGCAGGTGCGGTGGCACCTCAGCATGCCGGAACGGGCCCGCCCCACGGGCACAGGCTGACGGAGAGCCCCGCGGGTACCAGGTCCGACCCCGGCGTTCCCACCGGCCCGCGCACGGCGGCGTGGGACTGACCCTTGGAGAGCCCGCAGTTCGGGACCTGGCGAGCGCACCGAGGACGCGCACGCCCCTGGGCACTCGTGGCCGCCCCACACGCTCCCCGGAGTGACCTCAGTGGATGGTGCGGCCGCCCTGCCACACACGCAGGGTGTGCAGGCCCATGGACCACGCGAAGGCGCCCTCGTGATCGGCGTCCCACTGCACGAGATCGGCCAGCATCCCCGGAGCGATCATGCCCCGGTCGTTCAGACCCAGCGCGTGCGCACTGCCCGCCGTGGCGGCGTTGAGCGCCTCCTGGACGGTCATCTCGAACATGGACACCGCGAGGGAGATCACCAGCGGCATGGACGTGGTTCCGGACTGGCCCGGGTTGTGGTCGGTGCCCAGACCCACGGGTACGCCGTGGTCGAGCAGGGCGCGCACCGGCGGGGTGCGGCGCTCGTGCAGGGCGGTGGTGGGGCAGGCCACGACGGGGGTGCGGGTGGACGCCAGGGCGAGCAGGTCCTCGTCGTCGGCCTCGTGGACGAGGTCCACCGAGGAGCAGCCCAGCTCGGCCGCCATCCGCACTGCCCCGTGCCGGGGCCGCGAGCAGGCGTGCAGGGTGGTGCGCAGGCCCACGGACTGGCCCACGCCCAGGAGCATGTGGGCGTCCTCGGTGGTGAACTGCTGGTTGTCGCAGTACACGTCCACGCCGTCCGCCCCGGCCATGGCGGCGTCGCTGAGCCAGGAGGCGGCGGTGGCCACGTACTCCTTGGGGCGGCCGAAGAACTCCGGCGGGACCCCGTGCGCGGGGAAGAACGTGACGTGCAGGCGGGGCATGCCGGGTTCCTCCTCCAGGGAGCGCAGCAGGCGCACGTCGGCGAGTTCGCCGTCCCGGGTGAGGTGGTAGCCGGTCTTGGCCTCCACGGTGGTGCTGCCGGACAGCACCCAGTGCCGGAGGCGTTCCCGGACCGCGTTGCACAGCGTCCAGGGGTCGGTCCCACGGGTGATGGTGACGGTCGTCGAGACCCCGCCGCCAGCGGCGAAGATGTCCGCGCGGGTGGCGCCCTTGGCCCACATGTTGACCTCGGCGTAGCGGTCACCCGCGTACACGGGGTGGCAGTGGGCGTCGACCAGGCCGGGGGTGACGAGTCCGCCTCCGATGTTGACGACCTCGTCGACCTCGGTGAGGTCCTCCATCACTCCGGGAATGCGTTGGGGGAGCTCGGCCGCGTGGCCGACCCAGGCGATCCGGTCGTTGTCCATCAGGATGGCGGCCTTGGTGAGCAGCTCGTTCCCGGTCCACAGCCGACCGATGTTGGTGAGGAGTACTACCGTCATGGGTGGTCCGCCCTCGCCGGTCAGATCCGCCGCGGTACGCGCGGAGCAGGGGCGTGGGGTGCACGGGCGGGCATGGCGACCTCGTATCTGGATGCGATTCCGACAGGGCCGTGGGCGACCCGGAGTCGCCTCGCGGTGCCGTGACAGTGGGGGTTCGCGTCGGCCCGGGGGGACAGCGATCACTGCCGGCCAGTGCTCCAAAACCGTAGTCCATCCTCGGAGCCCGTGTACACCTCCCCCAAGGGACGAATGCGAGCGTTAAGGAGCGAAACTCGCAAGCAGGCAGAGTGATGAAGACCACCCGCACCCCTGTTGAGCTGGTCTTCCACGCTCGGATTCTTCGATACGGCCTTTCAAGCCGGAACGTGAGGGCTCCGGCCGCGACTCTCGGGAACGGGCACTTCCGACACAACGCGGCCGGGACGTCACGGGGACGTCCCGGCCGTGTGTTCTCCAGTACGCGCTGGCTCAGGCGTTACTGGGTGTGTACTCGTCGAGCTTGGCGGCGAGCAGCTCGGGGACGAACGCGTGCAGCGCCGTGCCGTCTCCGGTGTGCTCCTCGCTGATGATGCGGCCCTCCTCGTGCGCCCTTGCGATGAGGTCGCCCCGCGAGTACGGAACCAGAGCCCGTACTTCCTTGGCGAGCTCGGGCAGCGCCTCGGCCAGCGCGGTGACCAGTTCCGCGACGCCCTCACCGGTGCGCGCCGAGACCTCGACCAGGTCGGGGTAGCGCGTACGCAGCGTCCTGAGCGTGTCCGGGTCAGCGGCGTCGACCTTGTTCACCACGATGAGCTCGGGCACGTCCACGGCCTCGATCTCGGCGAACACCTCGCGAACCGCGCTGATCTGCTGTTCGGGGTCGGGGTGGGATCCGTCGACCACGTGCAGGATCAGGTCGGAGTCGGCGACCTCCTCCAGGGTGGAGCGGAACGCCTCCACCAGCTGGTGCGGCAGGTGCCGGACGAAGCCGACGGTGTCGCTCAGCGTGAAGCCGCGGCCGTCGGGCGTGCGGGCCTGACGGACGGTCGGGTCCAGGGTGGCGAACAGCGCGTTCTCCACCAGCACCCCGGCGCCGGTGAGCCGGTTGAGCAGGCTCGACTTGCCCGCGTTGGTGTACCCGGCGATCGCCACCGAGGGCACCTCGCGGGTACGGCGGACGTCCTTCTTGACCTCGCGCGCGGTCCGCATGTGGGCGAGCTGACGGCGCAGCTTGGCCATCTTGTCGTTGATGCGCCGACGGTCGGTCTCGATCTTGGTCTCACCGGGACCGCGCAGTCCCACGCCACCGCCCGCGCCGCCTCCGCCGGAGCCGCCCGCCTGTCGGGACAGGGAGTCGCCCCAGCCGCGCAGTCGCGGGAGCAGGTAGTTGAGCTGGGCGAGTTCGACCTGGGCCTTGCCCTCGCTGCTGCTGGCGTGCTGGGCGAAGATGTCGAGGATCAGGGCGGTCCTGTCGACCACCTTGACCTTCACGACGTCCTCCAGCTGGCGCAGCTGGCCGGGGGTGAGTTCGCCGTCGCAGATGACGGTGTCGGCGCCGGTGGCCTCGACGATGTCGCGCAGTTCCGCCGCCTTGCCCTTGCCGACATAGGTCGCTGGGTCGGGCTTGGAGCGGCGCTGGGTGAGTCCTTCGAGGACGAGGGCGCCAGCCGTCTCGGCGAGTGCGGCGAGTTCGGTCAGTGAGTTGTCGGCCTCGGCCTGGTTCCCCCTGGTCCAGACGCCGATGAGCACGACTCGTTCCAGCCGCAGCTTCCGGTACTCGACCTCGGTGACGTCGGTGAGCTCGGTGGACAGCCCCTGGACGCGGCGGAGCGCGTGCCGTTCGGCCAGCTCCATCTCGCCCTGGTCGGGTGCGTGACCCTGGTCCTCGTGGTGGGCACCGCCGGTGGCCTCGCCGCCGGTGGTGCTCCCCTCACGGAAGTCGTCCTCGCCGTGGCCGTCGTGGCCCGCGTGGTCGCTTCCGTGGGTGTCAGCTGTATTCATATCCCTCCAGGTGGGTCAACGCATGTGCCGCCATGGTTCTTCCCGGAGCGGAGACGGCGGCCCCGTGGTAACGATGCTCGCACCTCCGCTCGGGCAGGGCATCCGAATTATCGCAGGGAACGTGACACAGGCCATGCCGACGCGTGGGCGCGTGAGACCCTTGGAGTAGATCGGACTCTCAAGAAGCGCAGATCTTCCGTCGGAACTTTGGACATAATTCCGCCCTGACGAAGATCTCCACTGATCAAGCGCGTGAGTGACGTTGACCGCTCGACATCAAGATAGTAGCTTCATTTCCACATCCCAGAAGCTTATTTCGTATCGCGGAAGGTTATCCATGGGCGCCACGCACGGGGTCGAGATCACCGGCCCCCTCAACGATCGGTTCGACGAGATCCTCACCGAGGAGGCCCTGGCTCTCGTCGCCGAGCTGCACCGCACCTTCGAGTCGCGTCGCCAGGAGCTGCTGGCCGCGCGTCGGACCCGCGAGGAGCGGATCGCCGCCGGGGAGGACCTCGACTTCCTCCCCGAGACCAGGCACATCCGCGAGGACGACAGCTGGAAGGTGGCCCCGGCCGCCCCTGGCATCACCGACCGCCGCGTCGAGATCACCGGTCCCACGGACCGCAAGATGACGATCAACGCGCTCAACTCCGGCGCGAAGGTGTGGCTGGCCGACTTCGAGGACGCCAACACCCCGCTGTGGGAGAACATGATCCAGGGGCAGCTCAACCTGCGTGACGCCCTGGACCGCGAGATCGACTTCACCTCCCCCCAGGGCAAGACCTACGCCCTCAAGGACGACTCCGAGCTGGCCACGATCGTGGTCCGCCCGCGCGGCTGGCACCTGGACGAGAAGCACGTCCTCGTCGACGGCCAGCGCACCAGCGGCGGGATCGTCGACTTCGCGCTGTACTTCTTCCACAGCGCCAAGCGCCAGATCGCCAAGGGCAAGGGCCCCTACTTCTACCTGCCGAAGATGCAGAGCCACCTTGAGGCCCGCCTCTGGAACGACATCTTCGTGCTGGCCCAGGAGCGCCTGGGGATCCCCCGCGGCACCATCCGCGCCACCTGCCTGATCGAGACCATCCCGGCCGCGTTCGAGATGGAGGAGATCCTCTACGAGCTGCGCGAGCACTCCGCCGGTCTCAACGCCGGTCGCTGGGACTACCTCTTCAGCATCATCAAGACCCACCGCACCCGGGGCCGCAGGTTCCTGCTGCCCGAGCGCAACGCCGTCACCATGACCGCGCCCATGATGCGCGCCTACACCGAGCTGCTGGTCAAGACCTGCCACAAGCGCGGCGCCCACGCCATCGGCGGCATGGCAGCCTTCATCCCCTCCCGCAGGGACGAGGAGGTCAACCGGAACGCCTTCGCCAAGGTCCGCGACGACAAGTCCCGCGAGTCCGGCGACGGCTTCGACGGCTCCTGGGTCGCCCACCCCGACCTGGTCCCGATCGCCCGCGAGATCTTCGACGGCGTCCTGGGCGACCGCCCCAACCAGATCGACAAGCAGCGCCCCGAGGTCGAGGTGACCGCCGCCGACCTGCTCTCCGTGGACCAGACCCCGGGCGGCGTGACGCTCGCCGGTCTTCGCGGCAACGTCAACGTCGCCCTCCAGTACCTGGCGGCGTGGATGGGCGGAAACGGCGCGGTGGCGATCCACAACCTCATGGAGGACGCCGCCACCGCCGAGATCTCGCGGTCCCAGATCTGGCAGTGGCTGCACAACGACGTCACCCTGGACGGCGGTGAGAAGGTCACCGCCGAGCTGGTCCGGCAGATCATCGGCGAGGAGCTGGCCGCCATCCGAGAGGCCCTCGGCGCCAACTTCGACGAGGACCTCTACCAGCAGGCCAGCGAGCTCTTCACCGAGGTCGCCCTGGACGACGACTACGTCGACTTCCTGACCCTGCCCGCCTACGAGCGCATGCCCTAGCGAACCGGGACCCGTCCAGCGCGGCCAACCTGGACGGATCGGGCCGGTCCGCGGTGCTCGCCCCACGGGCCCGCCGGACCCCCATCGGTTTCACGCAACGAAATGCCGCTTCCACCGTGCCCCTTGCTTCGGCAGGGGGCACGGTCGTACGGTCCCCTTGCGAGGCCGAAGTCGGAGAACGCCACCCCCAGCCGCGTTCTCCGCACGGAACCGGGAGGCGCCCATGACCACGTCCGCACCCGACACACCCACGGTGCTGACCGCTCTGGTTCCCCGGCTGCGCGAGATCTGCGGCGAGGACGGGGTCCTGACCGACCCCTCCCAACGTCGCGTCTACGAGAGCGACGGCCTCACCTACCACCGCGCCACCCCCGGTGTCGTGGTCATGCCGACCACCACCGAGCAGGTCGCCGCCGTGATCCGGCTCTGCGCCAGGCACCGCGTCCCCTACGTCCCGCGTGGAGCGGGCACCGGCCTGTCAGCGGGGGCGCTCCCCCACGCCGAGGGCGTACTCCTGGTCACCTCGCGCATGCGGCGCATCGTCGAGATCGACGTCGAGAACGAGTGCGCCGTGGTCGAACCGGGCGTGGCCAACCTCGACATCACCCGCGCCGCCAGCCCCCACGGCTACTACTACGCGCCCGACCCCTCCAGCCAGCAGGTGTGCTCGGTCGGCGGCAACGTCGCGGAGAACTCCGGCGGCGCCCACTGTCTCAAGTACGGATTCACCGTCAACCACGTGCGCGGACTCCAGATCGTCACCCCGGCGGGCGAGATCGTCGAACTCGGCGGCAAGGCTCCGGGCGCGCACGGATACGACCTCATCGGGGCGTTCGTCGGCTCGGAGGGCACCCTGGGGGTGGCCACGCGCGTCACCGTGTCGCTAACCCGTTCCCCCGAGAAGACCGTCACCCTGCTGTCGGCGTTCACCTCGCTGGACGCGGGCGGGCAGGCGGTGAGCGCCATCATCTCCGCCGGGGTGCTGCCGTCCGCCATCGAGATGATGGACGCCCTGGCTATCGAGGCCGCCGAGCTGGCCGTGGCCTGCGACTACCCCGAAGGGGCTGCCGCCGTGCTGGTGGTGGAGCTGGACGGCCCCGCCGAGGAGGTCGACGCCCAGTTGGAGCGGGTCACCGCCCTGTGCGCGGACTCCGGTTCCTTCGAGACCCGCGCGGCCAGCGGCGCCGAGGAGCGCGCCCTCATCTGGAAGGGCCGCAAGTCCGCCTTCGCGGCCGTGGGCCGGATCAGCCCGGCCTACATCGTCCAGGACGGGGTGGTGCCGCGCACCGCACTGGGCGAGGTGCTGGGCCGGATCGCCGCGCTGTCGGAGGAGTCCGGCATCCGGGTGGCCAACGTGTTCCACGCCGGAGACGGCAACCTGCACCCGCTCGTGCTGTTCGACGACGCCGAGCCCGGCGCGGGCGAGCGCGCCGAGCGGGTGTCCGGGGCGATCCTGGACCTGTGCATCGAGCACGGCGGGTCCATCACCGGCGAACACGGGGTGGGCGTGGACAAGGCGTGCAAGATGCCCCGCATGTTCGACGACGCCGCGTTGGAGACCTTCGACCTGTTCCGGCGGGCCTTCGATCCGGACGGGATCGCCAACCCGGAGAAACTGCTGCCCACGCCGCGCCTGTGCGGTGAGCGGCCCGGGGTGCGCACCGGGGTCCATCCGCTGGTCGAGTCCGGGGAGGCTGAGCAGTTCTGAGCCGTCCGGACCGTGGACGGTACGGGAGTGACGAGTGGGCCGGGAGGGCCAAGGTGAACCTGGATGTCGAGGGCTGCGAACTGCGGGAGGCGACCGCTGAGGACTCCGTGTGCGGGGTGGAGCCCCGGTACGTGGCGACGCCGACCGACACCGACGCCCTCGCGGGGGTGATGGCGGCGGCTCACCGGAACTCGCTCTCGGTGACCGTGCGGGGTGGCGGCACCGCCCTGGGCTGGAGCTGGCCGCCCCGTTCCCTGGACCTGCTGGTGGACGTCTCCGCGCTCTCCTGGATCGACCACAACGCCGGTGACCTGGTGGTGGAGGTCGGCGCGGGCACCCCGGTCGCCGACCTGTACGCGGCGCTGGCCTCGGCCGGGCAGCGGCTGTCCTACGATCCGGTCAGGGCCGGTGGCACGGTGGGCGGCGCGGTGGCCACGGGAGTGAGCGGCCCGCGCCGTCTGCTCTCCGGAGCCCTGCGCGACCTCGTGATCGGGATGACGGTGGTGCGCGCGGACGGGGTGGTGGCCCGCAGCGGCGGCCGGGTGGTGAAGAACGTGGCCGGGTACGACCTGGCCAAGCTGCACACCGGTGGCTACGGCACGCTCGGCGTGATCGCGTCGGTCGCCTTCCGTCTGCACCCCCTTCCGGAGTCCCTGCGGGTGGTGAGCGCCCGTGTGTCCTCCCGGCCAGTGGCGGAGCGGGCCCTGGCCGCACTCAGGGCGACCTCCGTGGTGCCCTCGGCCGTGGAACTCGACTGGCCCGCCGAGGGCCCCGGGCGGCTGGACGTGGTGCTGGAGGGCACCCCGGCCGGGCTGGAGGCGCGCGCGGAGAGGACGGCGCTCGCCCTGGCCGAGGGATCGGAGGACTCCCCCACCATCGCCGAGACCCTGCCCGAGGGCTGGGGTCTGCTGCCCGGCGAGGGAACGCTCGCCCTGGTCACGGCCCCGCCCGCGGAGAGCGTCGCCGCCGCCGCGTGGGTGTCGGAGGTCTCCGGGGCGGTCGACGCGGGCGCGCACACCCGCGGTTCGGCGTCCACCGGTTCCCTCGTCGTGTCCTTCCCCCCGGGAACCGACCCGGAGCGGATCGGACTGGTGGTCGACGGCGTGCGGTCGGCCACCGAGCATCCGCTGGTCCTGCTGCGCGCGGAACCGGACGTGCGGGCCTCCGGGATCAGCCCGTGGGGCGAGGTCCCCGCGCTGGGCCTGATGCGCGCGGTCAAGGACTCCCTCGACCCCGGGCACCGCCTGTCCCCCGGCCGGTTCGCCGGGGGGATCTGAGCCATCCGGCCCGCCACCGTTCGCCTCGATCCAGGGAGCCCGCTTGACCGACCTACCGACCGAACCGGCCAGTGGTGGTCCCGGCGAGCGAGAACGGCTCTTCGGCGACCTGCTGAGCGACTGCGTGCACTGCGGGTTCTGTCTGCCCACGTGCCCCACCAACGTGCTGTGGGGTCAGGAGATGGACTCCCCGCGCGGGCGTATCCACCTGATGGGCCAGATGCACGAGGAGGACGTGCTCACCGAGACCGCCGTGGGGCACTTCGACAACTGCCTGGGGTGTCTGGCGTGCGTATCCTCGTGCCCCTCCGGGGTGGCCTACGACGCCCTCATCGAGCACACCCGGTTCCGGGTCGAGGAGGAGCACCGGCGGACTCCGGGCGAACGCGCGCTGCGCGCCGCCGTGTTCTCGCTCTTCCCCCACCGCCGACGCCTCAGAGCGTTGCGCGGGCCGCTGCGCGCCTACCAGGCGAGCGGGGTATCCGCGCTGGTCCGCAGGTCCGGGGTCCTGGACCGGATCTCACCGACTCTGGCCACCATGGAGCGGATCGCGCCGCCGTTGTCGGCGCCCCCTCCCCCGCTGCCCGAGCTCGTCCCGGCCGTCGGTGAGCGGCGCGCCCGGGTGGGCATGCTGGTGGGCTGTGTGCAGGGCGCCTTCTTCCCCGAGGTCAACACGGCCACCGCCCGTGTGCTCGCCCTGGAGGGCTGTGAGGTGGTGATCCCGCGCTCCCAGGGGTGCTGCGGGGCGCTGTCGGGCCACTCGGGGCGGCTCACCGAGGCGGCCGAGTTCGCCAAGGGTCTGGTGGAGGTGTTCGAGGCCCGCCAGGTGGAGCGGATCGTCGTGAACTCGGCCGGGTGCGGGTCCAGCATGAAGCACTTCGACCGGACCCTGGAGGAGGCGGGGGCGGGACCGGCTTGGGTGGAGCGGGCCAGGGATGTCTCGTCGAAGGTGGTGGACCTGACCGAGTACCTGGTGGACCTGGGGCCGCGCGCCGAGCGGCACCCGCTTCCGCTCCGCGTGGCCTACCACGACGCGTGTCACCTGTCCCACGGCCAGGGTGTCACCAGCCAGCCGCGCGAGCTGCTCCGGCAGATCCCCGGCCTGGAGGTGGTGGACCTGCCCAACAAGGAGATCTGCTGCGGTTCGGCGGGGGTGTACAACCTGTTCAAGCCGGAGGCCGCGGGCGAGCTGGGCGATCGCAAGGGCGCCGACGTGGCCTCCACCGGGGCCGGGCTCCTGGTGTCGGGCAACCCCGGGTGCTCCCTGCAGATCGCCTCGGCCATGGAGCGCGCGGGTTCGTCGGTGTCGGTGACCCACACAGCCCAGCTCCTGGACGCCTCTCTGCGCGGTCTGGACGCGCGACGGCTGTGGGGAGCGCACGAACGACGGTGAACGTCGAGCGGTCCCGTCAGAGCAGGATGGTCTCGCCCTCGGCGACGATCGTGGCGGGACCGCTCAGGCGGGCACCGGAGGCGTCGAGGTAGACCGTGCACTCTCCCCCGGGGACGCGCACCCGCCACGTGGCACCCTCACCCGCCGGGGTCGCCGCCGCGGCCGTGGCGACGATGCCGGTGCCGCAGGAGCGGGTCTCACCGGACCCCCGCTCGTACACGCGCATCTCCAGCACACCGGGGCCGACCTCGGAGTAGACCTCGACGTTGGCTCCCTCAGGGAAGGCCTCGTCGTCGAGCGCGGGCAGTTCGGTGAGGTCGATCTCGGAGACCGGGGCGTCGACCTCGCAGGCCAGGTGCGGGTTGCCCACGGAGATGCGGGCGCCGTGCACGACCTGCCGGGCGAGCTTGGCCGAGGAGGTGCCCAGCCGCTCGACCCGGCCCATGTCCACGGTGACGTCGCCGTCGGCCTCGATCACGACGGCCTTGGCGCCGTCCCGGGTACCGACCTCGAAGCGGTCGTCCGTGACGAGACCGGCGTGCCGCAGGTAGTGGGCGAAGACTCGCACCCCGTTGCCGCACATCTCGGCGACGCTGCCGTCCGAGTTGCGGTAGTCCATGAACCACTCGGTCCGCTCGGCGGTGCGGGCGGCCGGGGCGAGCGCCTCACCGAGGGCGGGCGTGCGCACCACCCGGAGGACACCGTCACCCCCGATACCGGCCCGTCGGTCGCAGAGCGAACGGACGGTCTCCTCCGTGAGCTGGAGCTCCCCGTCGGGGTCGGGGAGAATCACGAAGTCGTTCTCGGTTCCGTGGCCCTTGGCGAATCGCATGCTGGCCATCCTAGACGCGCACGTCGAGGTCATCGAACGGAGCGCTCTCCCACCGAACTCCCACCGATCTCTCACCCGCTCTGGCCACGGAGCCGGCCGGACGTGGCTACGCTGGAGGGATGATCAAGGTGATCGCGGTCGTGGGCCCGACCGCTGTGGGCAAGTCGGACCTGGCCGTCGATCTGGCGGAGTGGTTGGAGGAACGCACCGGCCGTCGGGGCGAGGTGATCAACGCTGATTCCATGCAGCTGTACCGGGGCATGGACATCGGCACCGCGAAGCTCCCCTTCGAGGAGCGCCGGGGCGTGCCGCACCACCTGCTGGACATCTGGGACGTGCACGAACCCGCCGACGTCGCCACCTACCAGACCCTCGCCCGGGAGCGGGTGGACGACTGCGCGGACCGCGACGTCATCCCCGTCCTCGTGGGCGGTTCCGGCCTGTACGTGCGCGCGGTCCTGGACCACATGGAGTTCCCGGGCACCAACCCCCGGGTGCGTGCGCGACTGGAGAACGAGCTGGCCGACGTGGGCCCGGGGCTGATGCACGCCAGGCTGGCCGAGGCCGACCCCGAGGCCGCCCGCACCATCCTGCCCGGCAACGGTCGGCGGATCGTCCGCGCGCTGGAGGTCATCGAGCTGACCGGGCGGCCGTTCACCGCCAACCTGCCCGACCACACCTCCTTCTACCCGTGCGCCCAGCTGGGGCTGAGCGCCCCGCGCCCCGAGCTCGACGAGCGCATCGACCTGCGGGTCGAGCGCATGTGGGACCAGGGGCTGCTGGAGGAGGTCCGCCGCCTGGACAAGCAGGGGCTGCGCGAGGGGCGCACCGCGTCCAAGGCGCTGGGCTACGCGCAGGCCCTCGCCCAGCTGGACGGCGAGCTCACCGAGACCGAGGCCAAGGAGCAGACCGCCCAGGCCACGCGCCGGTTCGCCCGGCGCCAGGAGTCGTGGTTCCGCCGTGACCACCGGGTGCACTGGCTGCCCTACGACGCCCCGAACCTGTTGGAGCGGGCGATGGCCCAGGTGGAGTCAGCGTTGTCCGGGCGGACCGAGGAGCCGGGCGAGGCCCTGGTGGACGTCGCCACGATGCTGCCCAACTCCCAGCGCTGAGCCGGGGCCGGGGCCGGGCCCTTCGGGATCAGGACCAGGTGGCCACGAAGTACCCCACCCCGTAGGGAGCCTCGTAGGCGAGCAGGTCACCGGTGAGGGCCGCCTCCCCGGCGGCCCCGGCCAGGACCTGCCAGGCGGGGCGCCCGGCCACCATGAGTTCGAGGGCCAGCTCGGGGTCGAGCCCCGCGAGGCGCGCCGTGTCCGCCTTGCCCAGGGCCTCGGCGACGGCGTCGTCGTGGGGCACGGCGCGCTCGTCCACGTACCCCGGTGAGTGTTCGGTCCTGCGGGCGCTTCCGTCGCCCATGACCAGCAACGCCACCCGGTCCGCCGACCCGGCGAGCTCGGCGCCGAGCTCCGCCGCCCGCTCCGGTGTGACACCGGAGGGAACCTCCAGGTAGCCGTCCGGCTCCAGTCCGTTGCGCTCCGCCAGCCAGCGACCGGTCGTGGCCGCCAGGTCGAGGACGGCCGGTGCTGGTCCCACCCGCAGGTCGACCCCGAAGTCGGCGAGGTCCCCACCGGTGTCGGGACCGAACCGCCGCTCGGTCGCCCCCCGGCCCACGACGAGGAGGCGGTCGGCCCCGCGGAGCCCGGCGACGGCGCGGTCGCAGGCGGCGCGCAGGCCGTCCAGGTCCGGCGCCGCTCCCCGGGCGATCTCGGGGAACAGTACGGGCGGGTGCGGGCACACGGCGGCGGCGATCAACACAAGGGCGAGGCTATCGTTCCCGCCCCCTCCGGTCCCCGGCCCCGCGTGCCCGCCGCTCCCCGGCTGCACCGCGGGTCTTGTACCGCGGAGTGATCTGACCTAGCTTTGACTGTGTGACCAGATTTGAAATCTGGTCACACAGTCAGAGTGATGCGGCCCGGGAACGGAGGTCTGGATATGGTCTTCGCGTCAAAGCTGGTGAGCGCCCTCACCGGCGGCCCCCGTACCGAAGGAGCCGTACGTGTCCCCGTCCGCCGACCACCACTCCCAGGACCAGCCCGTGTCCGAACGCGACACCCGGGCCGAACGCATCCTCGACGCCGCCGAGGAGCTCATGGTGGCCTGGGGGCACCGCAAGACCACCATCGACGACGTCGCTCGCCGGGCGGGGGTCGGCAAGGGCACCGTCTACCTGCACTTCCCCACCAAGGAGCGGCTCTTCCTCACGGTGCTGCTACGCGCCCAGCACGACATGGTCGGCCGCCTCCTGGACCTGATCCGGCAGGACCCCCGGTCCGCCCGGCCGAGCGAGATCGCGCGCCACATCTACCTCCTCCAGTTCGAATCCCCCGTCGTCCACGCGCTCTACAACAACGGCAGCGACGAACTCAGCTCCTTCTCCCGCACCCTTCCGCAGCTGGTCAGGGACCTGACAGAGGCCCGGCAGAAGGCCCTGCGCGACTACTGGGACCTGCTGGAGGAACACGGGGTCCTGGGGCCGCAGCTCCCCGCCGACCAACGGTTCTACGCCTACTGCTCCACCGTCATGGGACACCTGCTCTCCGAACCCCTGCTCACCCAACAGGGCTTTCCCGTCCCCGAACGCACCGCCAGAGCCGATCTGGCCGCGCACAGCCTGCGCCTGCTCCTGGAGCAGGACGTGCCCGACTCGGCCATGCGGGCCACGCAGGCGGGCACCGTCGCGATCTTCACCGGACTCGAACAGCTCCTGACCGGCGAGATCGAGGAACAGAAACGCGTCAAGCGCAGCACGTAGACCCCACAAGGAGGGGCACATGCACACCGCCACACCCGTCACGGACCAGTCCCGCGCACCCGAACCCGTCAACATGCGCTCAGAGGAGTTCTCCTCGCGGCCACTGGAGGTCATCGAGCGGATCCGGGCCGCGGGCGGTTCCGCGCCGGTCCTGTTCGTCGACGGCCAGGCGGCGCGGGCCTTCGTCGACGACGCCGACGTTCGCGCCATCCTCAGTGACCGGCGGTTCGTCGTCGATCCCCAGAACGTGCCCGAGGGTCCCACCGGGGCCAGGCGATCCGACGCCATGGCGGCCCTGGGCCTGCGCCCCGACCTCATCACCTACCTCACCGAGTCGCTGCTGGACAAGGACGGCTCCGACCACGCCCGCCTGCGCAAACTCGTCTCCCGCACCTTCACCGTGCGACGCGTCAACGAGATGCGTCCGGGCGTCGAGCGGATCACCAACGACCTGCTGACGGCGCTCCCCGAACACGTGGACGAAGAGGGCGTGGTCGACCTGATCGAGCACTTCGCCTACCCGCTGCCCATCGCGGTCATCTGCGATCTCGTGGGGGTCCCCGTGGCGGACCGCCCGCAGTGGCACGCGTGGAGCCACCAGCTGGCCCGGTTCGACCCCGCCCAGCCCGAGGTGATGAACCGGGTGCTCGGCGAGATGATCGACCACATCGAGGCGATGATCGTCGAGCGCCGGGAGCACCCGCGTGAGGACCTCCTCGACGCGCTCGTGCGCGCACGGGACGAGGGCGGCGGGCGACTCTCCCAGGGCGAGCTGGTCACCCTGGTGTTCACGCTGGTCATCGCCGGTCACGAGACCACAGCCCACCTGTTGGGCAACGGAACCCGCGCGCTCCTGGAGCACCCGGACCAGCTCGCCCTGCTCCGGTCCGACCCCGGCCTGCTGCCCGCCGCGGTCCACGAGATGCTCCGCGTCGGGGGTACCGCCGTCACGGCCAAGGCCCGGTACGCCACGGAGGACGTCCAGCTCTCCCGTGGCACGTTGGCCGCCGGGGAGCGAGCGGTGGCGCTGGTCGCCGGGGCCAACCACGACCCGGACGTCCACCCCGATCCGCACCGGTTCGACGTCACCCGGCACCAGGGCAGGCCGGGCGAGGCCCACGTGGCCTTCGGACACGGCGCGCACTACTGCCTGGGCGCGGCCCTGGCCCGCCAGGAGGGGGAGGTCGCCGTCGGCGCCCTGTTCGCGGCCCACCCGGAACTCTCCCTGGTCCCGGGCCGACCGCCGGTGCGCGACACCGTCCCGGGGACGCTGCGGCTGAGGGAGCTCCCGGTCCGGCTCGGGCCCGCGTAGGCGTGACAGCCGCGCCGGAACGGCGCGAGGCCCCCGGCGCGTGTGCGTCGGGGGCCTCGGAACTCGGGTGCGGATCAGGCGTCGCAGCAGCCGCCAGCGGGGGCGGGCTCCTCCGGCGGAACACCGATCCTCGGCATGCCCAGGAGCACGTCCGGCTTGGTGACCTGTACCGGCCTGCCCTGACGGGCGTCCCAGGCGTCACCGGCGCGCGTGCGGCGCAGGTGCCTGACGCCGGAGTCGGCGACGAGGTGGTGCGGGGCGGCGTAGGTGACCTCGACGGTGACCATGTCGCCCGGGCGCGGCTCCTCGGCGTCGCCCACGGCGAAGTGCACGAGGCGGTTGTCGGGGGCGCGGCCGGACAGGCGGCGGTGCGCGCCGTCCTTCTTGCCCTCTCCCTCGGAGACCATCAGCTCGACCTCACGGCCGACCAGCTTCTGGTTCTCCTCCCAGGAGATCTGGTCCTGGAGCTCGACCAACCGCTGGTAGCGCTCCTTGACGACCTCCGGCGGGATCTGCCCGTCCATGGTGGCGGCAGGGGTGCCGGGGCGCTTGGAATACTGGAAGGTGAACGCCATCGCGAACCTGGACTCGCGGACCACGTGCAGGGTCTGCTCGAAGTCCTCCTCGGTCTCACCGGGGAAGCCCACGATGATGTCCGTGGTGATGGCGGCGCGCGGCATCGCCGAGCGCACCTTGTCCACGATGCCGAGGAAGCGCTCCTGGCGGTAGGAACGACGCATGTCCTTGAGGACCTTGCTGGACCCGGACTGCAACGGCATGTGCAGCTGCGGCATCACGTTGGGCGTCTCGGCCATGGCCTCGATGACGTCGTCGGTGAAGTCGCGCGGGTGCGGGGAGGTGAAGCGGACCCGCTCCAGCCCCTCGATCTCACCGCAGGCGCGCAGCAGCTTGGAGAAGGCCTGACGGTCGCCGAACTCGCTGCCGTAGGCGTTGACGTTCTGTCCGAGCAGCGTCACCTCGGTGACGCCTTCGTCGACCAGGGCGCGGACCTCGGCGAGCACGTCGCCGGGACGCCGATCCTTCTCCTTGCCCCGCAGCGCGGGCACGATGCAGAAGGTGCAGGTGTTGTTGCAGCCGACCGAGATCGACACCCAGGCCGCGTAGGCCGACTCGCGGCGGCTGGGCAGCGTGGACGGGAAGTGCTCCAGCGCCTCGGCGATCTCGACCTGCGCCTCGCGCTGGACGCGGGCGCGCTCCAGCAGGGTGGGCAGGGAGCCGATGTTGTGGGTGCCGAACACCACGTCCACCCAGGGGGCGCGGCGCACGATCTCCCCTCGGTCCTTCTGGGCGAGGCAGCCACCCACGGCGATCTGCATCCCGGGGTTGGCGTCCTTGACCGGGCGCAGGTGACCGAGGTTGCCGTAGAGGCGGTTGTCCGCGTTCTCACGGACCGCACAGGTGTTGAAGACGACGATGTCTGCGGTGGTGTCCTCAGCTGCGCGATCGTACCCAGCGTCCTCCAGCAGACCGGAGAGGCGCTCGGAGTCGTGGACGTTCATCTGGCAGCCGTAGGTCCGCACTTGGTAGGTACGACTATGGCTCACCGTTCCAGGCTATCCGCTTCGCGGCGGCGCCCAGGACGCTCGCGCGTTGGCCGTTCCGGGCCCCGCCTCCGCCTCGCGCCGCAGGCCCCCGGGGTGGGCGCCAGCGGAGCGGATTCGGTCACCGGAGGCCGTTATGGACAGGGAGACGGTCCGGTTTACGGGAACGCGGCTTCCGGGTGATTTCCGTGGTGACGGCCCTGCCTTCATGGGGCTCCGGAGGTCGAAAGTCGGTTTCTGGAAATAGGGACGCTCCGTAACTCCCCCCGGCTCATCGTTCCAACCGACCGCGCCGGACTGTCAGCCTGACCTGGACGGACGATGTGTCCAGCAGGTTAATCGGGAGTCCTGACACCATCACCGAGAGTGACCAATGGAAACTCTGGAGAGTGGCTCCGCCACTCCGTGCGACAGTGGCCCACTTACACAACGAAATCGATAACGGTTTTGCGGATCACGCCGTAACAAGTCAGCTACTCCTGACTCAAGCAGCGTTTTCGGGATGACACGGCAACTTGGACCCATTAGGTTCCGATGCATGACTTCAACTCCTCTCGTCGTGCTGGAGAACGTCAACAAGCACTTCGGCGACCTGCACGTGCTCCGCGACATCGATCTGACGGTTAACTCCGGCGAGGTGGTAGTCGTCATCGGCCCGTCCGGGTCCGGCAAGTCGACGCTCTGCCGCACCATGAACCGGCTCGAGACGATCGACTCCGGTGTCATCTCCCTGGACGGCCAGCCCCTACCCGCGGAGGGCCGTGGCCTGGCCAAGCTGCGCAGCGACGTGGGAATGGTGTTCCAGTCCTTCAACCTGTTCGCGCACAAGACCGTGCTCCAGAACGTGACGCTGGGCCCGATGAAGGTGCTCCGCAAGTCCAAGGCCGACGCCGAGGCCCGGGGGATGGAACTCCTCGACCGGGTCCGGATCGGCAACCAGGCGCACAAGTACCCCGCCCAGCTCTCGGGTGGTCAGCAGCAGCGCGTGGCCATCGCCCGTGCGCTGGCCATGAACCCGAAGGTGCTCCTCTTCGACGAGCCGACCTCCGCCCTGGACCCCGAGATGGTCCAGGAGGTCCTCGACGTCATGACCGACCTCGCCAGCGAGGGCATGACCATGGTCGTGGTCACGCACGAGATGGGCTTCGCCCGCCGTGCCGCCAACCGGGTCGTCTTCATGGCCGACGGCCAGATCGTCGAGGAGAACACCCCCGACGAGTTCTTCACCAATCCCCGGTCGGAGAGGGCTCAGGACTTCCTGTCGAAGATCCTGACCCACTAGAGCCCACCGGGCTCCCCGAGATCTTCGCGTTCTTCGCACGCAGCACCAAGGAAGAGGTACCCCACATGCGAGCACGTCGTTTCAACAGCCTCCTGGGCGGCGTCGCCGTCCTCGCCCTCGCTCTGACCGCTTGTGGCACCGCCGATGTCGGCGGCGACGGTGACGGTGGCAGCAGTGACGGCAACGGCGGCGGCGACACCATCACCATCGGTGTCAAGTACGACCAGCCGGGCCTGGGCCTGAGCGAGGGCGGCACCCCCGCCGGCTTCGACGTCGACGTCGCCACCTACATCGCCGGTGAGCTCGGCTACTCCCCGGAGCAGATCGAGTGGACCGAGGCGGCCTCCGCCAACCGTGAGTCCTTCCTCCAGCAGGGCACGGTCGACATGATCCTCGCGACCTACTCGATCACCGACGAGCGCCGCCAGGTCGTCGACTTCGGTGGCCCGTACTACGTCGCCAAGCAGGACATCCTGACCCAGGCTGACAACACGGACATCAACAGCCCCGAGGACCTCGACGGCAAGGTGCTGTGTTCGGCCTCCGGCTCCCGCTCGGCGAACAACATCACCGAGGACATGGAGATCGACGCCGAGCTGCGCGAGGCGGGCAACTACTCCGAGTGCCTGGAGCTGCTCAGCAACGGCACCGTCGACGCCGTCACCACGGACAACACCATCCTCGCGGGCTTCGCCGCCCAGAACCCCGACAGCTTCCGGATGGTGAACAACCCGTTCGGCGAGGAGATGTACGGCGTCGGTCTGCCCGCCGGCTCGACCGAGCGCTGCGAGGAGATCAACGAGGCCATCACCAAGATGTGGGATGACGGCACCGCCACCGAGTACCTCGAGGAGGCCTTCGGCGCGACCGACTTCGCCTACGAGGAGTCCGTCCCCGAGCTTGAGGCCTGCGCCTAAAACCGTCATCTGACCTTGTTCGGAAGGTGGGGCCGGGACAGCCCGGCCCCACCTTCCGAGCCTTGACCGGCTGGGACCTATGGAAGCCTTTCTCAGCAACATCGACAGGGTCGTCGACGGTTTCTCATGGACCGTCCGGCTCACCCTCTTCAGTGCCGTCTTCTCGTTCGTCCTCGGCATCCTGCTCACCGCGATGCGGGTCTCCCCCGTCCCGCTGCTGCGCGGTCTGTCGACCGCCTACGTCGAGGGCATCCGGAACTCGCCCCTGACCCTGGTCCTGCTCTTCTGCGGCCTCGGCCTCAACAGTGCCCTCGGGCTGAGCCTGGCCGACAGCGTGGCCTGGGACGTGTTCTGGTGGGCGGTCATCGGCCTGTCCGCCTACACCGCGTGCTTCGTGTCCGAATCGCTGCGCGCCGGGATCAACACCATCCCTCTGGGCCAGGTCGAGGCGGCCCGTTCCCTGGGTCTGACCTTCACCCAGAACCTGCGCCTGATCGTCATCCCGCAGGCGCTGCGCACCGTCGTCGGTCCGCTGGGCAGCGTGCTCATCGCGCTGACCAAGAACACCACCGTCGCCTCCGTCGCGGGGCTGGGCGTCCAGGAGGCGTCCCGGGAGATGAAGCTCATGTTCGACCAGGGCATCGCCCCGGTCCTGCCGACCTTCGTCGGATTCGCGATCGGGTTCCTGATCCTGACCCTGCCGATGGGTTACTTCTTCGGCTGGCTCGCCAAGCGAGTGGCGGTGGTCCGATGAGCGCGCAGGCCGTTCTCTTCGACGCTCCGGGGCCCAAGGCCCGGGTGCGCAACCTCGTCTACACGATCATCACCGTCGCCCTCGGGCTGGTCGGTCTGGCCGTGTTGTACCTGGGGTTCAACCGGACCCTGAGCGAGCGCGAGTCACCGCTGTTCTCGGCGCAGACCTGGGCCGTCAACCCGTCGGGCCAGTGGGCCGCAGACAAGTGGGAGCCCTTCCTCCGTCCCGAGACGTGGACCGGTTACGTCCTCCCCGGCCTCCAGAACACGCTGACCGCGGCGCTGACCGCCTCGGTGCTGGCGGTGCTGTTCGGCCTGGTCTTCGGTATCGGTCGTCTCTCCGAGCGCTGGTGGATCCGCGTCCCGGCCGGGGCCGTCGTGGAGTTCTTCCGCGGCATCCCGCTGCTGATGCTGATCTTCTTCACGATGGCGCTGCCCATCGTCGCCTGGCAGCTCTTCAACATCCCGACCGGGACCTTCCAGGTGACCGCGCTGGTCGCGGTGGTCACGGGCCTGACCCTGTACAACGGGTCGGTGCTCGCGGAGGTGTTCCGCGCGGGCATTTTGGCCGTGCCCAAGGGCCAGGCCGAGGCCGCGCAGTCCATCGGCATGAGCCGGACCCAGACGATGTGGACGATCCTCATCCCGCAGGCCATCACCTCGATGATGCCCGCGATCGTCGCGCAGCTGGTGGTCCTGCTCAAGGACTCCGCGCTGGGTTACATCATCGCCTTCCCGGAGCTGCTGCGTAGTTTCACGCTGGTGGCCACCCGGGAGAGCAACGTGATCCCCGCGGCGATCATCTGCGCGTTGATCTACATCATGATCAACCTGTCGCTGAGCCGGTTCGCGATCTGGTTGGAGCGCCGCAACGCCCGTCGGGGCAGGCCCTCCGCCAAGGCGACGGCGGCGGGCGGCGCGCCCACCGACGTGGCGGGCGTGACCGCAGTTCCCGGCGGCCAGCCCGTGACCGGCGGAGCAACGGCCCAGCCCGGGGCGGACTTCGTCGTGATCGAGACCGAGGAGGACTCCGAAAGGGGCGAATCCGATCCGCGTCCCGAGTCCGGTGACGGCGGTTCCGGATCCCACGGGGACTCCGGCTCCGGCGGGGACTCCGGCTCCGGTGGTGGATCCGGTTCCGGTGGCGACTCCGGCTCCGGTAGCGACGGGGGTTCGAGCTCGTAACGAGCCCCTGGGAACACCCGCGCGACGGCCCCGTGGACGCACTCCGAGTGCGCTCCGCGGGGCCGTCGCCGTTGGTACCACCCGCGGCTCACACGCGTTCGGGCTCGCCACCGGTGTCGTCGAACGTTCTCACCGCTGTCGACGTTGCCCTGCCCGTGTGGCGGCGGCGCCGTCTGTCCACAGGCGGGCCCTTCGGGACTGCACACGAAGGCCATGGAGCACTAAGGTCGACATGTCATCTGATCACACCCACGACCCTTCCTGAGCGGGACATGTCTGAACTGTCGAGCCCCCACGGCTCCTGGCCATCACCCATCAGTGCCGGTGACGTCGCCCGAGGAGTGCGCCAGATGGCGTATCCCTCCGTCCTGGGCGACGAGGTCTGGTGGGAGGAGTACCGACCAGCCGAGGAAGGCCGCACCACGCTCGTGCGCCGTGACGCGGACGGCACCGTGCGCGATCTGCTGCCCGCACCGTGGAACGTGGGCACGCGGGTGCACGAGTACGGCGGCCGTTCCCATCTCCCCGTCCCCCGCCGTGACGACAAGGCCATCGCCCGTGTGGGCGTGGTCTTCGCCAACTCCGAGGACCAGCGGCTCTACCTGCTCGAACGCGGGGCCAAGGACCCCGTCCCGCTGACCCCCGAACCCGCCTCCCCCGGGGCTCTGCGGTACGCCGACCCGGCGCTGGGCGCCGACGGCAAACAGCTCCTGTGCGTGCGGGAACAGCACGTCGACGGCACCGTGCGCCGTTCCATCGTGACGGTTCCGCTCTCGGGCCGGGGCGCCCACGACCCGTCCGCGATCCGCGAGCTGGTCTCCGGAGCGCACTTCTACGCCTCCCCCACGGTCTCGCCGGACGGCACCCATCTGGCCTACGTGCGGTGGAACCACCCGAGGATGCCCTGGGACGGCACGGAGCTGCGGGTGGGCGACCTCACCGAGGACGGGCTGATCGGCGAGTACACGCTCAAGGGCGGGGTGGACGAGTCCGTGCTCGCCCCCGTCTGGTCTGACGACTCCACGCTGTACCTGGCCTCGGACTGGCCCGGCTTCTGGAACCTGTACCAGGCCGGGCTGAAGGGACAGGCCATCGCCCTGTACCCGGCCGAGGAGGAGTTCCACTCCCCGCCGTGGCGTCTGGGCGACCGCTGTTTCCGCCTGCTGGACGACGGACGGATCGTGACCCTGCACGGCGACACCGCGATGCGGCCGAGCGTGTACGACCCCGACACCCTGGACCTGGAGCCGGTCACCACCGAGCTGACCTCGTGGTCGCACCTGGACTCGGACGGCACCAGCGTGGTGGCCATCGCGGCCTCCGCGGACACAGCCGGGTGCCTGGTGCGGCTCGACCCGGACCGCCGTACCGTCGAGGTGCTGGTGCGCGGCGCCGAGGAACCCGTCGACCCCGCCTACCTTCCCGTCCCCCGCCAGGAGACGCTGCCCGGCCGCTACGGGGCGACGGTGCACGCCAACGTGTACCCGCCCACCAACCCCGAGGTCTCCTCGGACGGGCCAGCGCCCTACGTGGTGTGGGCGCACGGCGGGCCGGTGGGGCAGGCCACGCGCTCGTTGGACCTGGTCAAGGCCTACTTCACCAGCCGTGGGATCGGCATCGTGGACGTGGACTACGGCGGTTCCACGGGCTACGGGCGCTCTTACCGCAAGCGCCTGCACAAGCAGTGGGGCGCGGTGGACGTCGAGGACTGCACCGCGGCCGCTCGGGCCCTGGTGGATCGTGGCCTGGCCGACCCCGAGCGCCTGGCGATCCGGGGCCCGAGCGCGGGCGGCCTCACCGCCCTGCTCGCCCTGACCGGTGACACCTTCGCCTGCGGGGTGTCGTACTTCGGTGTCGCGGACCTGCTGGGCCTGGTCAAGACCACCCACGACTTCGAGTCACGTTTCACGGACACGCTGGTCGGGACCCTGCCGGGGTTCGTGGAGACCTACCGGGAGCGGTCGCCGATCAACCGGATCAGTGAGATCGGGGTCCCCGTCCTCCTGCTCCAGGGGTTGGAGGACAAGGTGGTCACCCCGGACCAGGCGAGCCGCATGGCCGCTGGGCTGAGCAGGCGCCAGGTGCCCCACGCGCTGCTGGAGTTCGAGGGTGAGGCGCACGGATTCCGGTCCGAGGCCGCGCGCGTGCGCTCCCTGGAGGCGGAGCTGGCCTTCTACGCGGGAGTGTTCGGTTTCGCGCCGGACGTGGCCCCGCTGGAACTCACCACCGATCCCCCCGAACCGCGCGCAGAGGAACCGGAGGTCGACATCCCCGTCGCGGAGCAGCTTCCCGAGGTGACCCCGGAGGCCGGTGTGACCGCAGGGACCGGTGAGCCCGTGGTCAGGGAGCACACGGAGCCGTCCTGAGCCCCCGAGGAACTCGACCGGGTGCGGGAGTGCCTGGTCGGGCCTGATCAGACCCGCGGGGTGTTCGCCGCCGCCCTGCCGGGGTGGGGCCCGTCAGGGAGCCGTGCGCACACGGTCACTTCGGCGATCACCGGTCGAGGCGGGCCAACAGGTGGGCGTCAAGGAAGCCCCGCTCGGAGGCCGGATCATGGATGAGCCGGGCGACCACGGTGAGACCAGCCTCGGCCAGCAGTTCGGCGAACCGTTCCACAGGCCAGCTGTGGGCGGGGGTCACCTTGTGGTCGAAGCGAACCGGCTCGGGTCCGTCGGTGGCGAAGAACGAGACCAGGAGCAGCCCCCCGGGCGCCAGGACCCGCACCTGCTCGTCCAGGAGCGCCGGCAGTTCCCCGGGCGGGGTGTGGATCACGGAGTAGTGGGCCAGCACACCGCCGAGCGCGCCGTCCTCGACCGGTAGGGTCTCCATCCGCGCCCGCTCGAACCGCAGGGACGGGTACGTCCGCCGTGCGTGGTCGACCATGGCGGAGGAGAGGTCCAGCCCGAAGGCGTCCAGACCCAGTTCGCGCAGCATGGCCGTCAGGTGTCCGGGCCCACACCCGACGTCGGCCGCCAGCGGGTTCCCCGTCCCGCGCACCAGTTCGGCGAAGGTGCCGATCATGTTCCGCGAGAACGGCTGTGTCTCCAACCGTCCCGCGAACATCGACGCGTACAGCTCGACGACCCCGTCGTAGGCGGCCCTGGTCTCTTCCTGGTGTTCCGTCACAGAAGAGGAAGCTAGCATCCGCGTGCGTGCACGGCGCCCGGGGCCGAAGCGGCCCCGGCCCGCCTGCGGCCCGGGTGGGGCGGGGTTGGCTGAGTGGGCGCTAGAGGTCGGGGTGGTCCGGGTCGGCCTCCAGGCCTTCCTGTTCCATCTCCTCGCGGACGATGCGGTAGGACAGGCCCCCCGGGTAGCCCTTGCGTGCCAGGACGCCCAGGGCACGGCGGATGCGGGCCTCCTTCTCCCTGCTTCGGCTCCCGCGCAGGCTCTTGCGGGCCAGCACGCGGGCGGCCTCCTGCTCGTCCTCGTCACTGACCTCGGCGACCGCCTCACGGACGGTCTCCTCCTCCACCCCCCGGGTGCGCAGCTCCTGGGTCAGGGCACGGCGGGACAGGTGCCTGCCGTACTGCCGGGAGGTGACCCAGGCCTGGGCGAAGGCGGCGTCGTCGATCAGTCCGGCCTCATCGAGGCCGTTGAGGACCCCCTCCACCACCTCGTCCGGGTACTCCCTGCGGTGCAGGGAGCGCTCCAGCTGGGCGCGGGTGCGCGGGGAGTGGGTGAGCATCCGCAGGACCAGGTTCCTGGCCTTGTTCTCGAGGTCCGCTCCGGGCTGCCCGCCCGGAGCGGTCTCCTCGTCGGCGCTCACCGGATCGGCCTCGGCCGGTCCGGTGCGGTCGGGTGACCGGCGCCGCTCACGCATCCGGGGCGGCGGCCTTGGTGGTCTTGGCCGCGACGCGCTTGGCCGGGGCCTTGGGCTCCTCGGCCTTGACCGGGTCGGCCTTGGGCTCGGCGGGGCTGGACGCGCTGGAGGCGCTGTCGTCACCCTGTCCGGGGATGCCCAGCTTCTCCTTGATCTTCTTCTCGATCTCCTTGGCCACGTCCACGTTCTCGCGCAGGAAGTTGCGGGCGTTCTCCTTGCCCTGCCCGAGCTGGGTGCCGTCGTAGGTGTACCAGGCGCCGGACTTGCGCACGATGGCGTGCTCGACGCCCAGGTCGATGAGGCTGCCCTCGCGGGAGACGCCGACACCGTAGAGGATGTCGAACTCCGCCTGCTTGAAGGGCGGAGCGACCTTGTTCTTGACGACCTTGACGCGGGTGCGGTTGCCGACCGCGTCGGTGCCGTCCTTGAGCGTCTCGATGCGGCGCACGTCCAGGCGGACCGAGGCGTAGAACTTCAGCGCCTTGCCACCGGTGGTGGTCTCCGGCGAGCCGAACATGACGCCGACCTTCTCGCGGAGCTGGTTGATGAAGATCGCGGTGGTGCCGGTGGTGTGCAGGGCACCGGCGATCTTGCGCAGCGCCTGGGACATGAGCCGGGCCTGGAGGCCGACGTGGCTGTCGCCCATCTCGCCCTCGATCTCGGCGCGGGGCACCAGGGCCGCCACGGAGTCGATCACGATGATCGAGACGGCGCCGGAGCGGATGAGCATGTCGACGATCTCCAGCGCCTGCTCACCGGTGTCCGGCTGCGACAGGAGGAGGTTGTCGGTGTCGACGCCGATCTTCTTGGCGTACTCGGGGTCGAGCGCGTGCTCGGCGTCGACGAAGGCGGCGATGCCGCCCATCTTCTGGGCGCTGGCCACCGCGTGCAGGGCGACGGTGGTCTTACCGCTGGACTCGGGGCCGTAGATCTCGACGACCCGGCCCTTGGGCAGGCCTCCGATGCCCAGGGCGACGTCCAGCGCGATGGCGCCGGTGGGGATCGCCTCGATCGGCGGACGGTCGTCGTCCCCCAGCCGCATGACGGAGCCCTTGCCGAACTGCCGCTCGATCTGCGCGAGCGCTGTTTCGAGAGCCTTGTCTCGGTCTCCAGATGCCACGGGATTCCCCTGTTGGGTTGATGCCTTTTTCTTCATGATGCGCATGACGCTACGCGGTCGCTACGACAATCGCGACGCTCGACGTCCGCCCACCGAGAACCCAGAGTACCCGAACTCATGTTCGAAATCCGGTACGAACCCCTGGCGTCCCGGTTTTTACGTGTGCTTGGGGAAGGTCGGCTCAGCGGACGGAGGCGGGAAGGTCGAACGCGTCACACACGGCCCGCCACACCTCCTTGGCCGAGGTCCCGTCGGCCAGCGCCTGGTTGACCGTGCGGGAGCCGAGCTTCTCGATGACGTAGTCCTTGGCCAGGCTGTCCGCGTAGGCCTCGCCGAACTGGGCGTGCATGTTGTGCCAGAAAACAGTGAGTCTCATCGGCCCCAGTATGGGTGACCGGAGGGAGCCGCTGGGCCTCGTCCACAGGACGAGTTCCGCCGGTCCGCGGTCCCGGGTGTCCTGCGGCGATCTGTCGGACCCCTTGGGCAGACTGGTGCGATGAGCGGAGCGACCGATCCCCTGGCACCCTTCGGCACGGCGACCCGGGCCTGGTTCGGTCGGGCCTTCCCGGACGGGCCCACGGCCGCACAGACCGAGGCCTGGCGGACGGTCGCCTCCGGCAGGGACACGCTGGTGGTGGCGCCGACCGGGTCGGGCAAGACGCTGTCGGCCTTCCTGTGGTCCCTGGACCGGCTCACCCACGCCCCGGTGCCGACGGATCGCTCGAAGCGCTGCCGGGTCCTGTACGTGTCGCCGCTCAAGGCGCTGGCTGTGGACGTGGAGCGCAACCTCCGCCAGCCGCTCGCGGGGATCGCCGCGGCCGCCGAGGGCGGTGGGGAGGTCCTGTCACCGGTCACCGTGGGGGTGCGCACCGGCGACACCCCCGCCCAGGAGCGGCGCCGGATGGCGACCCACCCCCCGGACGTCCTCATCACCACGCCCGAGTCCCTCTTCCTCGTCCTGACCTCCAGGGCCCGTGAGGGCCTCTCCGGGGTGGAGACGGTCATCGTGGACGAGGTGCACGCCCTGGCCGGGACCAAGCGCGGCGCCCACCTGGCGCTGAGCCTGGAGCGCCTGTCCGCCCTGGTGGACCGCCCGGCCCAGCGGATCGGCCTGTCCGCCACGGTGCGTCCGCGGGAGACCGTCGCCGCCTACCTGAGCGGCACCGGTGGGGGATCCGCCGGAACCGGTGGGGGATCCGCCGGAACCGGTGGCGCCGTGATCGTGGCGCCGCCGGACACCCCCCGCATGGACCTGCGCGTGGAGGCGTCCGTACCCGACCTCGACGAACCCGGGAGCCCGGCCGCCACGGCCGAGGGCCTGCCCCCGGACCCGCGCGCGGGCAACACCATGAGCCGGGGCTCGGTCTGGCCGCACATGGAGCGCCGGGTGCTGGATCTGGTCGAGGCCAACCGCTCCACCATCGTGTTCACCAACGGCCGTCGCACCGCCGAGAAGCTGTGCGCCCGGCTCAACGACCTCCACGCCGAACGCGTCGACGGCGGCCTCCCCGACGAGGAGGTGGCCGCGCAGGTGATCGGCCAGTCCGAGCAGAGCCGGGGCGGTGACCCGGTGATCGCGCGCGCCCACCACGGGTCCGTGTCCAAGGCCGAGCGGGAGCTCATCGAGGACGACCTCAAGGCGGGGCGGCTGCGGTGTGTGGTGGCCACCTCCAGCCTCGAACTCGGGGTGGACATGGGGGCGGTGGACCTGGTGGTGCAGGTGGCCGCTCCCCCGTCGGTGGCCAGTGGCCTCCAGCGGGTCGGCCGCGCGGGCCACCAGGTGGGTGAGACCTCCCGCGGGGTGTTCCTTCCGCAGTACCGGGGCGACCTGCTGGCGACCACCGTGGTGACCGAACGCATGCGCGCGGGCGGGATCGAACGGCTGGAGATGCCGCGCGACCCCCTGGACGTGTTGTCGCAGCAGGTCGTGGCCATGGTGGCGATGGACGACTGGACGGTGCCCGGGCTCGCCGCACTGGTGCGACGCGCGGCGCCCTTCGCGGACCTGAGCGACGCGGTGCTGGAGTCGGTGCTGGACATGCTGTCCGGCCGCTACCCCTCGGACGAGTTCGCCGAGCTGCGGCCACGCCTGGTGTGGGACCGAGGCGAGGACGTGCTGCGGTCGCGGCCGGGCGCCCAGCGGCTGGCGGTGATCAGCGGCGGCACCATCCCCGACCGGGGCATGTACGGGGTGCACCTGGCCTCGGAGTCGACGAGCAGGGCACCGACCCGAGTCGGTGAGCTGGACGAGGAGATGGTGTACGAGTCGCGGGTGGGCGACGTGTTCGTGCTGGGCTCGACCTCGTGGCGGATCGAGGCGATCACCGCCGACCGCGTGATGGTCTCCCCCGCCCCCGGACGGCCGGGCCGGATGCCGTTCTGGAAGGCGGACGCGCTCGGACGCCCGGCCGAACTGGGCCGTGCGGTGGGCGCGATGACCCGTGCACTGGCCGAACGCGACCAGGTGGCGGGGCGTGAGTTGGCCACGGCCGCCGGGCTGGACAACTGGGCCGCCGACAACCTCGTGGAGTACGTGGCCGACCAACGTGAGGCGACCGGCAGCGTGCCGGACGACCGAACAGTGGTGATCGAGCGCTTCCGCGACCAGGTGGGCGACTGGAGGGCGGTGGTGCACTCACCGCTGGGGGCCCGGGTGCACGCGCCGTGGGCGCTGGCGATCGCCGGGCGGGCCCGGGAACGGTTCGGGACGGACGCCCAGGTGGTGCACGGTGACGACGGGATCGTGCTGCGGCTGCCGGACGTGGAGTCGGGCGGCATCCTGCGGGCGGGTGAGCTGGCCGACCTGGTGTCGTTGGACCCGGAGACCGTGGAGGCCGTGGTCACCGACGAGCTCACCGGGTCGGCGCTGTTCGCGTCCCGGTTCCGTGAGTGCGCCGCGCGGGCGCTGCTGTTGCCACGGCAGCGCCCGGACCGGCGGATGCCGTTGTGGCAGCAGCGGTTGCGGGCCCAGCACCTGTTGTCGGTGGCGGGCCGCTACGGGTCGTTCCCGATCGTGTTGGAGACGGTGCGCGAGTGTCTGCGGGACGTGTTCGACGTGCCCGCGCTGGCGGAGGTGCTCACTGACGTCCGGGCGCGTCGGATGAGGGTGGTGGAGGTGGAGACCCCGCAGGCCTCGCCCTTCGCCCGGTCACTGCTGATGGAGTACACGGCGGCGTTCCTGTACGAGGGTGACGCCCCCGCCGCCGAGTTGCGCGCGCAGGCGCTCACCCTGGACGCGTCGCTGTTGGCGGACCTGCTGGGCAGCGCGGACCTGCGGGAGCTGCTGGACCCGGAGGTGGTGGAGCAGACCGACGCCCTGTTGCAGCGGACCGCCGCACCGGTGCGGGACCTGGAGGGTGCGGCCGACCTGTTGCGGGAGGTGGGGCCGCTGACCACCGCCGAGGCGGACGAGCGGGGTGCGCTGCGGGAGTGGCTGGCCGAGTTGGAGGGCGCCGGTCGCGTGGTGCGGATGCGGGTGGCCGGGGCCGAGCGGTGGTGCGCGGTGGAGGACACGGCCCGGCTCCGCGACGCCCTGGGAGCCGTGCCCCCGCCCGGGGTCCCGGAGGTGTTCCTGGAACCGGTGGCGGAGCCGGTGGTGGACCTGGTGTCGCGGTACGCGCGCACGCACGCGCCGTTCACCTCGGCGCAGGCGGCCGGGCGGCTGGGACTGGGCCGTGAGGTGGTGGAGGGCGCCCTGCGGGAGCTGTCCGGGCGCGGCAGGGTGGCCCGGGGCGGGTTCCGGCCCGGAGGCAGCGGTACCGAGTGGTGCGACGACGACGTGCTGCGCCGTCTGCGACGGGGTTCGGTCGCCCGGTTGCGCAGGGAGGTCGAGCCGGTCGAGCCCGGGGCGCTGGCCCGGTTCGCGCCGCTGTGGCAGCGGGCGGTTCCCGACGCGCGGCTGCGGGGACCCGACGCGGTGTTCGAGGCGGTGGAGTCGCTGCGCGGTGCCCCGTTGGTGGCCTCGTCCCTGGAGTCGACGGTGCTGGCCGCCCGGGTGGAGGGTTACGCCCCCGTGGCCCTGGACTCGCTCACCCAGGCCGGGGAGGTCGTGTGGGCGGGGACCGGGGCGCTGCCGGGTGAGGACGGCTGGTTGACGCTGGTCCCGGCGGACGAGGCGCCACTGCTGCTGCCCGATCCCGTCCCGCCGGAGGAGGGCTCGCTCGCCGAGACCGTCCTGGATGTGCTGCGGGAGGGCGGGGCGCTGTTCTTCCGGGACGTGTCCCACCGTGTCGCCCGCGCTCTGGGCGGGGCGGTGGTCTCCGACGCGGACCTGGTGGCGGCCGTGTGGCGGCTGGTGTGGGCGGGGTGCGTCACCAACGACACCCTGGCCCCGCTGCGTGCCGTGCTGGGGGCGGGCCCCGTCACGCGGCGCGGCTCCTCCCGGGCCAGGCGACGCCCGGTCATGCCCACGCGGTCCGGTCCTCCCACGGCGGCGGGTCGCTGGTCGGCCCTGCCGGCGCCCGACCCGGACCCGACCCGCCGCACGCTGGCTCGGGTGGAGGCGCGGCTCGAACGCGACGGGATCCTGCTCAAGGGACAGCAGGGTCGGGGCATCTCCTCGGACGAGTACCGGGTGCTGCGCTCCATGGAGGAGGCGGGTCGGGTACGCCGGGGCTACTTCGTGGAGGGGTTGGGCGGTGCGCAGTTCGCGCTGCCCGGCGCGGTGGACCGGCTGCGGGCGCTGTCCGGTGAGGAGCCCGGCGGACCGACGCCGCCCGTGGTGCTGGCCGCCACGGACCCCGCCAACCCGTTCGGCGCCGCGTTGTCCTGGCCCGCGGGTTCGGCGGGTGTGGAGGCGTCCCACCGGCCGGGCCGGGTGGCGGGCGCGCTGGTGGTTCTGGACGGCGGTCGGCTGACCCTGTTCGTGGGCCGGGGCGGCCGGTCGGTTCTGACCTTCGGTTCCACCCCGGCGCTGCTGGAGCGGGCTGCTCGCAGGGTGGCGGATCTGGTGCTCTCGGGCGCGGTGGAGTCATTGACGGTGGAACGCGCGGACGGCGCGGAGGTGTTCGGCACCCCGGTGGACACGGCCCTGGTCTCGGCCGGGTTCCACGTCACTCCGAAGGGGCTGCGGCTGCGGCGGTGAGCCCGGAGGAATCCACTGGCCGAAGCGTCGGGTGATGCGCGAGGATCACCTCGATCGCTCGAACCCGCACGCAGGAGGTGGCCTTGCCACTCGTCATCCGTCCCATGGGACCCGAGGACACCGACGCCCTGGTGGAGGTCTCCCTGGCAGCGGACACACTGTTCGCCGAGGCCGGGCTCGACCTCCCGCCGGACGACCCCAGGGAGATGCTCGACCACGTGGAGCGGGTCCTGGTGGCCGTCACCGACCAGGGCGTGTGTGGCCTGGCCGCCACGGTCACCCTGGACGACGCCGTCCACCTCGAACAGCTCGCCGTCCACCCCGACCACGGTCGGCGCGGGATCGGAGGGGCGCTCCTGGAGACCGTCTGCACCCGCGCGCGGGAGGACGGGCACACACGGGTCACCCTCACCACCTTCCGGGACCTGCCCTGGAACGGCCCCTGGTACGAGCGCCGGGGCTTCGAGGAGCTGCCACGGGCCGGGTGGGGTCCCGATCTGGAGCGACAGTGGCAGGCCGAGGAGCGGGCGGGGATCACGGTCCGCCCCAGGATCGCGATGGTGCGGCCGCTCGGGGACGGCTGACGGGCGGCGGGTCCGCGACCGCCCCCGGGACGGCACCCTTCGTATTCGTCCCGCTTCGCGGTTTTGAGAGAATGGGTCCATGCACCCCACCGATCCCCCGGACCCCTCGGGCCCCACCGCGAACCTCAACCAACCCTCCCCGCGCGGGTCGGTCGGTCGTTACACGTTCCTGGGGGAACTGGGCAGCGGGGCCATGGGCACGGTGTGGCGCGCCCACGACACCGGGCTGAACCGGGAGGTCGCGGTCAAGGAGGTCCACCTCCCCCACGACATGCCCCCGCGTGAGCGTGAACGCGCCCGCGCCCGGATGGTGCGCGAGGCCCAGGCGGCGGCTCGTGTCTCCCACCCCTCGGTGGTGACCGTGCACGACGTCCTGGACGAGGGCGGGGTCACCTACATCGTCATGGAGCTGCTGGACGGTGAGTCGCTGCGGGAGCGGCTCAGGCGCGCGGGTCCCCTGCCCGAGGCGGAGGTCGAGCGGATCGCCCGTCCCCTGCTGGGCGCCCTGTGGGCCGCCCACCGGGCCGGGGTGATCCACCGCGACGTCAAGCCCGCCAACATCATGCTGAGCGAGGGCGGCGCCCGACCAGTCCTGACCGACTTCGGCATCGCCAACCTGCCCGACCACGAGGGCACGGCGCTGACCGGTACCGGGACGATCCTCGGCACGGCCGCCTACGCGGCCCCCGAACGGCTGGAGGACGACGAGACCAGCGCGGTCTCGGACCTGTGGAGCCTGGGCGCCACCCTGTTCGCGGCGCTGGCCGGGGATTCCCCGTTCAAGCGGGACACGCTCACCTCGACCCTCACCGCGGTGCTCACGCAGCCCGTCCCGCAGGTGCCCGCCCGTGGCCCGCTGGCCGCCGTGGTGAACGGGCTGTTGGTGCGGGACCCCCGGCGACGACTGCTCCCGGAGCGGGCGTTGGCGCTGCTCGACTCGCACGCTTCCGGCCCCCATACGCCCCCCGTGCGCCAGGCGCCGCCAGTTCCGTCTCCGACTCCCCCGGTGGCCCGCCCACGGCGTTCCCGTGCTCCGCTGTGGATCGGCGCCGCCGCGCTCGCGGCCCTGCTGGTGATGGGTGTTCTCACCCTCCCGGCTCTGCTGAACGACGGGTACGGCCCCGAGGCGGGGAGCGCGTCCCCGGAGGAACCGGCACCCGAACCGAGCGACGCCCCCTCGGACTCCGCGTCCGACGACGCCCCCGACCACCTCTCCGACGACGCTCCCGAGGGTTTCGCCCGCCTCAGCGACGGCGTGGTCGAACTCGTCATGCCGCAGGACTGGGTGGTGCGCGACGGGGACTTCCAGGGCGGCGGCGAGTCGGCCACCCGCCTCTCGTCCTACGAGCTGGAGATCGGGGAGGAGGACGCGACCGCCACGGTCATCGCCACCGAATACGACTTCCTGGTCCGCGACGCCGAGGGCTCCATGGTGCGGATGGAGGAGCTGCTCCAGGAGGACGAGGAGTTCAGCGACGTCCGACAGCAGCGGTTGGAGACCGAGGAGCTGGGGGCCGGCGTCCGGAGCGCCGTCTACGAGGTGCTGTTCCGCCACGAGGAACGCGACTCCCCGGAGCGGTGGATGTTCACCCGCGAGATCAGCGACGACAACCGGGGGATCGCCTACCGGATCAGCTTCAACTTCCCGGCGGACCTCCGTGGCGACCACCAGGACGAGTTCCAGGCGGTGATCGACTCCTTCGGGCCCGACACCGACCAGGACTGACACCCGGGGGCCGTCGCTCCCGGGGCTGGCACCGCTGGCGCGGCGCGTCCGCGCGCCCCGGCGGGTGAGGGTGCCGGGGCGCGCGGACGGGTGACGGGATTCAGACCGTGGAGGAGAAGACCTCGTCGCGGGCGCGCTCCAGAGCGTGCAGGAGGGCGCCCCGCACCACCGGACTGCCCTCGACGGTGCCCATGGCCACCTCGGTGACGTTGGGCGCTATCCGGGCGGTGGCCGCCTGGACCCGCTCGGCGAGCCTGGGGCCGCCCGCCTTGGCGACGTCGCCGCCCAGGACCACCAGCCCCGGGTCGATGATCACGCTCACCGCCGCCACGCCCCGGGCCAGCCTGTCGGCGAAGGCGTCGAGGAAGGCATCGCTCTCGGGAGTGTCGCTGCCCGAAGCGGCCGCCACGACCTCGGTGACGTCGTCACCGGGGATACCGTGCTCGGCGGCGAGCTGGACCACCTGCTTGGCCTTGACCAGCGCCTGGAAGCCGTGCGGCAGCTCCCGGTCGCCTTGGGCCGCAAGCGAGTCGTACCCTCCGGACAGACCGACGTCGACCGGCATGGGGGCGCCGGGCACCGGCAGGTAGCCGATCTCCCCCGCGCCTCCGGAGCGGCCCCGGAGGATGCGGCCGTCGATCATCGTGGACATGCCGACCCCGCCAGCCGCGCTGAGCCAGATCAGCACGAACTCGTCCACGCCCTCGGCCGCGCCCTCGGAGTACTCGGCCAGCGCGGCCAGGTTCACGTCGTTCTCCAGCATGACCGAGCGCTTGAGGTCGGTGCGCAGGGCCTCCAGGACCCCCTCGTGCCAGGACATGAGGTCGAAGGAGAAGCGGATGTCGCCGGTGCGCGGATCGACCACGCCGGGAGTGCCGATCACACACGCGCGGACCTTGTCGAGTGGGACCTCCGCGGTCTCGGCCAACCTCATCACCGCGGTGTGCACCAGGGCGACGGGGTCGTCGGAGGCACTGGGGTCGACCGTGACGTCACTGATGATCCGGCCGGTGATGTCGGCGATCGTGGCGGTGACCCGCCCCGCGCTGACGTCGAGGGCCGCCACGTAGGCGCTCTCCGGAACGACCGCGTAGAGGGCCGCGTTGGGTCCCCTGCCCCCGGCCTGGCTGCCGACGACCCGGACGAGGTCGCGTTCCTCCAGGCGGGAGAGAAGCTGGGACGCAGTCACCTTGGACAGGCCCGTCCTCGTTCCGAGTTGGGTCCTCGTGAGCGGACCGCCGGACAAGAGGAGTTCCAGTGCCGCGCGATCGTTGAGCTGGCGCAGCAGCCGGGGAGTCCCCGGACGTTGAGACATAACCGTGACACCTCACCCTGTTTTTATTAGGAAAGTTTCCTGTTAATTTAGCTGACAACCTCACAGGAGGTCACGTCCCGGCAGGTCCGAGGCAGTGTTCGGGCCACCGGTACCCGCGCCGGCGGGGCGGCCACAACCAGTGCTGTCCCAGCACACCCCCCATAAGAGACGTCGAGGCGCCCGGGTCCGTTCATGATCCCAGGTCGTTTCGAGCACAGGCGCCGAGCCCCGGCGACGTGCGAAGGGAGATACGTTCACATGAGGTTCCCCAAGATCGCTCTGGCCTCGGCCGTGGTGATGCTCGCGGCCGCCTGCGGCAGTGGCGACGGCAACTCTTCCGGCGAGACCCCCGATTCCCTGACCGTGTGGGTCATGGGCACCTCCCAGGACGAGCTGGTCGCCTACTTCGAGGAGGCGGAGAGTCGTTTCCAGGAGCAGTACCCGGACACCTCCGTCAACGTCGAGTTCATCCCGTGGGGCGACGCCCAGGAGTCGATCACCAACGCCATCGCGGGCGGTGACGCTCCCGACGTCCTCGAGGTCGGCAACGACCAGGTCTCCAACTGGGCGTCCCAGGGCGCGCTGCTCGACATCGGCGGCCACGTCGACGAGTGGGCCCCCGCCGCCGACATGGACCAGGAGGCCCTGGAGTACGGCACCTACAACGGCGTCCAGTACGGCATCCCGTGGTTCTCCGGCGTGCGCACCCTGTACTACCGCGCCGACTGGCTCCAGGAGATCGGCCACGAGGCCCCCGAGACCTGGGACGAGCTCATCGAGGTCTCCGAGGCCATCGAGGAGGAGTACGACGTCCCCGGTTTCGCCGCGCCCACCGACTTCACCAACGGCATCGCGAGCTTCATCTGGGGCAACGGCGGTGAGATCGCCGAGCAGGACGGCGAGGAGTGGACCGGCAGGCTCACCGACCCCGCCACCGTCGAGGCCGTCGAGTTCTACGCCGGTCTCACCACGGACGGTATCTCCCCGCAGAGCTACGTCGGTGAGACCGAGCTGGTCGCGCTGGCCGACATCGCCAACAGCCAGCTCGGCATGTACATCGACGGCGGCTGGGCGCTGGGCTCCATGGAGGAGCAGGCCGAGGACCCCGAGGTCCTGGACAACATCGCCTCCGCCCCGATCCCCGGCGCCGACGGCATCGCCCCGGTCTTCGCGGGCGGTTCGGCCCTGACCGTCTTCGGTCTCACCTCGTACCCGGACGAGGCCTTCGACCTGCTCGGCGTCCTGGGTGACCAGGAGGGCGGCAAGGCCTACGCCGACGTCGCGGGCTTCTTCCCGGCCTACCCGGAGCTGCTCGAGGCGGACGAGTACCAGAACGACCCCGCCCGCTCGGCCGCGGCCACCAGCATGCAGAACACGCGCTTCTTCCCCAGCACCCCGCGCTGGAACGCCGCCGACCTGGACAACAAGATCCTGCCCGGCGCCGTGCTCGACATCGTTCGGGGCGGCGACCCCGAGGAGGTCCTGGAAGGCGCCAACGAGCAGCTGACCACGATCCTCAACGAGCCGGTCGAGTAGGAAGCCCCTCCCTTCTGTGCACAGCCGTGGGGGGCGGGCGCGGCGCCCGCCC